>CAZJSF010000009.1:0-32409 GCA_964548515.1 uncultured Thermodesulfobacteriota bacterium
GGATCTCGGCCAGAGGCGCTTCGTAGAAGACCCAGTAGTCCACCAGCGCGTCCGCCGCGATCAACCCCACGGCGGCGAGCGCGGAGAACCCCAGGAGCCGATAGCCCGTTCGCGTCATGGACCCCTCGTTCCTCCCCGGCGACGGCGAGTTCCTCCGCTCCCAGGGTACCAGTCCGCCGGCACACTTCCAGGGGTCCCCACCGGGGGTTGCGGAAGGGCGACGAGGGCGCTACGGTGTTCCTGCGACGATCGACCCGGCGGCGTCGCCGGCAGGGGTGGGAACCGACAGGGGGTTCGGCGTCATGGCGAAATGCACGGCCTGTGGGCGTTCAGGGGTGTTGACCCGGATTCGGCCGGGCGGCCTTTGCCGCTCCTGCGAGGACGAGTTGTGCGCCGGGGTGGAGGCCGAGAGGGACCGCGTGCGGGAGTCCCTGGTGTGGGAGCGCTGCCTCGAGTCGCCGAGGGACCGGGTGCTGCACCTGCGGCGGGCGCTGACCAGCGCCCGCGCCCTCGCGCGCTACGAGAGGCTGGGGTGCTCCGGCATCCGCCCCGACCCCACGGCCCTGATCGCCCTTCTGGAGAGGAAGCTCGGAGACGCGGAGGCCACGGCCCAGGCGAGGGGGGCCCCGGTCCCGAGGGACAGCGTGCTGGCCGGGGCGGAGGGCAGCGCCGGAGCCAAGCGGCGCGCCGCCCGCCGGCCCGTCAAGATGCTGGTCCGGGTGGACCCCGGAGGCGTCCGGGCCCTGGCGGAGGACCTGTCCTCCCTGGGGATCCGGGTCCAGTGCCGTTTCGCCGGCCGCGTCGGCCAGCACGTCCAGTTGACGGTCTACGCCCCCTGGGGCCCCGCGACGGGGCAGGGGCAGGTGCGCTGGTCCCGCCCCGTGGGGGCGGCCGGCGCCTCGGCCATCCGCAACCGCATGGGAGTGGAGTGGGACGCGTTCCCGGCGGAGCTGGCCGCGGCACTCGACGAAGGGGGTTCCGCGGGAACGGGCTGACCTGCCGCCCGACCCGAGAGAAACAGCGGGGAGCGGAGCCGCGGCCCCGCTCCCCGAAAGGGACACCCGGCGGCGCCGGGCGCAAGGAAACCGAACCTCAGCCCTCCAGGATCTTCTCCGCCTCCTTCCGGCGCGCGTCCATCACGTAGGGGATGCCCGAAACCTTGGCCGCCTCCTCCGTGAGGGCCATCAGGTCTCCCCGGTCCAGCAGATCCAGCCGGAACTTCCGGGCGCCGGCCATGAGCTGGCGCAGGCCCGTCTTGAGCTTCTCGGCGTACGTGTAGATGCCGATGGCGCCGAAGGGGATGTCCTTGATGTCGGCCCCGTACTTGTCCTCGAGCTCCTCGAAGACCACGAAGATCTGGTCCGCCTGGTTGCCGTACTGGGAAACGGTCTTGGGGAGCTCGCCCGTGGCCATCCACTCGCCGATGTTCTTGCCGACCATCCCCGGGATCATGAGCGCCCGGCCCATGCAGACCGCCTTGAAGTAGGGAGCCCCCATGGCGAGGACCTTGAAGACACCGTCCTCGCTGGAGAACCCGCCGGCCATGGCGAGGTCGGGCACGCGCATCTTCTTCTTCCGGAGCTTCTCCGCGAACTCGTAGGCCAGGGCCTGGAGGTAGAAGGTGGGGATGCCCCACTCGTTCATCATGGGCCACGGGCTCATGCCCGTCCCGCCCGGGGCGCCGTCGATGGTGAGGAGGTCGATCTTGGCCTCGGAGCACCAGCGAAGGGCCATGGCCAGCTCCACCATGGAGTACGCCCCGGTCTTCAAGGTCACCCTCTTGAAGCCCAGCTTGCGCAGGCGCTGCACCTCGTTGAGGAAGTCCTCCTTGGTCACGAAGCCCAGCCGGGAGTGCCGCTCGAACTGCTTGATGGCGCCGTGGCGGAAGGCCCGCTCGTTCTCGTGCAAGGTCGGGTCCGGGAGCACCACGTAGCCGCGCCGCTTCAACTCCACCGCGCGGTCCAGCGAGTCGACCTTGATCTCGCCGCCGATGCACTTGGCACCCTGGCCCCACTTGAGCTCGATGGTGTCGAGGCCGTGCTTCTCGAGCACGTACTCCGCCACGCCGAGGCGGGTGTCCTCCACGTTCATCTGCACGAGGATCTCGCCGTAGCCCTCGTGGAAGCGCTTGTAGGTGTCGATCCGGCGGTCCATCTCCGGGGAGCTCTTCACCTTGCCGCCCTTGCCGAGCTCGAGCTGCGGGTCCACGCCGCACACGTTCTCGCCGCACACCAGCGTCACGCCGGCGATGGCGGCGCCCACGGCGAAGTGCTCCCAGTTCTTCCGGGCGATGTCGGTGGAGCCCAGGGCGCCCGTGAACACCGGGGTCTTGAGCTTGACCTTCTTCTCCCACCCGTACTCGGTCTCGACGTTGACCGCCGGGAACACCGCCGTGTCCGGGCCGGCCTTGACGCCCTTGGGCAGGCCCTCGGCGCCCACGGCGTAGCCCTGGATGTTGATGTGGGAGTAGTCGATCGGGTAGTCCTTGTCCGCTCCGGCCGTGACGTCGCCGTACCGGCTCGGGTAGAGGACCTCCCGGCCCCGGAAGCTGGACAGCCAGATCTCGCAGCCGCCCTTGCATCCGTCGACGCAGGCAGTGCAGATGCCCGACATGGGCACCACGTCGCGGGACCGGTTGAAGGTGCTGGTGGCCTCGTTGGCGTTGGGCTTCCGCAGGTTCATGCACTCCTCCTCTTTCGGGACCGGGCAGGGTCGGGAAGGGCAACAGGGGCGGGGCTCCGCCCCGAGGGCGCCCCAGCTTGACGCGATCCCCGGGGGGTGAACATGGGGGCGAACCCTACCTTTCCGAAAAAAACGCCCCCAGGCGGCCGACCCGGGGGCGTCGCGGTTCGCTCTCGCCTTGCTCACTCCTCCAGGAAGATCAACCCCTCCTTCAGGGCCAGCCGGATCAGACCCGCCAGGTCCCGGACCCTCAGCTTCGCCATGACGTTCGCCCGGTGCTTCTCCACCGTCTTGCGGCTCACGCCCAGGACGTCTCCGATCTCCCCGTTGGAGCGCCCCTCGGCCACCAGCTTCAGGACCTGCCGTTCCCGGGGGCTCAGCCGGTCGAGGGGCCGCGGGTCCGGCTCGGCCCCTCCCCGGCGCTCCAGGGCCTCCACCAGGACGCGGGATACCGCCGGGCTCAGGTAGGTCTCCCCCCGGTGGGCGGCCCGGACCGCGATGAGCAGTTCCTCGGTCACCGAACGCTTCAGCAGGTAGCCCACGGCGCCGCACCGCAGGGCCTGCCGCACGAGGCTCTCGTCGGAGTACATCGACAGGATCACCACCCGGGTGCGCACCCCGAGGGCGCTGACCCTCTCCGCGGCCTGGATGCCGTTCATCCTCGGCATCGCCACGTCCGCCACCAGGATGTCCGGCGGCGTGCGGCGCACGAGGTCCACCGCGGCGAGCCCGTCTTCCGCCTGGCCCACCACCTCCATGTCCGCCGCCTTCTCCAGGAGGGCGCAGATGCCCTGCCGCACCAGGTGATGGTCGTCCGCCACGGCAACTCGGATCACCGGCTCCTCCTTCCTGACGCCCCGCCGCGCCGCGGACCCGGGACCGGGACCACCGCCGCCACGTGGGTGCCGCGGCCCGGGGTCGAGTCGATCTCCAGCGTCCCCCCGAGCAGTTCCAACCGCTCCCGCATCCCCGCGAGGCCGATGTGGGGCCGGTCGTCCGCCGCGGGCAGCTTCGACACGTCGAACCCGGCCCCGTCGTCCTCCACCGCCAGCCGCACGACGCCCGCCCCCGATGTCACCTCCACCCGGACCTCCGAGGCCTCGGCGTGCTTCGCCGCGTTGGTCAGGGCCTCCTGGAGGAACCGGTACAGGGAGAGGCGCACCGCGTCCGGGAGCTCCGGGAGCGGCTCCCCGTCGTACCGGATGGGCATCCGGATCCGCCGCTCGAACGTCCGGCAGCAGCCTTCCAGGGCGCCCTCGAGCCCCAGGGCGTCGAGGGCGGGGGGCCGGAGGTCGGCGGCGAGGAACCGCACCCGGTCCATGGTGGCCTCCACGATCCCGACGGCCTCGCGCACCTGCCGGGCCGCCTCGCCCCCGAGCGAGTCCTGCAGCAGCTCGAGGTGGATCTTGAGGGCGGTGAGCGACTGGCCGGCCTCGTCGTGGAGCTCCCGGGAGACCCGGGCCCGCTCCGCCTCGTGGGCGGACACGAGCTGGCGCCCCAACTCCCGCAGCCGCCCCTCGCTGCGCACCAGCGCCTGCTCGATCTTGCGGCGCTCGGTCACGTCCCGGCAGGTGTAGAGCACGGTGCCCCCGTCGATGTCGACCCGCTTCACGTTCACCAGGAGCGCGTGCTCCTGGCCGGCCTTGTCCCGCACGACGTGGTCGATGTTCTCCAGTTCCCGCCGGGCGTCGAGGGCCGCGCGCTCGAACCGGATCGCCCCGAGCAGCCGCTGGATCGTTCCCAGCCCGGCGACCTCCTCCCGGGAGTAGCCGAAGATCGTGTGCACGTTGGGGCAGATGTAGGTGAAGACCCCGTCCTCGGAGGTGATGAACACGGCGTCCGAGATGCTGCTCAGGACCAGCCGGTGCAGCTCCTCCGAACCGTTGCCGGAACCCCGGGGCTCTCTCGCCATGCCCGTCCGCAGCCTCCCCTGCCCAGCCCCGCCGGCTCCCCTAAGGCGGACCCAGCACGAAGTCGAACGCGGCCTCCACCGGCCCCTCGCCGTCCTCCACGGTGCCGGAACCCCCCAGGGCGGCCAGCAACCCGGGCCGTACCAGGGGATCCCGGGCCAGGTGGGGGTCGCCCGGGAAGTACACCTGGGTGACAAGCGGTCGGTACCCGGGGTGCTCCACCCGGACGTGGATGTGCCTCGGCCGCGTCCAGCGCCGGGTCACCCGGTAGTGGCCGGGCAGCACGGTCTCGAAGCGGTAGCTCCCGTCCGCGCCGGCCCTCACCCGGCCCCGCAGCTGGAAATCCTCGGGGGTCCCGCCCCCCTCCAGATTGTAGTAGGAGCCGGCGTCGCTCGCGTGCCACACGTCCAGCACCGCGCCCGGAGCGGGGGCGCAGCCGGGCAGCGCCAGCACCCGCCCGGTCACGGCGAGCCGGCGACCGGGCTCCTCCGCCTCGGCGAGCCGCACCCGGAAGGGCGCGCCCGGAAGGTAGAAGGGCCCCTCGGGGTTCTCTTCGGTCGGCGGGCAGGGCGCTGCGGCGCCGATGCCGGGCAGCAGGGCCGCGCCCATCGCGCCCGCGAGGAACTCGCGCCGGGTGGATTCGCCGTTTCGCATCGTGTCCCTTCCTCACCCCGCAACCGCCCCGTGGATACACCCGCGCGGAGTATAGCGCAGTCTCCGCCCGAGGGGCTCACCCAACGCTTCGGGACCGACCGATCGGTAGATTCCCCGGAGGAACCGTCTTTTTATTGACACCCGTCCGGCGGATGCAATATGGTCCCGCGCCGTCACCCGCCCGGCGCGAAGGAGGGAAGTCGTTGGATAGCAAGTGGGTCCTCGACCACGCCTACGTCCTCACCTTCCTCGGGGTGGGCTTCCTCGCCGCCGCCGCCCCCTTCGCCATCGCCGCACTGCTCGGCCCCCGCAGCCGCGGGGCCAAGACCATGGACACCTACGAGTGCGGGATGGAACCCGTCGGGCCCGCGTGGATCCGGTACGGCGTCCTGTACTACCTGTACGCCCTCATGTTCCTCGCCTTCGACGTGGACGTCCTGTACCTCTTCCCGGCGGCCATCGCCTACCGCAAGGTGCCCGGGTTCGGGGTCTTCCTGGAGGTGCTCCTCTTCATCGCCATCCTCGCGCTCGCCATCGCCTACGCGTGGCGCAAGGGAGTGTTCACGTGGCCCCGAAAGATCCCAACGCGCTAGCCCACGCCGGCTGCTCCCTGTGCCCGGCCCTGGAGCCGGGACCGGGCTACTCGTACGACGACGTGCCCGCGGTGCTGCGCAACCCGTTCGTCGACACGGTGCTCGACTACTGCCGGGCGAACTCCATCTGGCCCATGACCTTCGGGCTTGCGTGCTGCGCACTGGAGATGATGGCCTTCGGGATGGCCCGGCTCGACGCATCCCGGTTCGGGGCCGAGGTGTTCCGGCCGTCGCCGCGCCAGTGCGACCTGATGATCGTGGCCGGCACCGTGAACAAGAAGATGGCCCCGGCGGTGGTGACCCTCTACGAGCAGATGCCCTCGCCGAAGTACGTGATCGCCATGGGGAACTGCGCCATCTCCGGCGGGCCGTTCAAGATCCCGGAGAACTACAACGTGATCGAGGGCGTGGACCGCCTGATCCCGGTGGACGTGTACGTTCCCGGCTGCCCGCCCCGGCCCGAGGGGCTCCTGGAGGGCATCTTCAAGCTCCAGGAGAAGATCTCCGGCGTGCGCCACCCGTTCCCCCAGCTGCGCGGGCTGCTCGTGCCGAAGAAGAACAGGGGCGCCCATGTCGCCTGACGCGGTCCGAGCCGCCCTGGAGCAACTCGGCGCCACCCGGGTGGCCGCCCTGGACCACGCCGTGCGCGGTGTCCACGTGGACGCCCTCGTCCCGGCCGAGCGCCTGCGCGCGGCGGCCCAGGCCCTGCGGGAGCGCGAGTTCCTCATCGACCACGTGACCGCGGTGGACGCGGCCCCCCAGTTGCTGGTGGTCTACCACTTCAGCCACGTGGGCGGGGGCTGCCGGGCCGCGCTCAAGCTGCTCGCCGACCGGGAGAACCCCGCGGCCCCCTCGATCCAGGACATCTACCCTGGCGCCAGCTGGCACGAGCGAGAGACCCACGAGTTCTACGGCGTGGTCTTCCAGGGGCACCCGGACCTGAGCCACCTGATCCTGCCCGACGACGCCGGGGACATGCGGCCGCTGCGCAAGGACGCGGATTCCCTGAAGGGCCTGGGCGACCTCATCCCGGAGTTCGCCCCGCCGGCCGCCGAGGGCGGGACCGGGGAGAAGCCCGCTGCCAAGCCCCGCCCGAAGAAGGACGCCGCCCCCGAGGGGGAGGGAACCGCATGATCCCGACGCTGGACCCCAGCCAGGAGACCCTCGTCCTCAACATGGGTCCCCAGCACCCGGCCACCCACGGGGTGCTGCGGATCGTGCTGAAGCTCGACGGCGAGTACGTGCTGGAGGCGGTCCCCGTGATCGGGTACGGCCACCGGATGCACGAGAAGATGGCCGAGGTCCGGAGCTACCCGGGCTTCTACGCCAACGTGGGGCGCATGGACTACGGGGGCGCTCTTTCCTTCGGCCACGGGCACGTGCTCGCGGTGGAGCGCCTCGCCGGGATCGAGGTGCCCCCCCGGGCCGAGTACATCCGCGTCATCACCACCGAACTCAACCGGATCGCCAGCCACCTGCTGTGGTTCGGCGCGTGCCTGCTCGACCTCGGGGCCTTCACGCCGATCCTGTACGCCTTCGACGACCGCGAGGCGATCCTCGACCTCCTGGAGCACGTCGCCGGGGCCCGGATCACCTTCAGCTACCACCGCATCGGCGGCGTGGCCCGGGACGTGGACGACCGGTTCCTCGACGGCGCCAGGGCCTTCGTGAAGCGCCTGCGCGGCCGCTTCGACGTCTACGACAAGCTCGTCACCGGCAACGTCATCTTCCGCAAGCGCAACGAGGGCGTGGGCGTCATCTCCAAGGACATGGCCCTGAAGTACGGCGCCACCGGGCCGGTGATCCGGGGCAGCGGCATCCCCTACGACATCCGCAAGGCGGAGCCCTACTCGGTGTACCCAGAGTTCGACTTCGAGATCCCGACGTTCCCCGAGGGCGACTCCCTGGCCCGGTACCGGGTGCGCATGGCCGAGATGGAGCAGTCGCTGCGCATCGTGGAACAGGCCCTGATCAAGCTCCCCGACGGGCCGGTCATGGCCAAGGTGCCCAAGAAGCTGAAGGTGGGCCCCGGAGACACCGTCCAGGCCGTGGAGGCCGCCCGGGGGCAACTGGACTACTACCTGGTGGCGGACGGCTCCGACAAGCCGTACCGGATGAAGATCCGCCCCCCGAGCTACTCGAACCTGAGCCTGCTCCCGGAACTGGCCGAGGGGGTGCTCCTGGCCGACCTGGTGGCCATCGGGGGCAGCCTGGACCTGGTGATCCCGGAGATCGACCGCTAGCGCGGCCCGCCTCGCGGACCGCGGCCCCTGCGCCGAGGACATTCGATGTTCGAAGCCTTCCCGCCCGAAATCTTCCGCATCCTCCTCTCGGTGGCGGTGCTGGTGATCTTCACCTTCACCAACGCCGCCGTCATGGTGTGGGCGGAGCGGAAGGTCTGCGGCCACATCCAGCGCCGGCCGGGCCCCTTCGAGGTCGGCCCCTTCGGGCTGCTGCAGACCGCGATCGACGGCGTGAAGCTGATGGGCAAGCAGATCCTGATCCCCAACGGGGCGGACCGGAAGCTCTTCCGCCTCGCGCCGATGATCAGCTTCGTCCCCCCCATCGCGGCCCTGCTCGTGGTCCCCTTCTCCTCGAGCCTGCAGGTGCGCGACCTCGACATCGGCGTGCTCTTCATCCTGTCGCTGGCCGCCATGAACGTGCTCGCCCTGCTCATCGCGGGGTGGAGCTCGGCCAACAAGTACAGCCTGTTCGGCGCGGTGCGGGCCGTGGCCCAGGCCGTGGCCTACGAGATCCCTCTGCTCATCAGCCTGCTCACCATCGTGCTGTGGTCGGGCAGTTTCAAGATGAGCGAGATCGTGGCCGCACAGGGAGGTTTCTGGTTCATCTTCAAGCCCCCGTTCACGGGCCTGGTGGCCTTCCTGATCTACTTCATCACGGGCCTGGCGGAGACGAACCGCGCCCCGTTCGACCTCCCCGAGGCGGAGAGCGAGCTCACGGCGGGCTTCCACACCGAGTATTCCGGGATGGGGTTCGGGCTGTTCTTCCTCGGCGAGTACACGAACATGTTCCTCGTGTGCGCCATCGCCGCCACCCTCTTCCTGGGGGGCTGGCACGGCCCGGCGATCCTCACCACGTCGTCCACCGGGTTCTTCGCCAACGTCTACCAGATCCTGTGGTTCCTCCTGAAGGTGTACGGGCTGCTGCTCGTCATGATCTGGGCGCGCTGGACCTTCCCCCGGGTGCGCTTCGACCAGCTGCTGAACTTCTGCTGGAAGGTCCTGATCCCGATCTCCCTGGCGAACCTGGCCCTCACGGCCCTCTGGCTGAAGCTCTGAGCGGGGAATCCTGATGATCCGCTACTTCCGGGAAATCTTCTCCGGTCTCTGGAGCCTGCTGGTGGGCATGAAGCTCACGGCCAGGTTCGGCCTGTCGCCCACCGTCACCTGCCACTACCCGTTCCAGACGCTGCCCATCACCCCGAACTTCCGGGGCCACACGGACCTGGTCATCGACGAGGACACGGCGTCGGACAAGTGCATCGTGTGCATGATGTGCCAGAACACCTGCCCGTCCCAGTGCATCACCCTGGCCGGGGAGAAGCCCGAGGGGTCCAAGAAGAAGGTGCTCACCGAGTACCGGCTGGACTTCACAAAGTGCAGCCTGTGCGGCAACTGCGTGGAGGTGTGCCCCACGAGCGCCCTGGAGTACTCCCAGGAGTACCAGTTGGCCGGCTTCTCGCGGCACGACTTCCACTACGACCTGCTCGGGCGGCTGCGGGAGCGCGTGGCGGCCCGGGGCCTCCAGCCCAAGCCCAAGCCGGCCCCGGCCGAGGGGGGCGAGGACAAGCCGCGCAAGGTGCGGCCCAAGGCCGAGGACGCCCCGGCAGAGCCCAAACCCGAAGGGTGAGCGGCAACCGACGCCGAACGCCGAGAGCTGAAAGCCAGAGCCCATGAACTTCACCTTCGACCCGAGCCTCCGACTCTACGTGCACCTCGCCGACGTGGCGTTCGTGGCCTTCGCCGCCACCGCGCTCCTGGGCGGGGTGGTCGCCGTGGGCGCCCGGCAGCTCATCCACGCGGTGCTCGGCCTGGTCACCTCGCTCGTGGGGGTCGCGGGGCTGTACGTGTACCTGGGCACCCACTTCATCGCGGCGATGCAGATCCTCATCTACGTGGGAGCGGTGTGCATCAGCCTCATCTTCGCGGTGATGCTGGCGCGGCCGCCGAGCGAGATGGACAAGAACCCTCTCCTGATGCCCACCAAGCTCGGGGCGGGGTTCGTGGTGGCGCTCTTCGCCGGGCTGGTGCTCGGGACCGCGGTGCTCTCCACCCGGTGGGTCCCGGCGGAGCAGGTGACGGTGGACGGCTCCATCGCCCACGTGGGCGAGCGGCTGCTCACCAGCTACGCCTTCGTCTTCGAGCTCATCTCCCTCGTGCTCCTCGTGGCGATCGTCGGATCGGTGGTCCTCGCCAAGAGGGGGCGGGGGACGCCGGGAGGCACGTGATGCAGCCGCTGCTGTTCGGGCACATCGAGTCGTACCTGGTGCTGGCCCTGTGCCTGTTCGCGCTCGGGCTCTACGGCATCGTGAGCCGGCCCGGGCTGATCAGCATGCTGATCAGCGTCGAGCTGATCCTCAACGCCGCCGGGCTCAACTTCGTGGCGTTCAACACGTTCCTCGCGCCGGACAAGAGCCTGGGACAGACCTTCACGCTCGTCATCATGGGTCTCGCCGCCGCCGAGGCGGCCATCTGCCTCTCCATCGCGGTGGTCGTGTACCGGCGGTTCCGCTCGATCCTGGCCGACGACCTGGCCGACCTCAAGGAGTGACGGGGGCGACATGCACGAGATCGAGAGCGCCCGCGTACTGATCCCCCTGCTCGTGCCGGCCGTCACGGCCGTGCTCATCATGGGCTCGGGCCGGTGGCCCAACGTGCGCGAGTCGTGGTCGGTGGCCGGGGCGGTGGTGACGTTCCTCGCGGTGCTGGGCCTGATGCCCCACGTGACCGCGGGCGGGGTGTGGGGCCTGAAGCTCTTCGAGTTCATCCCGGGCGCGACGATCCGGCTGCGGGTGGACGGGATGAGCCTGCTGTTCGCCGGGGTGTCCTCGTTCCTCTGGATCCTCGCGGGCTTCTACTGCGTGGGCTACATGCGGGGGCTCCACGAGCACGCCCAGACCCGGTTCTACACCTGCTACGCCGCGACGATCTTCGGTGCTGTCGGTGTGGCCTTCTCCGGCAGCCTCGTGACCCTGTACCTCTTCTACGAGGTCGTCAGCATCTTCACCTACCCGCTGGTCATGCACCACCAGGACGGCGACGCCTACGACGGGAGCCGCAAGTACATCACCTACCTGATGGTCACCTCGAAGGTGCTCCTGCTGCCGGCCATGGTGCTGGTGTACGTCACCACGGGCACCCTGGACTTCGCCCCCGACATCCGCCACGGCGTCTTCGGCGCCGGCGCGAGCCGCGCCCTGGTGACGGCGGTGTACTTCCTGTCGATCTTCGGCTACGCCAAGGCGGCGATCATGCCGTTCCACAACTGGCTGCCCTCGGCCATGGTCGCGCCCACGCCGGTCAGCGCGCTCCTCCACGCCGTGGCCGTCGTCAAGGTGGGCGTCTTCTCCATCTGCCGGGTGATGCTCTACGTGTTCGGCGTGGACCTCCTCAAGGAGTACGGCCTGGGGTACGCCACGGCGTGGATCGCCTCCTTCACGATCCTCGCGGGGTCGGTGATCGCGCTCACCAAGGACAACCTCAAGGCGCGGCTCGCCTACTCCACCATCAGCCAGCTGTCCTACATCGTGCTCGGCGTGGCCCTGCTGACCGACGCGGGGATCACGGGCGGCCTGATCCACATCCCCAACCACGCCTTCTCCAAGATCACCCTGTTCTTCTGCGCCGGGGCCATCATGGTGGCGCATCGCAAGACCGAGATCCGCCAGCTCGACGGCATCGGGTACCAGATGCCGTGGACCATGGCGGCCTTCGCCCTGGCGAGCCTGAGCATGATCGGGGCGCCGCCGGTGGCCGGGTTCGTCTCCAAGTGGTACCTGGCGGTGGGGACGATGCAGCTCCACAGCGTGGGCCTGCTGGTCGTGCTCCTGGCCAGCTCGCTCCTCAACGCGGGCTACTTCGTGCCGGTGGTCCTGCGGGCCTTCTTCCCCCGCAACGGCGCGGCCGCGCTGGGCTACGCGGAGGCCTCCCCGTTCATGGTGGTGCCGCTGTTCCTCACCGCCGTGCTCTCCGTGGTGTTCGGCTTCTACCCGGACCTGTTCCTGAAGCTCATCGAGGTGGTCCGATGATCGTCCGCTGGATCGACGCCCTGCGGGAACGCCCGTACCTGCTGCGAGCGATCTTCTTCTCGGCGCTGGGGCTCTTCGTCCTCTACGACGTGTACGCCCCGCGCCACGCGGCGCACTTCGTGGGCGACAAGATCCGCGCCTTCTGGGCCCTGTTCGGGCTGGTGGGCTGCTGGGCCATGGCCCGGTTCATGAAGGGGATCGGCCACTTGTGGCTGATGAAGCCCGTGGACTTCTACGACCGCGGCGGCGAAGGGGAGTGACCATGGGCATCGTCCATCCCGCCCTGCTCTTCATCCTCGGCGCCGTGCTCGCGGCCCTGCTCAAGGGCACGCTGCGCAAGGTCGTCCTGGTGGGGATCGCGGCCCTGGCCTTCGTGTCGGTCCACATGATGGAGCCCGGCACGTACGGCGAGGCGCGCTACCTCGGCTTCCACCTGATCTTCGGCAAGGTCGACCAGCTCTCCATCGTCTTCCTCCACGTCTTCACCCTGATGGCCACCATCGGCGCCATCTACGGGTGGCACGTGGAGGACCGCTGGCAGCACGTGGCCGGCTTCCTCTACGTGGCCGGGTCCCTGGGCGTGACCCTGGCCGGCGACTACCTGACGCTCTTCATCTTCTGGGAGCTGATGGCGTTCTCCTCGGTGTTCCTGGTGTGGCTGCGCCGGGCCCCCGCCTCCACGGCGGCGGGCTTCCGATACCTGCTGGTGCACGTGGTGGGAGGGCTCGTCCTCATGGGCGGGATCTTCCTGTGGTGGATGAACACCGGCGACCTGACGTTCGGCCCCATCGCCCCGGAGCACTCCAGCCTCCCCGCGTACCTGATCCTGATCGGGTTCGCCCTGAACGCCGCGGTGCCCCCGATCCACGCCTGGCTGCCCGACGCCTACCCCGAGTCCACGGTGATGGGAGGCGTCTTCATGTGCGCCTTCACCACCAAGACGGCGGTGTACGTGCTGGCCCGCGCCTTTCCCGGGTGGGAGGCCCTCGCGGTGGCCGGGGCGATCATGACGCTCTACGGGGTCGGCTACGCCATCATCGAGAACGACGGCCGGCGCATCCTCGCCTACCACATCGTCAGCCAGGTGGGGTACATGGTGTGCGGCGTGGGGATCGGCACCGCCATGGCCGTCAACGGCGCGGTGGCCCACGCCTACGCCCACATCCTGTACAAGGCCCTGCTCTTCATGGGCGTGGGGGCCGTGCTCGAGATGGCCGGCACCGCCAAGCTCTCCGAGCTCGGGGGGCTCTACAAGCGGATGCCCCTGGCGATGGTCGCCACGGTGATCGGGGGCATCTCCATCTCCGGGTTCCCCCTCACGAGCGGCTTCGTGAGCAAGTCGATGGTCATCGCCGGGGCCGGCGACGCCCACCGGGTGGTCCTGATGCTCATGCTCACCCTGGCCTCGGTGGGCACGTTCCTGTCGGTCGGCATCAAGCTGCCCTACTTCATCTGGTTCGGGAAGGACAGCGGCGTCCCGTGCAAGGACCCGCCGAAGAACATGCTGGTCGCCATGGGCATCGCCGCGTTCTTCTGCTTCTTCCTGGGCATCTACCCCGACTACCTGTACCGGATGCTGCCCTTCCCGGTGACGTATCACCCGTACTCCGCCTACCACCTCTCCGAGACCCTGCAGATCCTGGGGTTCACGGCGCTCGGCTTCTACCTGCTGCGGAAGAAGCTCGTCCCCGAGGCGAAGCTCAACCTCGACGTCGACTGGTTCTACCGGCGGGGCTCCGAGGCCTTCGTCAAGCTCGCGCGCCGGTTCGTCTCCCCGGCGAACGACTGGGTGGGCGAGGTGTACCGCACCGTCGGGATGCGCTCCGCGCTCGGCTCGGCGTCGCTGTGGTCCCGGTTCGACGTCAAGGCCATCGACGGCGTGGTGGACGGCCTGGCCTACGGCGTCCGGGGCGCCGGGGAGAACCTGCGGCGGGTGCAGACCGGACGCCTGCAGCAGTACATCGCCATGGCCGTGGCCGCGCTCTTCGCCATCCTGGCCATCGTGGCGAGCTACTGAGGCCGGCCGTGCGCAAACGGGCCCCGTCGCTGAACGCTGAGACTCAAGGTCGCCGATGACGCCTTCGTTCGCTCTCGAAAGCCCCTTCGGGTTCCCCATCCTGAGCCTGCTGGTCTTCCTGCCGCTGGCCGGGGCCGCGCTGGCCCTGCTGCTTCGCGGCGACACGGTGCTCAAGGCGTGGGCGTTCGCGGTCACCGTGGCGACCGCCGCCGTGTCGGTGCCGCTCTACTTCGCCTTCGACACCTCGACGCACCGGTTCCAGTTCCCGGAGATGGTCGACTGGATCCCGGCCCTGCACATCCGCTACGCGCTGGGGGTGGACGGCATCAGCCTGCTTCTGGTGCTCCTCACCACCTTCGTCATGCCGCTGTGCGTGCTGTGCTCCTGGAACTACATCGAGACCCGCCTCAAGGAGTTCGTCTTCAGCCTGCTGGTCATGGAAGCCGCGATGATCGGGGTCTTCTGCGCCCTCGACCTCGTGCTCTTCTACGTGTTCTGGGAGGCGATGCTCATCCCGATGTACCTGCTGATCGCCGTGTGGGGCGGGCCCCGCAAGGTGTACGCGTCGGTCAAGTTCTTCCTCTACACCCTGGCCGGCAGCGTGCTCCTCCTGGTGGCGGTGATCGCCCTCTACCTCAAGGGCGGCACCTTCCTGATCCCGGAACTGATGGAGCGCGGGTACTCGTTCGCCTTCCAGTTCTGGGTCTTCCTGGCCTTCGCGCTGGCCTTCGCGATCAAGGTCCCGATGTTCCCGTTCCACACGTGGCTCCCGGCAGCCCACGTGGAGGCGCCGACGGCCGGCAGCGTGATCCTGGCCAGCGTGCTCCTCAAGATGGGGACCTACGGCTTCCTCCGCTTCTGCCTGCCCATCACCCCGCTGGCCGTCTCCTACCTCGGGCCGGTGTTCCTGTGGGGCTCCATCGTCTCGATCCTCTACGGCGGGTTCGTGGCGCTGGGCCAGACCGACATGAAGCGGCTCATCGCCTACTCGTCGGTGGGCCACATGGGGTTCGTGACGCTGGGGATCTTCCTCGTGAACCAGCGGGGCATCGAGGGCGCCATCCTGCAGATGGTCAACCACGGCATCACCACGGGCGCCCTGTTCATCTGCGTGGGCATCATCTACGAGCGGACCCACAGCCGGCTGATCGCGGACAACTCGGCCATCGGGCAGTTCATGCCCATGTACGTCGGGTTCCTCGGCCTGTTCAGCCTCTCGTCGCTGGCGTTCCCCGGAACGAACTCGTTCGTGGGCGAACTGCTGGTGCTGGTGGGGGCCTTCGCCAAGGACAAGGTCCTGGCGTGGTTCGCCATCCCGGGGGCGCTCCTGGCCGCCACCTACATGCTGCGGCTCCTCCAGAAGATCGTCTGGGACCGCGTGAGCGGGCACCACGGGCACGAGGAGCACCACGAGCCCGCGGGGAAGAAGGGCAAGGGCCACAAGAAGGACCACGGCGAGGCCCACGCGGGGCACGGCCACGAGCGCCACCTGTTCGACCTCAACGTGCGCGAGTTCGCCACCCTGGCGTTCCTGTCCGTGTTCGTGTTCTGGCTCGGCCTCCACCCCCGCCCCTTCCTGCGGGTGATGGAGCCGAGCGTCGATCACGTGATCGGCCAGGCCCAGGTCCAGGCCTCGGCCCTGCCCACGGGCGGCCTGCCGGGCCTCTGGCAGGCCCTGTTCCCCTCGCAAGGGCACGGCGGGGGGCACGGCGCGGCGCCCGACCACGGCGGGGGCTCCGGGGTCGACCACGGGGAAGCACCCGGGCACGGAGAAGCGCCCAGCCACGGGGGCGGGCACTGAGGCGCGCCGCCCGACCATCGACGGTTCACGGTTCACGCCGTTAGGGGATGTACATGGCCTTCTTGCACGAAACCTATCTGGCTCTGGTGGCGCTGGCGCTCTTCGGCCTCTCCCTGGCCGAGCCCAAGGCCGGCACGGCCCGGAAGCTCGCCCTCGTGCTCTCCGCCGTGGGGGTGGTGACCGCGGCCTGGTCCTTCGGGGCCCGGGGGGAGCTCTTTTACGGCGCCTACCGCGTGGACGCCTTCAGCCAGTGCCTCAAGTTCATCGTGGCCCTGGGATTCTTCCTGGCCGTGGCGTTCGGCGAGGGCCTTCGGGGGGTCGACGGCAGCCGCGAGCCGGAGTACTTCCTCTTCCTGTCCCTGAGCGTGCTGGGGCTCACCTTCCTGATGAGCGGCGTGGAGCTGCTGACGATCTACGTCGCCCTGGAGGTGTCCTCCTACTCCCTCTACATCCTGGTGCCCCTGCGGCGTTCCGAGCACGTCTCCCAGGTGGAGGCGGGCATCAAGTACGTGCTCTTCGGCGCGGCAGCGTCGGGCGTGAGCCTGTTCGGGATGAGCTACGTCTTCGGGCTCGCCCACACCACCCGCGTGGACGAGCTGCTGCGGGCCTTCCCCGAGCTGGCCCAGTCGCCCATGGGGATCATGGGGCTCACCCTGATGCTCGGCGGGTTCTTCTTCAAGCTGGCGCTCTTCCCCTTCCACTTCTGGACCCCGGACATCTACCAGGGGGCCGCGAACGAGACCTCGGGCGTCATCGCCACCCTGCCCAAGGTCGGCGCGGTGGCCGTGCTGATCCGCCTCGTCGGCCTCGGCGGCCAGGAGGGCGCGTTCTTCACGGTGCTCGTCCTGCTGGCGGTCCTGTCGATGACCTACGGGAACCTGATCGCCCTGGTGCAGAACGACATCAAGCGCCTGCTCGCCTACTCGTCCATCTCCCACGCGGGCTTCATGATGGCCGGGATCCTGAGCGGCACCGTGCAGGGGTTCGCCGGCGCGCTCTACTACGTGGGCGGCTACCTGCTCATGAACTTCGCGCTCTTCTACGTGATCTACTCGCTGGCGCCCAACGGCGAGAACGTCACGGTGGACGACCTTCGGGGCCTGCACCGCCGGGCGCCGCTCCTGGCCTTCACCCTGGCCGTGGGCGCCTTCGGCCTCGCCGGCATCCCCCCCACCGCCGGCTTCGCGGGCAAGTTCTTCGTGCTGGCCGCGGCCCTGGAGAAGGGCTACCTGGGCCTGGTCATCATCGGCGCCCTGAACACCGCGGTGGGCGTCTTCTACTACCTGAAGCTCGTCAAGGCCGCGTACAGCCCCGAGGAGGGCGAGCAGCCGGCCGCGGCGGCCGTGCCCCTCTCTCCGCTCGGCCGGGCCCTGGGCTTCGCGTTCTGCGTCTCGATCCTGCTCGTGGGCAGCCTGCCGGGCTCCATCCTGGGCCTCTTCCGCGACGCGCTTCGCTGGGTGGCCTGAACCGGTCCCGGCACCATGCAGGGCCGGCGTCGGCTCCCGGTATCTCCTTCGCGCAGGATCGCCTCACCGGCCCTTGCCCCAGAGCGAGGCCGGCAATTCGCCCGCCTCGCGAAACACCGCCCACCGCTCCCCGGGAACCCCGCGGAAGGCCTCGGCCATGCGGGCGGAGGCCCCCTCTCCCGTCACGTCCCGGATGAACACCCGGGCGACCCGGTCCGGGTACGCCCGGGCGAGCGAGCCGTAGAGCTCCGGGTCCTGCTCCCCCGAGTCGCCCACGAGCACGAAGGTGCGGTCGGGGAAGGCCTCCACGAGGGCCCGGACCGCGGGCTCCTTCACCGCCCCTGAACCGGCCAGCAGTTCCCGGAGCGTCGAGGGCTCGAAGGCCAGGCGCCGGAGATCCACCGTGCCGGCCGGGAAGCCCTCGTCCCGCAGGAACCGGCGCAACGGCACGTGGAGCTGCCACGGGCTCGCCGAAACGTAGTGGAAGACCGCGCCCTCCCCCTCCCACCGCCGATAGACCTCGGCCATCCCCGGCACGCCCCGGAAGGGGCGCAGGAACGTGTTGGCCAGGAGTTCGGCACGGTCGCGGACGCGGCTCTCCTTCACGGTGTCGTCGAGGTCGCTCACCACCGAGAGCCCGGTCGCCGGCACCAGGAAGACGTCCCCGACGAACCTCCGCCCGTCCCCGGCGGGAAGCAGGACCTCAACCGGCAGGGGGCGCGCCGGATCCTCGCCCGGCACGGCCGTCAGCGAGACCTCGGCGGCGGCGTGGCCGTCCGCCGAGGTCGGTCCGAGGACCGCCTCCCGGCCGGCCACGCGAACGCGCACGAGCTTGCCCCGCTCCGCGTCGACCAGTAGGAGCCTCGCCCGGGACGTGAAGGTCTCGGCCTCCTCCCGGGTCCACTCCCGCCCGAACCAGCCCCGGAAGAGGGCGATCCCCGCGGCGCGGAGCCCCGGCCCCTCCTCGGGCTCGTACACCCAGGCGCGCAGCGTCCCGGTCCAGCCCCCGGACCCGTCGGGCCGCATCCAGGCGGGGAGGATCGCCACCTCCTCGTCCTCCCGGACCTCGCTCGCCCGCGCGGGAACACCCCCTGCGAGGAGCACGGCGACGAGTGCGGCCGCCAGGGGCGGGCGCCAGCGGACCACCGGGCGGTCGACGGACATGACGGGAACCTCCAACGGGGTCGGCGGGGCCGGGATGGGCGCTACGCGAGACCGGGTCCTGCCGCCGCTTCCGCCTCCTCCCGGATGCGGTCCCAGGCCCGGGCCACGTGGCGGAGTTCGGTGTGGGTCTGGCCGACGCACAGCCGCAGCGTGAAGCGCCCGCCGAGGCGTGTGTGGGTGAGGTACAGGTCTCCGCTGCGGTTCAGGCGCTCGAGGATCTGCTGGTTCACCGCGTCGCCCCCGCGGTGGCGGAAGCACACCAGGTTCAGGGGTGCGGGCGCAGCGAGCTCGAACCGGCCGTCCTCGTGGACCCAGCGGGCGAAGCCCTGGGCGAGCTCCACGTGTCGGCGCACGTGGTGGCGAAGCCCCCGAGCCCCGTAGTGGCGGATCACGAACCACAGCTTGAGCGCGCGGAAGCGCCGTCCGAGGGGCACCTGCCAGTCGCGGTAGTCGACCACCCGCCCCGCGTCGGTCGCCTGGTTGCGCAGGTACTCGGGCAGGATGCTCAGGGCGCGCACGAGGGGCTCCCGGTCGGCGACGTAGAAGCAGTCGCAGTCGAAGTTCGTGAACATCCACTTGTGGGGGTTGAAGCAGTAGCTGTCGGCAGATTCCAGCCCGTCGTGGATGTGGCGGAACTCCGGGCACACCGCCGCGGTGCCGGCCATCGCGGCGTCCACGTGGAGCCAGACCCCCTCGCTTCGGCAGACCCGGCCGACCTCGCGCAAGGGGTCGAGCGCCGTGGAGGAGGTGGTCCCCACGGTCGCCACGGCGAAGGCGGGCACCAGGCCGGCGCGCCGGTCCTCCCGGATGGCCTCGGCCAGCGCCCCGGGCCTCAGGGCGAAGGCGCCGTCCACGGGGAGGAGCCGGAGGTTGGCGCTCCCGATCCCTGCGATCCGCACCGCCTTCTCGATGGACGAGTGGGCCTGGGAAGAGGCGTAGCCCGTGAGCCGACCGCCGCAGCCCTCCTCGTTGGTGCGCCCAGCGGTGGCCCGCTCCCGCGCCGCGAGCAGCGCGCACAGGGCCGCGCTCGAGGCGCTGTCCTGGATCACACCTCCCCCGGGTCCCGAGGACCGGAAGACGGCGGGAAGGTCGAGCAGTTCCGCCACCCAATCGAGCACCCGGGTCTCGAGCTCGGTGCAGGCCGGGCTCGTGGCCCACAGCATCCCCTGGACACCGAGCCCGGCGGAGAGGAGCTCCGCGAGCACCGAGGGAAACGACGCGTTGGCCGGGAAGAAGGCGAACCAGTTGGGCGACTGCCAGTGGGTGAGGCCTGGCAGGATCAACCGCTCCACGTCGGAGAGGACCGTGTCGAAGGTCTCTCCCTGTTCCGGGGGGGAAGGCGGCAGGGATGCGAGGACGTCTCCGGGCTCCACGCGGGACAGCACCGGCAGTCTCTCCACCCGCTCCCGGTAGTCCGCGACCCAGTCCACCACGGCCCGCCCCCACCGCCGGAACTCTTCGGCGCTCATGTGGAAGCCCGCCGGGCCCGTCGCACCGTCCGGCATCTCTCCCCTCTCCCGCCCCTCGGGGGCGGCGTCGTTCACACGTACAGCATCTTCCGGGTCATGCCCCCGTCTACCACGAAGTTGGCACCCGTGACGAAGCCCGCGTCCGCGGAGAGGAGGAAGGAGACGGCGGCGGCCACGTCCTCGGGCCGGCCCACGCGGCCGCAGGGGTGCTGGGCGTGGTCGGCATCGGAGAGGTCGGACTCCCGCCGGGCGGCGCTCTTCTTCCACGGGCCCACCTCGATCCAGCCCGGGCTCACGCAGTTGACCCGCACGTCGGGCCCCAGGCTCGCGGCCAGGGCGTGGGTGAGGGCGACCAGGCCGCCCTTGGAGGCGGAGTACGCCTCGGTGTGGGGCTCGGACATGAGGGCCCGGGTGCTCGCGACGTTTACGATCGCCCCCCGGGTGAGGGCCAGGTGGGGAGCGGCGTGCTTCGCGCAGAGGAACGGCCCCGTGAGGTTCACGGCGAGCACGCGGTCCCACGCCTCCCGCTCCAGTCCGGTCGGGGGAGGACCGTGCGCCTTGGCGATGCCGGCGTTGTTCACGAGGGCGTCGATCCGCCCGAACCGGGTCACGGCCTGCGCGACCCAGCCCGACACATGGCCTTCGTCGGAGACGTCGACCTCGCTCACGAGGGACTGCCCGCGGGCGCTCAACTCCGCGCGCACCTCCTCGCAGGCCTCGGCGTCCACGTCGGCCGCGCACACGGCCCAACCCGCATCCAGGAGGCGGAAGGCCACCGCCTTGCCGATCCCCTGGGCGGCCCCGGTGATGAGGGCGACCCTCTTCTGTTCGCTCATCTCTGCACCGCCTCACGCACCCACGCCGAATCGGGAGGCGGGGAGACCGACCTGCCGCGCCGCCCCTTGTGCCGGAGCGTGAGCCGTTCGTACGCGGTGAGCTCCATCGTGCCCGGTCCGATCATGCCTCGGATCGCCCGGCAATGGGTCCACGCTTCCTCCGGAGGAACCGTCGGAATCCGCACACGCGCCACGGCCGAGGACGGCGCAAGACGGGTTCGCGTGCTCCGGCGCGGCAGGACGGAACTCCGCCGCGGGGCGGGGCCGGGGCCCGGCTCCCCGCCCCCTGGGTGGTGGATCCTTGGACGCCTCAGTCGGGGGAGACCGGAGCCAGCAGAAAGGCCCTCTTCGTTCCCTGGAAGAGGCCTTCCCCGACGATTTCGCCGGCGTCGTTGATTCCCAGGGCACGCACGAGTTCCCATCCGGAATCGGCAGGGAGGAGGTCGTTGAGGTCGAGCATGCGTCCGTCCCGCCACAGGAAGGCGTGAACGCCGCGACCGGCCGTCGCCGACTCCCCCACGACCCGTCCGTCGTTGTCGGCGGCGTAGGCCACGCTGTAGCCCCCGAGGGTTCCGAGGTCCGTCATGCCGGCCTGCCGGTCCCAGAGGAAGGCGCGGTCGAGCCCGCCCTCCGTGCGCGCGTAGCCGACGACCTGGTCGAGGTCGTTCAGTCCGTAGGCCATGCTCGCGCAGCCGCCCAGGGTCCCGAGGTCTTCCATGACCCCCTCGGCCCACAGGAACGCGTGGATGTCGCCGGTATCCGTCTCGGCCCAACCGGCGACGCGGCCGGCGTCGTTCACCTTGGAGGCGGAACTCAGGTCTCCCCCGAGGGACCCGAGATCCAGGAACTGCCCGGCCCGCCAGAGAAACGCCGTCAACGCGGCTGGCCCCAATACCGCCTCGCCGACGACGTCTCCGACGTTGTTGATGTCGCGGGCCGAACCGTACGTGAGCGGGAGGGGCACTCCCTCCTCCCAGACGTAGGCCACGCCGCCGGAGTCGCCCGCCACGTCTCCCAGGTCGTTCACCGCATGGGCAGCGCGGCCTCCCAGGCGCTTCGCACTTCCGCCGACCCACACGAACGCCTCTTCGGCGCTCTCCGGACCCGTGGCGATGCCCACGACGCTGCCGGAGACGTTCACGTCCCTGGCCGTGGCCGCGCCCTCGGTGGGGCCCACGTCGCGCACGGCGTAGGTTGCCGTCGCCGTGACGCCGGCGCCCCCGCCGCCCCCGCCGCAACCGGAAAGCGTCGCCAGTAGACCGAATCCGACAGCCCAGCCCGTGCGGCTCCCCATCGTCTTCAACCGAGCACTCCCCGTCATATCGACCCTCCGTGGTCGCCCCCCGGCCCTGCCGCGAACACTCCGTTTCCTCGACGGCTGAGCAACAATCGCGCCAAAGCACCACCCGGCGACGGACTACGATGTAATGCTCTGATTTCGTTGCACTTTGTCCACTGCTACGAGTCCCGCCGGCGCACTTCCGCCCGGCGGCGCTGTCCCGCGACCTTCCCAGGAGTGGGTAATTGTTTTCCATCCATCCCGGCACACACGGCGGGAGGCAAACCGGTGCCACACCCCTGCCTTCGGAACCGGTCCCTAAAGTGATTGGCACTCTCCGACGATCTCTGGGACTGACGGAGCAGGCCCACCTCCCAAGGACGGGAACCATGGCCATCTCGGAACTCACGCTGCACCACGTCCTCCAGACCTACTCCCGCCAGGAACGCCTCGGCCAGGCGCAGCGGGCTCGGCTGCGCTCGGAACCGCTCTCGGCGGCGACGTCGGACCCGGTGAGCCTCAGCTGCGCCGGACGCAAGGTCCAGTGGCTGGGGCAGGTGGCTGAGCGGATCGTCGAGCACCGGCACCCGGACCTGCCCCGCTCCCAGCGCACGGAGCGGGTTCGCACCACCGCCGGAGAACTCCTGGCGCGGCACGGCCACCAGGTGGTCGACGACGAGGTGACCCCGGAGGCCCTCGAGGACCTCCTCCGGTCCCTCTACCTGGCGGGTTAGGCACCCGCGCCTTCCCCGGGGCCCGACTCTTCCCCCCACGCTGCACCGATCCCGCACGCCCCCTTCCCACAGGCCCCTCGGAGCCGGGGGACCGGCCCGCGCCACCCCCGCGGTCGTTGACAGCTTTCGCGGCGCGATGCTACGATCCGCGCGGTTTTCCCCACGGAACGGGCTCCCTTCACCCCTGAGGAGAAGCCGCCATTTCCAGCGAACGCACCCAGCGCACGAGGGACGAACTCGTCGAGGAGTACGCGCCCCTCGTCAAGTACATCGCTGAGCGGCTCTCCGCGCGCCTCCCCGCCTCCATCGAAGTCGAGGACCTCATCAACACGGGGGTGCTCGGGCTCATCGACGCCATCGACAAGTTCGCCCCGGAGCGAGGGGTCAAGTTCAAGACCTACGCCGAATTCCGCATCCGGGGGGCCATGCTCGACTACCTGCGCCGCCAGGACTGGGCTCCCCGGTCCATGCGCCGCAAGGAGAAGGAACTCTCCACCGTCTTTCGCCAGTTGGAGCAGCGATTCAAGCGTCCGGCATCCCACGACGAGGCGGCTGCGGAGATGGGCCTTTCCATGGAGGACTTCAACAGCCTCCTCTACAAGGCCCGCGGCCTGTCGCTGCTGTCGTTGAACCGGCCGCGCTCGGACGACGGCGAGGACGAGTTCAAGGAACTGGGCGACTTCATCCCGGACGAACCCGACAACAGCCCCTACGAGCTGTTGAAGAAGCAGGAAGTGCGGGAACTGCTGGCCGAGCAGATCGACGTGCTCCCCGAAAAGGAGCGGATGGTCGTGTCGCTCTACTATTTCAACGAGTTGACCATGAAGGAGGTGGGCCACGTCCTGGGGGTCACCGAGTCGCGCGTGAGCCAGCTCCACTCGTCCGCGATCCTTCGCCTCAGAGGATTTCTCGACGGGCTCCTCTAGGAGGTCGCAACCCGACGCCTCCCGGGGAGGCCGTAAAGGTTTCGCGGCGCAGGGTCGATCCCTCCGCCGTCCCGTCCGGGGGTTGCAGGAACCGGAACGCCTCGAATTGGGGAGGCCCCTTGTCCGATCTCCTGAGCCAGGAAGAAGTCAACGCCCTGCTGCAGAGCGTCCCCCTGGTCGAGGAGACGCTCCACCGGCCTGACGTCTCCCGGGCGGCGCGTTCGCAGCCTCCGGCTTCCCGTAGTCGAGCGGTTCGGTACGACTTCAAGCGCGCCGGCCACGTCTCCCAGAGCGCGATCCAGAACCTCCACTTCCTTCACGAACGCTTCGCCCGCAGCCTCTCCCTCGACGTGTCGGGGTATCTGCGCACCACGGCGGACATCGTCCTGCTCACGGTGGAGCAGATGTCCTACGCCGAGTTCCTCATGAGCCTTCCGGAGACCACCTGCGTCAACGTGGCCAGCCTCGGCCCTCCCGGCGGCCGGGTCGTCCTCGAAGTGAACCCCACCCTGGCGTTCGCGATCGTCGAGAAGCTCATGGGGGGGGCCTCGGAGAGCCCCACGGTGAACCGGGAGATCACGGCGATCGAGCAGCAGCTCCTCGCGGGCTTCATCGAGATGGCCCTCCGGGATCTCCAGGACTCCTGGCAACCCCTCGCCGAAGTGCGGATTGCCTTGGAGCGACAGGAGACCAGCCCGCACCTCGTGCAGGTCGTGGCCGCCGACGAGGCCGTCGTCGTCGTCGTGTTCGAGGTGACCGTGGGACAGAGTTCCGGGATGATGAACCTGTGCATCCCGTCCCTCTACCTGGGGGAACTCGCCGCGCCGACCGCGGCGGAGTCCTCCCCGGAACGAGCCCGCCCCGCGACCCCGCAGGAGCGGCGCCGCGTCGAGGAGGTCGTGGCGCGCGCTTCGTCCCGCCTGAGCGCACGTCTGGGGGCTTCGAGGCTCCCCATCCGGGAGCTCATCGCGCTGCAGGTCGGGGACGTGGTGCCCCTGCGCCGGGACGCGGGCGAGCCGGTGGCCGTGGAGGTGGCGGGACGGCCCAAGTTCCAGGCGACGCTCGGGGTGAAGGGAACCCGCCGTGCCGTTAGGATCGTGGCGCCGCTCGCGCCCTCCGCGGAAGCGGGGCGCCCCGAGGGCGGGACGTTCCGGCCCGTCCGGTCTCCCCACGGCGGACGCCCGTTGGACGAGGGGGACACGTGACTGACATTCTCTCGCAGGAGGAGATCGACCGGCTCCTCGAGGCAGCCGAGTCAGACGCCGGGCCGGACCCGGGCGACCCGGCCCCCGGAGAGTTGCGGGGTGGGGAGCGAGCGGGCGTGCTCTTCCTCGCCGCGCTCGCCGAGCACCTCTCGCACGTGCTCCCGCAGGACGTGGCGCTGTCCGCGGGGAGCAGCCAGGTCGTCGCGGTCGGGGAACTGGAGGCCGCCCGATGCTTCCTGCTGCGTTGCGGGCTCTCGGGCGAGCCCCATGGGGACATGGTCCTCGCGCTTCGCCATCGCGACGCCAAGGCCCTGGCAGACCTGCTCCTGGGGGGAACCGGCGAGGCAACCGGCGAACTGGACTCCGCCGAGAGGCAGGCGCTCGCCGGCGCCTGGGCGGCGAGCGCCGCACGGGGTACCGCGCGAGTCTCCGACGAGCTCGGTCTGGCCCTTTCCGCGACCGAACCCGTACCGGAGGACGTGGCCCAGGGAGGGCTTTCGAGGACGCTGCCCTGGACCTCCGCCTTCTGCTGCGCCGGGAGTCTGCGGATCGAGGGAGCCCTGGAAGCGCCCTTGCGGTTGCTCCTGCCCCTGGAAGTGGCCCTCGCGATGGGACAATGCGGCGAGAGCACCACGGGCGTCTCGCACACCGGGAGAGAACGGGGAGCGTCGGCCGGAGTCGGCTCGGGCTCCCCGGGCTCGCCGAAGGAAGGATCCACCGGCATGCGCAACCTGGACCTGATCCTGGACCTGGACGTGGACGTGATGGTGCGGCTGGGGGAAGCCGTGCTGCCGCTGGAGGAGGTGCGCAGGCTGGCGCCCGGCTCCATCCTCACCCTCGACAGGGACTCGGAGGCGCCGGTGGATCTCCTCGTGAACGGCCGCGTGGTGGCCAAGGGCGAGTTGGTGGTGGTGGGCGCGGACAGCCTCGCCGTGCGAATCACGGAGATCGAGACGCCCTCCGAGCGCATCCGCACCCTGGGGGCCTGACCGGCCCGACCCCGTAGCCCGCCCCGCGGCCGCGAGGAGAGCTACCCGGGCAGCGGGCCCCGCGCCGGCGGTTCGAGCCGTTCCAGCAGCGCCACGGCGTGCGCCGACATCCCCTCCCGGCGCCCCTCGAACCCCAGCCCCTCCGTCGTCGTCGCCTTCACGGTGACCCCCCCCGGTCCGAGTCCCAGCGCAGCCGAGAGGCCGCTCCCCATCGCCGGCACGTGGGGGGCGATCTTCGGGCGCTCGGCGATCAGGGTCGCATCGACGCGAGCCACCCGGAAACCGCGGGCCAGGATCATCGCCCGGATCCGGTCCAGGAGGTCCAGGCTGGAGGCTCCCGCCCAGGCGGGATCGGAGTCCGGGAAGTGGCGGCCGATGTCGCCCAGCCCCGCCGCGCCCAGGCACGCGTCGGCCACCGCGTGCGCCAGCACGTCCGCGTCGGAATGCCCCAGGAGCCCCTTCTCGTGGGAGATCGGCACCCCGCCCAGGACGAGGCGGCGCCCCTCCACGAGCCGGTGCACGTCGTACCCGTGGCCCACGGCCAACTGCCCCGCCACCGGCCGCGCCTCCTCCGGCTCCCGCGCGCAGCCGGCCAGCCCCTCGGCGAGCAGCAGGTCGGGCCGCGTCGTCACCTTGATGTTCCGGGGGTCGCCGGCCACCAGGCGCGGGTAGCGCCCCAGGCCCTCGACCAGGCTCGCCTCGTCGGTGCCCCGGCTCCCCTGCTCCCGAGCCCTCGTCAGGGCCTCCCGCAGCAGCCCGCGGGGGAAGACCTGGGGAGTCTGGGCCTGCCAGAGCCCGCCGCGGTCCACCGTCGCGGCGCTCGCGCCGCCGCGCTCCCGCTTGAGCGTGTCCGCACACGGCATGGCGAGAAGGGCCCCGTCCGGGCGGGCCGCCGCGGCCAGCAGGCCGAACCGCTCCGTCGGGGGGAACGGGCGCGCGCCGTCGTGCACGAAGACGAGATCCTCGCCCCCGGCCTCGTCGAGGGCATCGAGGCCGCGCTCCACGGAGTCCTGGCGCTCCGCCCCCCCCGGCACCACCCGGAGCAGCTTGGGCACGCCGGCGGATTCCAGCAGGTCGCGAGTCCTCTCCACCTGGCCCTCGGGCGCCACCACCACCACGCCCTCCATGTCGGGCCAGGCCGCCAGCCCACCCACGGCCCAAGCCAGAAGCGGCTTCCCCGCAAGCGGCAGGAACTGCTTGGGCACCTCCCCCCCGAGGCGGCGGCCCGAACCACCCGCCGCGACCACGGCCCACGGGCTCACGCCCGACGCCTCCACACCCGGCGCTTCTCCTGGTGCACCGGCTCGCTCTTCTCGCCCTGGGTGCTCGCGAAGATCATCCGCCCGGCCGTGGTCTGGAGCACCGACGTGACGATGCCCCGGACCGACTTGCCGAGCTTGTCCGCACCGTCCTCGACCACGACCATGGTGCCGTCCTCCAGGTACCCCACCCCCTGGCCGGGCTCCTTGCCCTCCTTCTGCAGCGTCACGCGGATTTCCTCCCCCGGGAGGAAGACCGGCCGCAGGGCCTGCGCCAACTCGTTGACGTTGAGCGTCCGCACGCCCTGGAGTTCCGCGACCTTGGAGAGGTTGAAGTCGTTGGTCACCACCGTGGCCCCGATGGACTTCCCCAGGGCCACGATCTTCCCGTCCACCTCCTTCACCCGCGGGAAGTCCTGGTCCGTGATGCGGACCTCCACCCCCTCGAGCCCCTGGAGCCGTTCGAGGATTCCCAGCCCGCGGCGGCCGCGCGACCGCTTGAGCGGGTCGGTGCTGTCGGCGATCCCCTGGACCTCGTTGAGCACGAACTGCGGGACCACCACCGGCCCCCCGATGAAGCCCAGCTCGAACATGTCCGCGATGCGCCCGTCGATGATGGCGGAGGTGTCGAGGATCTTCGGGCTGACCGACGCCGCCACCCCGGTCCTCGTCGCCGCGAGGCGCAGCGCCCGGACTCCCTTCACGCCCATCAGGGCACCCACGTACACGAGCAGCAGCACCAGGCCGGCTGCCGCAGCCACGGGCACTCCCTCTACCCCCAGGGTCTGCCGCGCCCAGTAGGCCCCGAGCAGCCCCACGAAGGAGCCGACCCCGCCCCCGAGGACCAGATGGGCCGGCGAGCGCTGCACGGCTCTCTCCACGCCGTACGCGGCGAGGAACGCCAGCGTGGCGAAGGCCATGCCCGTGAGCACCCCCTGCCCCCCGGACGTGAAACCGGGGCCTGCGAGGGCCCCGGCCAGGAGGCAAGCGGCGAAGACCAGCGTGCGGAGGCCGCCTCGGCCCAAGGTTCAGGCCTCCCCGTAGCCCACGTCGCCGAAGGCGGAGAGGATCTGCTCCTCCGCCTGGCTGGCCACCTGCCCGCGGGCCACGGCGATCTCCTGGGTCAGCAACTCCATGGCGGTGTTGAGCATGCGCTTCTCCCCGTAGGAGAGGCTCTTGCCGGCCCGCAGGAGATAGAGGTCCCGGAGGACCTTCGCGATCTCCACGGCGGACCCGGTCCGGATCTTGTCGCTGTACTCGCGGAACCGGCGGTTCCAGGTCTGGCTGTCGTTGACCCGGCGCCGCTGCCGCAGCACCTGGAAGACCGCGTCCACCTCGTCGGTGCCCATCACCTGGCGCAGGCCGACCTCCTTGGACTTCCCGACGGGGATGATGATCGTCATCTCCCGGTCCAGGATCTTCATCACGTACACCTCCATCGGGTTCCCCATGATGTCGCGGGTCTCGATGGCGGTGATCTCACCCACTCCGTGGGCCGGGTAGACAGCCTTTTCGCCAATCTGAAACGTCACCGGATCCTCCTTCCTCCAAGCCTGTCGCCCCGGGGGGAACGACTGCGGGAAAACCACCGGCAGGTCGGTTGGTTCGCGCGAGCCCCTGTGCTAGATTCCGCGGCGTCCGCCCCCAGCCCCCCCGGAGGAACGCCATGGCACCGTCCGACGTGTACTTCGCTCACCTGCGCAGCACGCCCCGGCAGAACCTTCTCGACAAGGTCGAACTCGTGCTGCGCCAGGCCGGCGTCGCCGACCGCGTGAAGAAGGGCGACCTCGTCGCCGTGAAGCTCCACTTCGGCGAGCGCGGCAACACCTCGTTCATCCGCCCGGTCTTCGTGCGCCGCGTCGTCGAGGTCCTCAAGGAACTCGGGGCCCGCCCCTTCCTCACCGACGCCAACACCCTCTACGTAGGCAGCCGCGGCGAGGCCGTCAGCCACCTGGAAAACGCCATCCGGAACGGCTTCGACTACGCCGTGGTGGGCGCCCCTCTCGTGATCGCCGACGGGCTCCGCGGCAGCACCTCGGTGGCCGTGCCCGTTGCCGGCAGACACTTCCAGCAGGCCCGCATCGCCGCCGAGATCGCCCACGCGGACGCCCTGGTAAGCCTGGCCCACTTCAAGTGCCACGAACTGTCCGGCTTCGGCGGCACCCTCAAGAACCTCGGCATGGGCTGCGCGGCCCGGGAGGGCAAGCTGGCCCAGCATTCCAACGTCGCCCCCAAGGTGAAGAAGAAGCTCTGCATCGCCTGCGGCGAGTGCGTGCGCTGGTGCGCGCAAGAAGCCATCTCCGTCGGCGAGGTCGCCCTCATCGACTCCGAGCGCTGCGTCGGCTGCGGGGAGTGCATTCTCACCTGCCCCCAGGGAGCGATCCAGGTCCAGTGGAACGAGGGGCCCGACATCATGCAGCAAAAGATGGCCGAATACGCCTTCGCCGCCCTGTCCGGGAAGCGGGACAAGAGCGTCTTCCTGAACTTCGTCACCCAGGTCACCCCGGCCTGCGACTGCTACGGCCACTCGGACGCGCCCATCGTCCGCGACCTTGGGTTCCTGTCTTCCACGGATCCGGTCGCACTGGACGCGGCCTCGGCCGACCTGGTCAATGCCGAGCGGGGCATGGAGGGAACCGCCCTGGCGTCAAACCTCGGGCCCGGCGAGGACAAGTTCCGCGGGGTCTACCCGAAGATCGACTGGACCACCCAACTGCGCCACGCCGAGTCCCTGGGCCTGGGGGGGAGAGCCTACCGGCTTCACGCCGTCGGCCTTCCCGACCGGTAGGTTCCGGCCCGGGGCCGCCCGCGACACGCCGTGGCGGGACCGCATCCGTCCCGACCACCCGGCCCAGAGGGTCAAACCCATCCCCAGGATCAGTGCGACCGCGAGGAGGAGCAGGAGCCAGGACCCCGGTCGCAGCCGCCTTCGGGAACTCTCCGGAAGTCTCATGTATACCACATCTCGGCCTCCCCAGGAACCTGAGACACCACATCGTCGAAGTCCCCGGCCCGCACCCCCCAGTCGCACGCCCGGAAGAGCGTGCGCAGCCGCTCCGGCGCCACCCGCTGCGAGGGGCCCCTCAGCAGGGCCTCCAACCTCGCCTCCAGGTCGGCCTCGTCCTCGTAGAGGCACTCGGCGTGAAGGTCGTGGGGGAGCACCTCCGGGTAGGCGAGGCGCCGGGGCACCAGGGGATGGGCACCCGCGTAGGCAGCCTCGACCACGCTGAGGCCGAAGTTCTCCTGGATCGCGGTGCTCACCACGACGTCGGCCCGGGCCAGGCAGGCCGCGTAGTCCTCCCGGCGCGCCTCGAACCCCCACCGGACCACCCGCTCCCCCAACCCTGCGCGGCCGCGCTCGAATTCCTCAGGGGTGCGGGAGAAGGACTGGCCGAGAACCATGACGCGGAAGGCAACGCCCCGTGCGGCCAACCGCAGCAGGACGCGGAAGAACACCTCCGGCGCCTTGTCGTACTCCCACCGGTGGTTCCAGAGGACGACAGGGGGCCCCCCGTCCGGCGGGGGCCGACCGGGGATGTCGGCGAGCGAGACCCCGAGGGGCAGGACCCGGCACTTCCGGCGCACGGCCTCCAGAACCTTCGTCGGCCGCGCGTCCGGCATCCGGCCCACCAGGTCGCTCACCGCCGAGAGGAAGCTCCCCCGCTGGTACTCGGAGTTGAACGCCACCGCGTCCGCGGCCAGGGCGCCGGCCAGGTCGACGAAGGCGTAGGAGAGGTCCCGGTCGGCGGGGCTCTCCCCCGGACGGGCGGGAAACGACGCCTGGTTCTCGTGGAAGTAGAGCAGCGACGGGACGCGGCGGGGGAGGAACGCCAACAGGTGCGCCAGGTCCAGCACGCTGGTCGCGAAGATCACGTCGATCTCGGCCGCCCGGGGCCCGAGCCGCCGCGCGAACTCGAATGCCGCGCCGCGCATCCGCCACTTCCAGAAGCGTGCCGGAAGGTGATGGAGGCGGACGTCGTGCCGGCTCGAGGCCGCCCAGCCCTCGGCCGCGGCCCGGTGGCTGCCTCCCCAGTATCCCTCCACGTAGGCCACCCGCAGCGCCGCCCCCGGCCCCTCCCCGCCGGGCTGCCCCCGCCGTTCTTCCGGACAACAAAACAACGTTTATTTCTCCCTTGACAGCCCCGATCGCGCCCTCTACCCTCCACCCGAATGAGCACTCATTCAGGAGGGGCCCATGACCATCGCTCGTATGATACGCAGCCGCCACGATCGCTGGAAGGACCGTCCCTGCATGATGGTGAAGCGCCAGGGGACCTACCGGGAGGTCTCCTGGGGGGAGTTCTACGACCTCGCGAGCCGGGTCGGCCGTGCCCTGGTCGGGCGGGGCCTCCAAACGGGCGACCGCGTGGCGATCCTCAGCCACACCCGTTTCGAGTGGGCCGTGGCCGACACGGCCACACTCACCGCCGGCTGCGTCAGCGTGCCCATCTACCCCACCCTCACCGGCAAGGAGATCCGTTCTCTGCTCGACCGTAGCGGGGCCCGGGCGATCTTCGTCTCCGACGCCGAGCAACTGGAAAAGGCCCTGCCGCTGCTCGGCCGGGTGGAGTGTCTGGAGTTCCTGGTCGCCTTCGACGGGGAGGCGCTCGCCGGCGCCGCGGACCCCCGGGCGCTCACCCTCGACGCCCTCGCCCGGGAGGGAGACGCCCAGGACCCGGCCGCGCTGGAGCAGCGCCTGGCCGCGCCCAAGGAGGACGACCTGGCGACCCTCATCTTCACCTCGGGCACCACCGGTGAACCCAAGGGGGTGATGCTCACCCACCGCAACATCCTCGCCAACGTGGAGGCGAGCCTGGAGGAGTTCCGGCTGGGGCCCGACGACGTGTGCCTCGCCCACCTCCCCCTGGCGCACATCCTGGAGCGCATGGCCGGCTACTACCTGATGCTCTCCTGCGGGACCGTCATCGCCTACGCCGAGAACATCACGACCGTGGCCCAGAACCTCGGAGAGGTCCGGCCCACCGTGGCGGTGAGCGTGCCGCGGATCTTCGAGAAGGTCTACGCGGGCATCCAGGCCAAGGCCGTGGAGGCGCCGGGACCCGTCCGCGCGCTCACCTTCTGGGCCCTGGGCGTGGCCCGCCGGCTCGGCGACCTGCAGACGGCGGGGCAGCCCCTGCCGCTGGGCCTGCGCCTGCA
>CAZJSF010000010.1:0-32284 GCA_964548515.1 uncultured Thermodesulfobacteriota bacterium
CTGATGGGCGACGTCGTGGGCGACGGCGACAGCTGGAAGGCGGCCGTGGAGAAGGCCGGCAAGCAGGCCGAGGTCACCACCGTGGAGCACGAGGGGGAAACGATGTACAAGGGCCTCGGGTTCTACCCCGAGGTGAACGGGGTATTCATCGAGTCGGTCCGGAGATCCCTCTCGCGCCTCTGAGTCCCCCATTCGTCTCCGGGTCCCCGGGCGAGGTCGTCCTTCCCCGGGGCCGGAACCTCCCCCGGCACCTCCCGTCGCACGACGCCAAATGCGAAGGCCGACCCCCTCGGGGGTCGGCCTTCGCTTCCTGCACGCCGGTCGCCCGACCTGCCGGGCGGCTCAGATCTTCGACGGGTTGCAGAGGTTCGCTTCCTCGTGGGCCGCCCGTCCGCAGTTCTTGCAGTAGTACCTGGCGTCCTTCACGATCTTCTTCACCCGGTCCAGGTCCTGCCGCACCACGATGCGGCAGAGGTGGTTCTCCTCGTGGTTCTTGTGCTCGTCGTGACACTTGTGGACGGTTCCGCTCATGGGACCTCCTCGGTTTCGTCGGCGGCCCGCGGCGGGCCGCCCGGAAATCACTCGACCTCGACCACCACCTTCTCGATCTTCAGCGGTTCCCGGGTGCGGCCGCTGGGCGAACCCGCGGCCTCCAGGGCCTTCAGGGTCTCCATGCCCTCCACCACCTGCCCGAAGATCGTGTGCTTGCCGTCGAGCCACGGGGTGGGGACGAAGGTGAGGAAGAACTGGCTCCCGTCGGTGCCCGGCCCCCGGTTGGCCATGGAGAGCAGGCCCGGCTTGTCGTGCTTCACGTCGGCCCGGAACTCGCCGGCGTACTCGTAGCCCGGGCCTCCGGTCCCGTTGCCGAGCGGACAGCCTCCCTGCGCCATGAAGCCGGGGATGACCCGATGGAAGGGCAGCCCGTCGTAGAATCCCAGCTTGGTCAGGTACAGGAAGCTCGTCACGTGCATGGGCGCCACGTCGGGCATGAACCTGATCCGGATCGGCCCCTTGCTCGTCGTCATCCGGACGAAGTACTTGTGCGCCGGGTCGAAGGTGGCCACGCCCGGCTTCGGCACCGACGTCTTCCAGGTGGGCTTGGACTTGTCCACGGCAGCCTTCTGGATCATCTCGTCAATCATCTTCACGGCCTTGTCCTCCTTGCCCGGGCTCGATTCCGCGGCGGCGGAGAACGAGGATCCCAGTGTGACCGCGAGCCCTGCGGCGAGGACCGCGGCGAGTGCGATGCGCCGATTCTTCATGCCCACCTCCCGTGTGCTTGATGTTCCGAACGCCGGCCCTCGGGGACCGGGCCGGTCATGATAGCCGAGGGCGTCGGTCGGGGCAACGGGCCGAGCTTGCTTCCGGACCGGCGAGTGACCATGGTGCAGGGATTGGACGAGGTTTCGCCTCGGGAAGGAGCGGACGATGGAACACGTGTGGAGGCGAGGCGCTGCGGCAGCTCTGGCAGCGTTTCTGTGGGTCCCCGCCGCGGGTGCGCAACAAGCCCCCCGGGAAGTCGCCGGCCGGGAGGTCGCCACCTTTGCGGGAGGGTGCTTCTGGTGCATGGAGCCCCCCTTCGACGAACTGCCGGGGGTGGAGTCCACGACCTCGGGGTACACGGGGGGAAGGGAGGAGGACCCCACCTACGAACAGGTCTCTTCGGGGATGACGGGGCACGCGGAGGCGGTTCGGGTGGTCTACGATCCCCGGAAGGTGAGCTACGAGAAGCTCCTCGACGTGTTCTGGCGGAACATCGACCCCACCGCGGTCGATCGGCAGTTCGTCGACGTGGGGCGGCAGTACCGCAGCGCCGTCTTCTACCACGACGAGGAGCAGAAGAGGCTCGCGGAAGCCTCCCGGGATCGCCTGGCCGCCTCGGGCCGCTTCGGCGGGCCGATCGTCACGGAGATCGTCCCGGCGGGCCCCTTCTACCCCGCGGAGGAGTATCACCAGGACTACTACCGGAAGAACCCCATCCGGTACCAGTGGTACCGGTGGGGCTCCGGGCGCGACCAGTTCCTCGAGAAGGTGTGGGGGGCCGAGCACAAGTCGGCGCACTAGCGGTGCCGAACAGGTGCCCGCTCGGGACGGATCAGCGGGAGCTCACGAGTTCCCAGGACCCGTCGGGCTGCCGGCAGGCCGTCCCGTGCACCCGTTCCGCCCTTCCCCCCACCTGGGCGTCGGCCTGGTACTCCCGGCAGTAGCGGTCGTCTCCGGCCCTGTACGTCTCGGTGGGCGTGACGTCGTACACGACGCCGGTGTCCGGGTTCACCCACTCCACCGGATTTCCCGTGGGAGCGTGTTCCAGGGCCTGCCCCACGCAGGCCTGGTCCACCTGGTCCATCCAACGGCCGATCCGCTCGCCCACGATGGAGCCCAGGACCGTGCCGGCGATGGTCGCCACGGTCCGCCCCGAGCCGTCCCCGACCTTGGACCCGAGCACACCCCCTGCCACGCCGCCGAGGACCGCCCCCAGTTCGCTGCGGTTGCAGCGCCCCACGTCGATGCGGAAAGGAGCCCTGTACCCGGTCTCCACGTTCTGCTGATGGCCACCGCGCCGATATCCGTGGGCCGGGGCCCACGGCGGCGGGCCGCCTCCGGCGTACTGGATCTTGACCTTGGCCCCCTTCCCGTTGCCGTTGCCCTTCTCCTGCGCCTTGTTCTTGGGAGCCGCCCCCGAGGGCACCGCGAAGGCGGCGAGCAGCACGACAACGATCACGGAACGGAACTTCGCCATGGGACTCCTCCACGTCGTTCGCGCCGCCCCCTTCCCGGGCGGCTCGGAATTCAGAAGCCGCTCGAGGCCCCTCCCCCACCGAAGGACCCCCCGGCCCCGCGGAAACCACCTCCGTCCGAGGGCGCCGGCTCCGGCGCCACCGACTGCACCGCCGCCAGGGCCTCGAAGTCCGCTCCGTAGAGGCGGGGCTCGAGCAGCGGCTCGGCCGTGAATCCTCCCCTCCGGCGATCGGGCCCCCTGCCGAGCCACCGGATGAGCCCCAGGGCGGCCCCCACCACCAGCAGGCCCGCCAGGACCAGTTCCTCCGCCAGGTACCCCAGGTGGAAGAAGTACTTGAGGGTCACGAGCGAGGCCACGGCGGCGAGGGCCCCGAACCACAGCAGCACGCGGTCCTTGTGCCTCATGCCGAGGGCGAGAGCGGCCGCGGGAATGCCCGCCGTCAGGAACCCGCACAGCCAGTCCCCCGCGTGCGACCACGCCCCTGCGTGGACGGGAGAGGGACCGAAGTGCCAGTGCTCCCGGTGCAGGTACGAATTCGAGACGAGGTAGAGGCCGATCAGGGACGCCAGTCGGCCGGTCTCGAGGCACCAGACGTACCCCCGCGGCAGCGATCTCCGCGAACGGGAAAGTCGGAGGTGGCCCCAGAGCGCCGCCCCGCCGAGGAGGAACCCGGCGGCCACCCGGGCCGCTCCGGAGTCGTGCAACCGCAAGGCGTGCGACGCGTGGAACGGCAGCGCGCCCAACGCCACCGCCGCCACGAAGGCGGCCAGGGCGTACCCGTACCGGAGCGCCAGCCACACCGCCCCGCCGAGCACGGCCAGATGGGAGATGAGCCCCGGCCACCGCTCGCCGAACCCGTCGAAGAGCAGGAGCGGCACCGCCGCCGCGAAGGCCACCGAGAGGCCCAGCAGCGCCTCCTCCACCCCGCACCGGTAGAAACGGCGCTCCCGGATGAGGACGCGATCGCCCAGGTAGGCGGAGAGCAGGGCCGCGAACAGCAGCAGGACTGCGGCGGGGCGCGCCTCCATCCCGACCCACGCCACGGGCAGGGCCACCAGCGCGACCGCCGCCTTGCACGTGAAGACGGAAAACAGCACGCGGAGGAAGAAGTTCACCCGTCTCAGCGAAGGACGATACCGCTCCCGCACCGCTGCGAACTGCTCCGGCGAGAGGATCCCCGCGTCGGTCCACCGGCGGGCCTCGTCGACCACCTCGACGGTCCTCTCCTCCCGGTCGTACAGGGGGATCACTCGTCGCTCCGGAAGCGGCCGTGAAAGGCCGCGAGGGCGGCCACGACGGCGGATGCCGTCGCGAAGAAGTACAGCGTGTACCCGACACCGTCCATCGGGAAGCGGGAGAGCAGGAACCCGGTGACCGCCGCGTAGCCGTACAGGACCCCGTACGCCAGGAAGACGAAGCGCCGCGACCGCTGGGCATACACGGCAGCGCCCGCCGCGACGGCGAGGGAGCCGAGGAGATAGGCCGCACCGCCTGCTCCCCGCCCGACCCCGGAGACCAGGGCGGAGAGGAGGAGGTTGAGCCCCAGGTGCAGGTGGACCGGGAGGAAGTGGCGCTTCCACCCCCCCGCGGCCTGCGCCGCGCCCAGGGCGACGACCCCGGCGCCGAAGCCGATGGCGTTCCAGCGCGTCCAAGCGGCCCAGGGCGCTCCGCCCACCAGGTCCAGCAGCGCCGTCTTCACCCCGAGCCACGCGCCCAGGGTGGAAAGGGCGAGGGACAGCACGATGCGGCTGTCGAAGTAGTGGGCGCTCAGGAGGTAGAAGAGCCCGGAGCCCAGGAGCCACCAGCTCCAGTGCTCGGCGAGCACCCGGTACCGCAGTTCCAGGTAGCCCGCCGCGGAGCCGAGGAGGAGGCAACCGAGGAGCAGCACGTAGTCGTACGCCGCGTTCGGGGAGGCCACGGAGTCCCTGGAGAAACCTCCCCCCCGGAGCAGGCACCACGCGAAGCACCCCGCGCACGCGGCCAGGATGGAGGCGAGCAGGGCCAGGTGGCCGATGGAGTCGAAATGCTTGCGCACCAGGAGGCCGAGCCCCCCCGTGAAGACGAGGATCCCGGCGTAGAGGAGGACCCGCAGTTCCCAGTAGACCGAGAAGACCTCGCGGCGCACCACGCGGCGCAGCAGGGCCGCCTGGTGCAGGGACAGGATTCCCGCGCGTTCGAGATCGTCCAGTGCCTCTTCCAAGAGGGGCTACTCCGTCTCTCGGCCGATCCAGTCGAGGAAGTCGGGGTTACCGCCGACGATCGGTACGGCGACCACGCAGGGGCACTCGTACCCGTGGAGTTCCCTCACCCGCGCCACGGCGGCCCCGAGCTTATCGGCAACGGTCTTCGCAACCATGACGACCTCGGGATCCTCGTGAACCCGCCCCTCCCACCGGTACACCGACACCGCCTCTCCCAGCACGTTCGCGCAGGCCACGAGACGCTCCTCCACGAGCGCGCGGGCGATCTTCAGCGCCTCCGCCGGGGAACCCGCGGTCACGTACACCAACACCGTCTCCGCATCCATTCCTCACCCCTTCCGGGAAGGCGCGACCCGGACCGCGTCGTGCCAGTGCACGCGGCGGGGTCCTTCCCCTTGGCGAACCGCAGCCCGCGCCTTCACGCCGCCCGCGCGAGCGGCGGCGCACCGCCGTCGCCGAACCCCCCCGGGGAACGGAGGACGGGGCAGGCGGCCGCGCACGCCCCGCACTGGAGGCAGTCGCCGGCCGAGCGACCCGGGAGGCCCCGGGACGGGGAGAGACCCATCGGGCACGCACGGTCGCAGACGCCGCACTCCCGGCAGCCCTCCGGCGGCGAGAAGAAGGGCTCGGTACGCCCCAGCGAGCCCGCCAGGGTGCCGATCGGGCAGACGCGGCACCAGGCCCGGCTCCGGTAGCGGGCGGCCAGCGCGAGGGCCGCCGCGGTGGTCACGGCGCACATGACCCAGAACACCCGGCCCCAGTGGGTCAGGCTCCCGGAGGCCTGGCCCAGTCGCCAGACCAGGAACCCCATCAGGGCCACGAGCACCACCCAGCGGAACCAGCCCCGGAACAGCGGGGGCAGCGGCCGGCGAGGAAGCCAGCCGAGCCACCCGTCGAGCAACGACCCCCGGGGGCAGGCGTGGCCGCAGAAACGGCGCCCCCGGCCCAGAGCCGCAGAGCCCAGGGACGCCGCCATCACCACCGGCACCACCAGCGCGAGGTACGGGCTGAAGTACCCGCCCGCGAGCACCGCGGGGACCAGGGCTCCGAGCCAGTACCGGTACTTCCGCACCGGAATCCTCCCAGCCATCTCGAACCTCCTCCATCACCACCGTGGTGCGCCGGCCTCGGCCCGTGCGCCGCGCCGTGACGTCGACCCGTTAGATGACGGGAGGTCGGAGAAGGATTCGGGAGGAGCACGGCCGTCCCGCGGCCCACGGGCGGGGGCGGGGTCGGTCTACGCCTTCGGCGTGTTCTCGAGGTGGCTCTCCAGGCCGACCCCGAGGTCGCGCAGGATTCCGTCGCGGATGTCGTAGACCCACCCGTGCAGACACAGGCGCTGCCCCCGGGCCCAGGCATCCTGCACCGTGGTCGTGTTCGCGACGTTCACCACCTGCTCGCGCACGTTGAGCTCGCACAGGCGGCGCAGCAGCGCGTGGCCGCTCCCCGCTCGGCGCAGGTCTTCCCGATGGCGTTGGTAGACGTCCCGAACGTGGCGGAGCCAGTTGTCGATCAGCCCGTGGCGCCGGTCCTCCACCGCCGCCTCGATCCCGCCGCACCCGTAGTGCCCGCACACGATCACGTGCTCGACTCGGAGCACGTCCACCGCGTACTGGAGGACCGAGAGACAGTTGATGTCCGTGTGGATCACCAGGTTGGCCACGTTGCGGTGAACGAAGATCTCGCCGGGCGGCAGCCCGACGATCTCGTTGGCGGGGACCCGGCTGTCCGCACAGCCGATCCACAGGTACCTGGGACTCTGCTGGTGGGCGAGATCCTCGAAGAAGCGAGGGTTCGCCTCCGTCATGCGCTCCGCCCACCGACGGTTGTTCTCGAAGAGCTTCTCGATCGACGCCATGCGCGTCTCCCGGTCCAGGGACCCGACGCGACTCCTCCCCTCCCGGCACCCGCGGGCGCCGAGCGCCCCCCTGCCGCGCTACTCCTCGCGGACCTCGAGCAGCGTCATCATGCCGGACTCTGCGTGCTCCAGGATGTGGCAGTGCATCATCCACAGCCCAGGGTCCCGGGGCAGAGCCGCCACGTCGATGGTCTGCTTGGGGTGCAGGAGCACCGTGTCGCGCCAGTGCCCCTCCTCCACCGGCCGCCCGTCCCGGGCGAGCACCCGGAAGAACAGCCCGTGGATGTGCATGGGGTGGAGCCGGTAGGATTCGTTCGCGAAGCGCAGGCGCGCCCAGCGACCCAGCGGGAGTCGCGCGGCCACCTCGTGGGCCGCGTGGTGCTCCTCCTCGTGGCGGTACGCGCGGTCGTTGATCGTCCACTCGATGCCGAACGGCCCTCCCGGGCGCGCGGCGAGGCGGAACACCTGCAGGGGCTCGCGGAGGTCCGCCGGCACCGCGGCCGGTTGGGGCGCGAGGGCTGCCTCCGGAGTGGGCACGGATTCTCCGGCGACGACCAGTTCTGCGATCCGGTGGGCCGAGCGGGTGAAGCGGTCCACCACCCGAATGGTCTGGCCCCGCAGGCCCTCGGGGACGATCAGGTCGAAGTCCACGCGGTTGCCCGGGGTGATCTCGAGGCCCTCCGACGGCAGGGGACGGTCGGTGGGAAGTCCGTCGAACGCCACGACCCTGGGGGAGAGCGGTCCGAAGTCCGGCGAGAAGACACGGCCGTTCGCCACGTTGACCAACCGCAGGCGAACCCGCTCCCCCGGCACCAGTTCCTCCCGGGGCGCCACCTTCCCGTTCACGGTCACCACGTTCCCCCACCTCCCGTCGTGACGGAGGTCCCTCGGCGTGTTGAACTCGGGCGAGATCTGCCCGGTCTCGTCGAGCAGCCAGTCGTCGATCACCCAGAGCAGTTCGCGGGAGAAGGGAACTGGCTCGGCCTCCTCGACGATAAGCACCCCGAAGAGCCCCCGCTCCACCTGCTCGCTCCCACGGAGATGGGGGTGGAACCAGTAGGTGCCCGGGTCCGGGGGCGCGAACTCGTACACGAAGCTCTCACCGGGTCGCACCGGCGGCTGGGTCACGTGGGGAACCCCGTCCATCGCGTTGGGGACCCGCACCCCGTGCCAGTGGATGGTGGTGGACTGCGGCAGGCGGTTCGTGAAGCGAACGCGCAGCGTCTCCCCGACCCGGACCCGCAGCGTAGGCCCCGGCACCCGCCCGTTGTACGCCCACACGTCGAGATCCGTGCCGTCCAGCAACCGCAGGGTCGTCGGCGCCGCGACGATCTCCACCTCGCGCACGGCAACCCCCTCCGCGCGCGTCCCAGGCGCAAACAGGAAGACGGCCGCCCCGAGCAGGACCGCTGCCACCCGCCGGGGACACTCCCTGCTCATCCCGGCTCCAGGACCAGGTCGTGCACGAGGCGGATGCACCCGATCACGCTCTGGGCGGCCGGGCACTTCGTCAGATAGCTCTCGAAAGCCCATCGGGCGTCACCCTCCTCCTCCGCGGACGCCTTGAGGAAATGGCGGACCCGGATCTCGGTGATCTTGAGCACCCCGCCCACGTCCTCGATGTCGCCCTCCACGAGGGTCCGGAAGCGGTCGGTGTGGGTGCGGATCCTCTTCGTGGCCAGCACGCTGGCCAGGGTACCCATCATTCAGGCCGACACGGCCCCCACGATGTGGTCCAGGGTGGCGGCGTGCTCCTCCACGGGATCGACCCCGTAGAACTTCTGGATGCCGCCGTGGATGCCGTAATGCACCGGCTCGGCGAAGCCCTCGATGTAGGCCTTGCGTACCGGCCCCTTCTCCCGGGTGATCGCGATGCGCGAAGTGTGGACGACGTTGGCCATGGCGTGCCTCCCTTTCTCCGCCGGTGGGGTCTCGGCCGGTACCGTTCCCATGTTGGCACGGCGGCTCCGGGATGCAAAGGAGCCTCCGGAACGTGCCGCTCGGTTCGCGCGAGGCCCTCAGCGCCCTTCGAGTTCCCGCAACTGCCGATCGTGGGCGCGGGAGAGGAGGAGTTGGGCGCTCACCGCGCCGATCAGGGCGAGGAACATGTCCCACTGGGTGTCCCACACGTCCCCCTGGGTACCGAGGAACGCCTCGGCACCCTCACCCCCGATCAACGCCGCCCACCATTCCAGGAACTCGTAGCAGGCGCTCAGGGCCAGGCACACCGAGGAGACCAGGAAGAAGAGCCACTTCCCCGGCCGCAGGGGCGACCGGCGAAGTAGCACCTCCCGCGCCAGGACGGCCGGCACGAATCCCTGGGCCAAGTGGCCGAGGCGGTCGTAGTGGTTGCGTGAGAGGTCGAGCAGGTCCTGCACCCAGAAGCCCAGCGGCACCCGCGCATACGTGTAGTGACCGCCGAGCATGAGGATGAGCGCGTGGAGGAAGACGAGGCGATACGCCAGGGGCGTGAACCGGAACCGGGGATGGAGCACCACGAGCAACGGCACCCCGATCGCTACGGGCAGCACCTCGAGCACCCACGTCGCCCGGTCGTGGGGTTGGATGCCCGACACCACGAGCGCCGCTGCAACCAGCACCAGCAGCACCCCGTTCTCGACGCGCCCGCTCCGATCCATCCCTCGTCGATCCTCCATGCCGCCTGCCGGAACGCCGGCACTCCGCCGCGCGGCTTCCCTTCGCGTCCGTTCTACGCGGGAACCCGGCCGAGAGCAACGACGGGTTACCCGTCCCGGGCGCGCGGCGACCGCGGCCCGAGCTTTGACAAGCCGACAGACGCCCTGATACAAGCCCCGGGGTGACCACCACGCGCCGGAAACGCACGGTGGTCGCTTCCACCCTGCGGACCATCGAAGAGGAACTTCCCATGAGCGGGACGCACTTCGGGCGCTATGACACCGGGGGGTTCTACGACGAACTGTTCACCCCGGAGGGGATGCCGCGCGCAGGCGCCCTGCCGCTGGTGGAGAAGATCGAGTCCCTGACGTGGGAGGAGATCCGCCGTCGCCAATCCGCGGCGGAGGCAGCCCTGCTGAGGGCCGGGGTCACCTTCAACGTCTACGGGGCCGAGGAAGGGACCGAGAAGATCTTCCCCTTCGACCTGGTGCCGAGAATCGTCGCCTCCGAAGACTGGGACCTGCTGGAGCGCGGCTTGAAGCAGCGCATCCGCGCCCTCAACCTCTTCATCGACGATGTCTACCACGACGCCAAGATCCTCGCCGACGGCGTGGTGCCGAAGGACATCGTGCACTCCGCCGCCTGCTACCGCCCCGCCTGCCGCGACCTCGCTCCGCCCCGGGGCATCTGGTGTCACGTGACCGGCACCGACCTGGTGCGCGACGGGGACGGCCAGTTCTACGTTCTCGAGGACAACCTGCGGTGCCCCTCCGGCGTTTCCTACGTCATGGAGAACCGCTCGGTGATGAAGCGGACCTTCCCGCGGGTGTTCGAGGCCGCGAGGGTCCGCCCCATCGCAGACTACCCGAGCCACCTGCTGGAGACCCTGGAACACCTCTCCCCCGACCCCCGCGGCGCCGGCGTCGTCGGCGTGCTGACCCCCGGCATCTACAACAGCGCCTATTTCGAGCACTCCTTCCTGGCCAAGCAGATGGGGGTGGAACTGGTGGAGGGGCGCGACCTGGTCGTGTCGGACGGCAGGGTCCTGATGCGAACGACGAAGGGTTTCGAACCCGTCGACGTCCTGTACCGCCGCATCGACGACGACTTCCTCGACCCCCAGGTCTTCCGGCCGGACTCCGCGCTGGGGGTGCCCGGGTTGATGGAGGCCTACCGAAGGGGGAACGTTGCCCTGGCCAACGCCCCCGGTACCGGCGTGGCCGACGACAAGGCGGTGTACGCCTACGTGCCGAAGATCATCCGCTACTACCTGGACGAGGATCCGATCATCCCGAACGTGCCCACCTACGTGTGCTGGGACCCCAAGGACCTCGGTTACGTCCTGGAACACCTGGACGAACTCGTGGTGAAGGCCGCCGACGAGTCGGGGGGCTACGGCATGCTGGTCGGCCCCCACGCGACCGCGGCGGAACGCGAGGAGTTCGCGGGGCGCATCCGCGCCAACCCCCGCAAGTACATCGCCCAGCCGACGCTGGCCCTCTCCCGGGTGCCGGTGATCGCCGGCGACCACTTCGAGGGGCGCCACGTGGACCTGCGCCCCTACATCCTCTACGGCAAGGAGATCTGGGTGCTGCCGGGCGGCCTGACCCGCGTGGCGCTACGAAAGGGCTCCCTGGTCGTCAATTCGTCGCAGGGCGGCGGAAGCAAGGACACCTGGGTCCTCTCCGCGTGAGACGCCGACCGCACGGGCCGCTCCCCCGAGGAGCGCAGACGGGAGATCCGCAATGCTGAGCCGCGTGGCCGACTCTCTCTACTGGATCGGGCGTTACGTGGAGCGCGCCGAGAACATGGCGCGCTTCGTCGACGTCAACCTGCACCTGTGCCTGGACATCCCGGGGGAGTCTTCGGAGCAGTGGCAGCCCCTCATCGACAGCAGCGGGGACGCAGTCGACTTCGCCGCCCGCTACGGCCAAGCCGACGAGGCCGGGGTGATCCAGTTCCTGACCTTCGACCGAGAGAACCCGAACTCCATCCGCTCGTGCGTCAGCTCGGCGAGGGAGAACGCGCGCTGGATCCGCCAGTACATCACCCTGGAGATGTGGGAGCAGATCAACCAGTTCTACATGCTCCTGCGGGACCCGGCGGCGCCGGCCCAGGCCCGCGAGGCGCCCCACGAGTTCTACAGCCGCGTCATGCAGGCGTCCCAACTCTTCATGGGGATCACCGACGGCACCCTGTCCCACGGCGAGGGCTGGCACTTCACCCGCTTGGGGCGCGTGTTGGAGCGGGCGGACAAGACCTCGCGGATCCTCGACGTGAAGTACTTCCACCTGCTCCCGTCGGCGCATTACGTCGGAACCCCCTACGACGACATCCTGTGGGCCGCGGTGCTACGCTCGATCAGCGCCCTGGAGATGTACCGGAAGCGCCACCACCAGATCATCCCGGAGCAGGTGCTGGACTTCCTCGTTCTCGACCGCGACTTCCCGCGCGCGATCCACCACTGCGTGATTTCGGCGGAGGAGTCGCTCCGTGCCATCAGCGGCACGCCACTGGGCACGTTCTCCAACGCGGCGGAGCAGCGCCTCGGCAGGCTTCGGGCCGAACTCGACTACGCCTCGGTGCCCGAGGTCGTCGAGACCGGCGTCCACGAGTTCCTCGACGGCCTGCAGGGCAAACTCAACGCGGTGGGCGACGCCGTGTTCGAGACCTTCTTCGCGCTCCGCCCCACCGCCGGGGAGGTGCGCCACGACTCGCGACGAGGGCTGCAATGACCTTTTGTCTGGGGATGCGAACCCACGAGGGACTCGTGGGGATCGCGGACACCCGCGTGACCTCGGGGAACGAGGTCATCCAGGCCCGCAAGCTCACGACCTACCACCAGGAGGGGGGCTGCTTCTTCCTCATGACCTCGGGGCTGCGCTCCGTGCGCGACAAGGCGGTCACCTACTTCGAGGACCACCTGGCCGCCGGCGACGAGCCGCTCGACCGCCTGTTCAAGGCGGTCAACGGCTTCGCCCAGCAGATCCGAAGGGTGGCGGAGGAGGACAAGCCCTCCCTGGAGAAGAGCGGCTTCCACTTCGACATCCATTGCCTCGTGGGCGGCCAGATGCGGGGCGACCGGGAGCACAAGCTCTACCTCGTCTATCCGCAGGGGAACTGGGTCGAGGTGGGCAAGGGAACGCCCTACCAGATCATCGGCGCGCCGGGCTATGGGAAGCCGATCCTGGACCGCACCTTCCACTTCGAGGACTCCCTCCAGTTCGCCCTCAGGGTCGGCGTGCTCGCCTTCGACTCGACCCGCATCAGCGCCGCCGACGTCAACTTCCCCGTGGACATCGTCCTCTACCGACAGAACACCTTCGAGATGGTGGAGCACCGCTTCGACCGGAACGAACTGGGCGACATCTCCGACTGGTGGGACAGCCGTCTGCGCCACGCGATCCAGGAACTGCCCACGGAGTGGATGGAGCGGGCCTGGGCGAAGCTCCAGCCGCGACGCTCCTGAGACGGCGCGCCCCGGCCCCGCCATGCTCTTCGAGGTCACCCACCGCACGCGGTACCGGTTCGACCGGGAGGTCTTCCTGGAACCGCACGTTCTTCGGCTGCGCCCCCGCTGCGACGCCTCGCAGCAACTCCTATCCTACCGACTTGCGGTCACGCCCGAGCCGGCCGGCCTCGCCGAGGGCTTGGACGCCGAGGGGAATTCCATCGCCTGCGCGTGGTTCGACGGGAGGACCAGGTCGCTCGACATCGCCGTCGCGTTCACCGCCCGAGCCACGAGGACCAATCCCTTCGCCTACATCGTGACCGATCCGGGAGCCGCGCGGCTCCCGGCGACCTACCCCGGCGGCATCGAGCCGGTCCTGGCCGCCTACCGGGGCCCGCAGGGCGGGGACGCCATCGTTGCGTTGGCGGAGGATCTCCGGGGAGAGAGCGGAGGGGAGACCTTGGGATTCCTCGCCGCCCTCAACGAACACCTGCACCGCGAGTGCGACGTGATCGTGCGGGAGACCGGAAACCCCTGGCCGGCGGAGCGCACCTGGGCCGAGAAGCGGGGCTCTTGCCGGGATCTGGCGGTCCTCTTCACGGACGTCTGCCGGACCGTCGGGCTCGCGGCCCGGTTCGTGAGCGGCTACCAGGAGGGCGACCGGGTCCAGGAGAGGCGCTACCTGCACGCCTGGAGCGAGGTGTACCTGCCGGGGGCCGGGTGGCGCGGGTACGACCCAACCCACGGCCTAGCCGTCGCCGACCGCCACCTGGCGGTCGCAGCCGGGCGCGATCCCTCGGGCGCGGCACCCGTGACGGGCACCTTTCGGGGAACGGGTGCGGCGTCCGCGTTGGAGTACGAACTGGAGATCCGAACGGAGCCGGACGGAGCCGACGCGTCCCGATGACCCCTCCCGCGCTTGCCCCGCCAGGGGGGCTCGCCGGCTGCAGTCTCCGCGGCACTCAGGAACGCAACCGCTTCCCCCGCGCCTCCCACTCGGGAAACCCCACGAGGTCCTTGAGGTCGTCGAAGGAGAGGGGGCCGTCCCACGGACGAGGGCCCGTGGACGGGTCGCCCAGGCGGTCGAGCATGGCGCGCGCCGCGGCGAAGAGCAGGGTGACCGGGTAGATGGCCACTCGGTAGCCCATGGCTTCCAGGCGCCCCCGCGGGAGGACGGGCGTCAGGCCCCCCTCCACCACGTTGACGAGGCAAGGCACCGAGACGGCGGTGGGGATCGCCGCGAGTTCCTCCTCGGACTCGGGAGCCTCGAGGAAGACGACGTCGGCGCCTTCCTCGGCGAACGCCCGGCAGCGTTCCAGGGCCGCCTCGAACCCGAGGACGGCCCGGGCGTCGGTGCGGGCCACCAGGACGACATCCTCCTCGGCCCGGGCCTCGGCCGCGGCCCGGAGCTTGGCCCGCATCTCCTTCAGCGGGACGACCTCCTTGCCCCGGGTGTGGCCGCAGCGTTTGGGAGCCACCTGGTCCTCGAGCTGCACCGCTGCAACGCCGGCCCGGGCGTACGCCCGCACCGTGCGGTACGCCGAGAGTTCGCCGCCGAACCCCGTGTCCGCGTCGGCGATGAGGGGGATCCGGATCGCGGACGCCACGGCGGCCGCGCGCTCGGCCATCTCTCCGAAGGAGAGCAGCCCCAGGTCCGGGAGGCCGAGGTGGCTCGCGGCGACCCCGAAACCCGTCAGGTAGGCCGAGGGGTACCCGGCCCGCTCCACCAGCCGGGCCGAGAACGCGTCGTAGCACCCGGGCACGGCGGTGAGGCCCGGACGGTTCAGGAGCTCACGGAGTCGCTCGACCGGACGCATGCGCGGCCTCCTCGGCCCCTACCGGGCCGGCAGGCGCCGTCGGGGAGGAATGGGGTAGAGTCGCTCGAGGATCTCGTTGCGCCGGAAACCCAGGGCCTCCCGGTGGATGGTGAGTTCCCACAAACACCGGCAGGCCACCTCGCGCTGGGCGTTGTACCCCTCGACCCTCTCCTGCAGGTCGCCCCCCGCCCCCAGCGGGGGAAGGGATTCCAGTTCCCGCTCGATGAGCTGGAGTCGGAGCAGGGCGAGGTTCAGCTTGTCCTCCGCGCGGCCCAGCGCGGCGGCCATCTCCTGCAGGATCTCCTTCTCCAGCTCACGGTGCGACTGCTCCACATTGAGCCGCGCGCGGAGGCGGTCCAGGTAGGGGCTCTCGAAGCCCTCGTCCGTCAGTTCCAGGACCAGGCGTTTCCACGCCGTCGCGGCCACGGCTACTCGTCTCGGCCTCCTCCCAGCATCCCGGACCGGAGCAGGAAGTACAGGAGCTGCGCCACGGCGGCCACGGCCGCCGCCACGTAGGTGAGCGCCGCGGCGGAGAGCACGGTTCGGGCAGCCGGGATCTCGTCGCCGGAGAGCACGCCCACGCCTTCCAGCGCCGCCAGGGCCCGCCGGCTGGCGTTGAATTCCACCGGAAGGGTCACGAGCTGGAACAGGACGGCCCCGGCGAAGAGGATCACCCCGAGCTTCACCAGGCCCATGGCGCCGATGAAGAACCCCAGGATCAGGAGGGGGAAGGCCAGCTGGGACCCGATCTGGGCCACGGGCACCAGGCCCGACCGCAGCTTCAGGGGAGCGTATCCGCGAGCGTCCTGCAGGGCGTGACCCGCCTCGTGGGCCGCCACTCCCACCGCGGCGATGCTGGCCTTGGAGTAGACGTCGGGGGAGAGGCGCAGCACCTTGGTGCGCGGGTCGTAGTGGTCGGAGAGAAAACCCTGTGAGGTCTCCACGCGCACGTCGCCCAGCCCTGCGGCCGCGAGGATGCGCCGGGCCGCCTCCGCCCCCGACAGGCCGCGGCGATTGGCCACCCGGCCGTAACGGGCGAAGGAGGACTTGACCCACATCTGGGCTCCCACGGAGAGGAGCAGGGCCGGGACCAGGAACGCCATGTACAGGGGATCGAAGTAGAACACTCTCGCTCACCTCCGGGAGGGGATTTCCGCGCCTTCCAGTCAATGGGATGCGCCCGCCGGTCGGCAGGTTTCGCGCCCTACGGTAAGGCTGGACCATCTCCGGGGCAAGTCGGTGATGCGGCTCGCAGGGTCAGGGCTCAGCCCAGGTGGAGCGGTGAAGGAGGTCGGCGGCGCTGAGCTTCCCGGCGCGGTAGAGCCGGCAGTCCATCGTCTCGAAGGCCACCCGCCCCGAGCCGTCCGGCCCCTCCAGATGAATCCAGAGCCGGTGGGAACCGAAGTCGCTCTTCAGGGTCGCCTCCCCGGCCAGGTACGCCACGGCAAGGAGGTCGCCGGCGTCGCGGCCCTCGCCCCAGTCCAGCCAGACCCGCACGTCCCAGCGGCCCTCCCGGGACCGCTCGGCGTCCAGTGCCCGCACCACGTCGCTGTCGCGAACCGCGACCCCGAACTGGGCGGCGGCCCACTGGAGGCTCTCGGGCAGTTCCGCCAGGGACCACCGCGACGCGTCGAGGCGTCCGAGGGCGCCGTCGAGGCGGGCCCGTTGCCGCGAGTCGAGGTCCGTGACCGCGTTCACGGCCCGCGCGAACCGCTCTCCGAGGGCGGCGGCCTTCTCCACGCGGCCCGACGGCCGCCAGGAGACCAGCGGAGCGGCCACGAGCACGTGGACGGCGGCGCTGACGGCCACGCACGCCAGGAAGAACTTCTTCTCCGAGCCCCCCATGGGGCGTATGAGCGCTCTCAACTCGTCCCTCCGGGATAGAGATGGCAGGCGACCCGACGCGCACCCTCGGGATTCGAGGGTGCCGGGACCTCCGCGGCGCACCGCGCGAAGGCCTTCGGGCATCGGGGGTGGAAGGGGCATCCCGGCGGCGGGTCCACGGGGCTCGGCATGTCCCCCTCCACGGGTACCGGCGCCCGGGCCCGCGCCGGATCGGGCACCGGCACCGCCGCGAGCAGGCACTGGGTGTAGGGGTGCAGTGGGCGGCTGAACATCTCCTCGGCCTCCGCGAGTTCGACGATCCGCCCCAGGTACATCACGGCAACCCGGTCGGCGACGTGGCGCACAACCCGAAGGTCGTGGCTGATGAGCAGGTACGTGAGTCCCTGGCTCTCCTTGAGTTCCTGGAGCAGGTTGAGGATCTGGGCCTGGACCGAGACGTCCAGCGCCGACACCGGCTCGTCCGCCACCACCACCCTGGGCCCCACGGCCAGGGCCCGGGCGATGCCGATGCGCTGCCGCTGGCCGCCGCTGAACTCGTGGGGGTAACCCGACGCAGCCTCGGGCGAGAGGCCCACCTGCTCCAGGAGTTCCCGGACGCGCCGCCTGCGCTCCGCCCGCGTGCCGATGCGGTGGATCTCCAGACCCTCCCCCACGATGGACCCCACCCGCATCCGCGGGTTCAGGGACGCGTAGGGGTCCTGGAACACCAGCTGCACCTCCCGCCGGAAGCTGCGCACCCGGTCCGCGTCCATCTGCCACAGGTCCGTCCCGCCGAAGCGCACCGCGCCCCTCGTGGGTTCCTCCAGCCGCAGCAGCAGGCGGGCCAGCGTGCTCTTGCCGCAGCCCGATTCGCCGACCAGGGCCAGGGTCTCGCCCGGTCGGAGGTCCAGGTCCACCCCGTCCACGGCCCGCAGCCAGCGCCGCCGGCCCAGGAATCCCTCCCGGACCGGGTAGTGCCTCGCGACGGCGTTCAGTTCAAACACGGCGCTCCACCCGGAAGCAGCGGACCCTGCGGCCCGGGGCCTTCTCCTCGAGACTCGGCAGCGAAGCCGCACACCCTTCCACGGCCAGGGCGCACCGGTCGCGAAACGGGCACCCCGAGGGCACGCGGGTGGGATGGGGCACGTTGCCGGGGATGGCCGCGAGCCGCCCGCCGGGCCCGACACCCCCCGCGCCCGGCATCGACCCGAGCAGTCCCCGGGAATACGGGTGGAGCGGCTCGGCGAAGAACTCCCCCGTGCGAGCCTCCTCCACCGCGTGGCCCGCGTACATCACCATCACCCGCTCCACGTTCTGGGCCACGAGGCCAAGGTCGTGGGTGATCAGCAGCAGCGCCATCCCCAGTTCCCGGCGCAGGCGCGACAGCAGCGCCATGATCTGGGCCTGGATCGTCACGTCGAGCGCCGTCGTGGGCTCGTCGGCGACGAGCAGCCGGGGCCGGCACGCCACCGCGATGGCGATCATGACCCGCTGGCGGAGACCGCCGGAGAGTTCGGCCGGGTACGCCCCGAGCCGCATCTCCGGTTCGGGAATCCCGACCTCCCTCAAGAGGTCCACGCAACGCCGCCGCACTTCCGCCCGCGGGAGCCTCTGGTGCGCGGTGAGGGCCTCGCCGAGCTGGTAGCCCACGGTGAAGACCGGGTTGAGGCTCGTCATCGGCTCCTGGAACACCATGCCGATGTCGCGTCCCCGCACCTGGCGCAGTCCCCGCGGCGAAAGCGCCGTGACGTCGGCACCGTCGAAGCGGATCCGGCCGCCGGCGATCCGTCCGGGAGCGGGCACGAGCCCCAGGATCGACAGGGCCGTCACGCTCTTGCCGCATCCCGACTCTCCCACCACGCCCAGGGTCTCGCCCCGGCCCAGGGCGAGGTCGAGTCCCCGGACCGCCTCCACTTCCCCGAGCGGGCCCGGGAAGCAGACCTGCAGACCCTCGACCTGGAGGAGCGGCGGCGTCATCGGGGCTCCAGCCTCGGGTCGAGCGCGTCCCGGAGCCCCTCCCCCAGCAGGTTGTACCCGAGGACGGCGAGGAAGATCGCCGCCCCGGGAAACAGGGCCACCCACCAGCCCACGTCGAGGGTATCGCGGGCCTGGGAGAGCATGGTTCCCCAGGAGGCCTGGGGGGGTTGGACCCCGAGCCCGAGGAACGAGAGGCTCGACTCCACCAGGATGGCCCCGGCGATCCCGAGGGTGGCCGAAACCAGCACGGGCACCAGGGCGTTGGGCAGGAGGTGGCGAAACAGGATGCGGGCATCCCCGGCGCCCTGCACCCGAGCTGCCACGACGAAGTCCCGGCCCTTGAGGGTGAGCATCTCGGCCCTCACCATGCGGCACACCCCCATCCAGCCGGTCAGTCCGATGATCACCATGATGATCCAGATGCTCGGCTTGAGGAACGCGATGGCCGAGAGGATGAGGAAGAAGGTCGGCATGGCCTGGAACAGGTCCACGAGGCGCATCACGGCCGCGTCCCGGAGGCCCCCGTAGTACCCGGCGAGGGCGCCGAGCACCGTCCCCACCGAGACCGAGATGCCGACGGCCACGAACCCCACGAGCAGGCTCACCGGGGCCCCGTACAGGAGGCGGGAGAGCACGTCCCGGCCGAGTTCGTCGGTGCCCAACCAGTGGTCGGGGCCCGGCGGCGAGAGGATCCGGGCGACGTTGACCTCCGCCGGATCGTAGGGGGCGAGCCAGGGGTGGAGCACGGAGACCACCGCCAGGGTCGCCACCAGCGCGAGTCCCGCGAGCGCCTGGCCGTTTCCCCTCAGCCGCCGCCACAGGAGTCCCCAGGGGCCGAGCCCGACAGCCTCCCTCACCGCCGACGCAACGCCTCCTGGAGGTCCTGCGCCGAGATGACGCCCTTGTCCTCGAGAACCCGCACCAGGGCGCGCACCAACTCGGAGACGTCCACCCCGTCCAGTTCCCCGACGCTCTTCTCGTCGCCCTGCTGCAGGATGATCATCTCGTCGTCGTCCTCGTCCCACTCCGCAGCGGCCGCACGCACGGCCGTGGAGGACTCCCGCAGGGGGCGGTTCCGGTAGTAGTGGTCGATCGCCCGCGTGATGGAGGACTCGGTCGCCACCACGGGCTTCACCGTGAGCCCGGTCTGGAACTGGATCTCGGTGACGGCATCGAGGTTCGTGGGGTCGGACATGGCCAGCACCACGATCTTCTTGCCGAGCTCCTCCTTGTACGCCACGGGCATGACGTTGTACTTGTCGGCGGTCCGCACGTCGATGGCCTTCTTCGCCTCGGGGGACACAGCGACCTTCTGGAAGTCCACGCTGGGGAGCCGCAGTTGGGCCGACAGGCTCCGGAGGATCGACTCCTCGGTCAGGAACCCCATCCGGACCAGGGTGGAGCCCAGTTTCCCCCCCCAGGTCCGCTGGCTGTTGAGCGCGGCCGCGAGTTGAGTCTCGTTGATCAGCCCGGCGTCGATCAGGACCTCACCCAGCCGCTTCCTTCGCGTCATCGCCTTCCTCCGTGGCTTCCGTCAGGTCCGCCCGTGCCGGATCCGCGGGTCCACCGCGGCGTAGGCAAGGTCGGCCGACAGGTTTCCCAGCAGCGTGAGCGCGCTCCCCATCAGGAGGACTCCCTGGATGACCGGGTAGTCCCGCGCCATGACGCTCTGGTAGAAGAGCTGGCCCATCCCCGGGATCGCGAAGACCGTCTCGAAGATCACGCTCCCCCCGATCAGCGCCGGCACCCAGAACCCGAGCAGCGTGATCACCGGCAGCAGGCTGTTGCGCAGCGCGTGGACCCAGACCACCTTGCCCTCCCGCAGGCCTCGGGCCCGGGCAGCCGTGATGTAGTCCTGCCTGACCACCTCGAGCATGCTCCCGCGCATGTAACGGCTCATGCCCGCGAGGCCTCCCAGAGCAGCCACCGCCACCGGCATGGCCAGGTGATGGGCCCGATCCCATATCTTACCCATGGGGGAAAGGCCTGGGTACTGCATCGACTGGAGCCCCGAAATCGGGAACCACCCCAAGTCCACGCCGAGCCACTTCATGAGGAGCAGCGCGAGCCAGAAGCCCGGAACGGAAAAGGCCGCGAACACGAGGACCGTGGTCGTCCGATCCATCCGGGAGCCCCTCCGAACCGCCGAGACGACCCCGAGGGGAATCGCGCACAGGAGGATCAAGCCGAGGGTGAGCACGCTCAGGAGCAGGGTCACCGGGAGGCGCTCCGCGATCTTGTCCCACACCGGCCTGCGGTCGGGGCTGAAGCTCGTGCCCAGGTCGAGCCGGACGACCTTTCCCAACCACGCGACGTACTGGACCGGCAGGGGTTTGTCGAGCCCGTAGTAGGCCTCGAAGCGCTCCCGGAACTCGGTGCCGGCCCGGGGGTTGAACTCGGTGTACAGGTCCGTGGGCGAACCGGGCGCCAGGTGCATGAGCCCGAAGGACACGACCGTGATTCCCAGGAGCATGGGTGCCAGGAACGCGAGCCTGCGGCCGAGGTACCCCAGCATCTCACGGCACCTCGGCGTAGCGCTGCTGGCCCGACGGCACGAACCAGCGCTCCCGGTCGTAGTCCAGGCCGGCCGCCGCGGGCTCCACGCCCCTCACCCGCGCGCTGAGGGCGACCAGCGCCTCGGGGAAGTACAGGAACGTGTAGGGCTGTTCCTCGGCCAGGATCTCCTGCACCCGCACGTAGAGCCGGCGGCGCTCCGCCCGGTCGAAGGTCCGGCGGGCGCTGACCAGGAGGTCGTCGACCCGGGCGTTCGCGTACCCCGTGTGGTTCAGCCCGCCCGGCGCCGCCCGGGAGGAGTGCCACACATCGTACAGGTCGGGGTCGGGGACCACGGTCCAGCCGAGGAGAACGGCGTCGAAGTTCCCCGGCCGGACGAAGTCGTTGACGAAGGCCGCCCATTCCAGGATGCGGATCTCCATCTCGATCCCCACGGCCTTGAGGCGCTGCTGGATGATCTCCGCCGCGCGCTTGCGCTGATCGTTGCCCTGGTTGGTGAGCACGGTGAAGCGGAAGGGCTTCCCGTCGCGGTCGAGGACCCCGTCGCCGTCCCGGTCGGCCCAACCCGCCTCCGCCAGGAGTTCCGCCGCCCGGGCGGGGTCGTGGGGATATCGGGGCACGTCCGGGGTATACGCCCAGGTCCCCGGCTTGTAGGGACCCTCCGCGGGAACCCCGAGTCCGAGGAGCACTCCCCGGACGATCTCCTCCTTGTCGATGGCGTGGGTCAGGGCACGCCGCACCCGAACGTCCTGGAACAGCGGCCGCCGCAGGTTGTAGCCCAGGTACGTGTAGGCGTTGGCCAGGTGGGTGTACCGCCGGTACCGCTTCGTGAACGCGGCCGTGTCCGCCTGGCGCGTCCATTGGAGGGGCTTGAGGGTCATCCGGTCGACGTTGCCGGCGAGAAGCTCGTTGAACTGCACCGCCTGGTCCGGGATGACCCGCCACACGTATCCTCCCAGATACGGGAGCGCGGCCCCCGTTGCTTCGTCGGTTCGAAAATACGCCGGGTTCCGCTCCACGGCGATCCGCTGGCCGGTGGACCAGTCCCGGAAACGGAAGGGCCCGGTGCCCACGGGGCTGCGCCCCAGGGGGCTGGCGTTGATGTCCGAGCCCTCCAGCAGGTGGCGCGGCAGGACGTGGGCGTCCCACGTGCCGAGCGCGGGGGAGAAGGGCTCCCGGTAGGTGACCCGGAGGGTGTAGTCGTCGAGCACCTCGACGCTCTCCACGGGCTCGAAGTTCCCCCGGTAGGCCGTGAGGGTCGCCGGATCCATGGTGACGTCCCACGTGAAGCGAACGTCCCGGGCCGTGCACTCGGCGCCGTCGTGGAAGCGCACACCCCGGCGGAGCCGGAAGGTCACCCGGAGGCCGTCGGGGCTTACCTCCCACGACTCCGCCAGGTCCCCCACCAGGTTGTAGTCCCCGTCGTAGCGGAGCAGGCCGTTGAACACCAGGTTGGAGACGGCGTGGGACGCGGCGTCGGTGGAGAGCAGCGAGAGGAGGTTGGAGGCGTCGGCGATGCTGGCCTCGACGACCACGTCCCCGTGGGCGGGGCTCTCGGATCCATCCGGCGGTGCCCCGGCCGGCGCGCGGTCGTCCGGCTGCCGGGAACACGCGCACCCGAACACGACGACGGCCAGCAGCAAGAGGACGTGGCTTGGTCTCACGCGCGCTCCCCGAACCCCGGTCGGAGGGGCTCCTCCGGTCCTGATAGCACCTCGGGAGCGCCCAAGTAAAGGGGACTCCGGGCGCGCGCCGGCGGCCGCCGGCGCGGGTCTCGCGGACGGGGAAGAGAGGGCCTCAGGACGGGTCCGCCGCAGGCCGCGGAAGCACCCGGCGGAGGAAGTCCGCGGCGATATCGCCGACCTCCTCTTCCCGGCCCGCCAGGAAATGATCCGCCCCCTCCAGCCCGACCGCCTCCTTGGGAGGGCTCAGCCCCTCGAACCAGCGCTCGAACTCCCGGGGGGGGCAGAACCCGTCGCCGGTCCCGGCAACCGCGAGCTTGGGCTTGGGGGAAGAGCACGCTTCGAGCATGGGATGGAGCACCAGGGGCGGCGCCACGGCGACCAGGGCCGCCGCGCCGGGTAAGGCGGCGCCGGCCGCCCACCCCACGGCGGCACCGAAGGAGTAGCCCACCACCGCCAGCCGCGAGCCCTCCACGCCGGGCGTGCCGGCCAGGAGGTCCAGCGCCGCCGCAACGTCCGCCACCTCTCCCTGCCCCCCGGAGTGGGCTCCCCCGCTCTCCCCCACCCCGCGGAAGTTGAAGCGGAGCACGGCGAACCCTGCGCGCCCCAGGCAACGGGCCAGCCCGCGGACGACCTCGTTGTGCATGTCGCCCCCGTAGAGTGGGTGCGGGTGGCACAGGACCGCGCCGGGCACCGCGCCCCGCACCCGGGGCACGGCCAGGAGCCCCTCCAGGGGAACCTCCCCGAAGCGCACCGCCGCCTCCCCCATCAGGCAGCCCCTTGCGTCCGGATCTCGCCCCTCAGGCTCACCACCGCATAGCCGCCGACCAGCACGGACGAGGGTTCCCCGGGAGAACCCTCGACCACCACCCGGACCTCGCCCGGGCGCCCGCACGCCTCCCCCTGGCGGAGCGTCAGGGGGTGGGAGGGGCGGACCTGGCGGTGGCGCAGGAGGTAGGCGCCCAGGGCCCCGGACGCGGACCCCGTGACCGGGTCCTCGTCCACGCCCGCCGCCGGGGCGAAGCCCCGGCAGTGGTACACCCCCCCCTCCTGGGCGAAGACGTGGGTGGTCACGACCCCCAGTTCCCGGTTCAGCGCCGCCAGGGCGCGGAGGTCCGGGAGGAGCCCGTCCACCTCCTCGGCGTTGAGAACCGGGACGATGAGGTGCCACAGGCCCGTGTACGCCAACTCCAACGGCAGGTCCGCCCGCAGCGCCTCCTCGTGCGCCCCCAGCACATCCAACAGGCGATCGGCCGGCTGCGAGCAAGCCCGGAACGCCGGGCGGGCCTGGGTCATGTCCACCCGGAACCCCTCCGCGGTGCGGATGACGTCCACGGGAATGACCCCGGCGCCGGTCTCCACCCGCGCCCGCGCGAAGTCGCCCTCCACCGCGATCTCACCCAGTTCCTGGAGCAGTCGCACCGCGGCCACGGTCGCGTGGCCGCAGAAAGGGACCTCCTGGGTCGGCGTGAAGAAACGGAAGCGGAAGTCGGCTTCCCGCGATCCCAGCACGAAGGCGGTCTCCGAGGCGTTGACCTCCCGGGCCACCGCCCGCATGGTCGCCTCGGAGAGTCCCCGCGCGTAGGGCAGCACCCCGGCGGGGTTTCCCTGCAGCGGTTCGTGGGTGAACGCGTCGACGAGGTAGAACGGTCGGGTTCCCATGGCAGGTCTCCTCCCTCTCCCGAACGCCCCCCCGGGCCGCCGGATCGTAGCGAAACCGGGGAGCCCGCACAACAGGCCCGGCCCTCCGACCCGGCACCGGGAGCCGGGCCTGGGAACCGGGCGGGGAGATCTGCTGTCGGCGGAGGCGGCGTTTCCGGGCGGGCGGCGTGGAGCGGGAGGAAGACCGGCGAACGGGACGCGGGTCAGGCGCTACGATCCGGCTTGCGCCGGCCAAGGGTGAAGCAGAAGGAGCTCCCCCGGCCCGGCGTCGATTCCACCCAGATCTTGCCGCCGTGGACCTCCACGATGCGCTTCACGATGGCCAGCCCCACACCGGTCCCTTCGCTCTCCGCGCTCAGCTTCTCGAAGAGGGCGAAGATGCGGCCGTGGTCGGCGGGGTCGATGCCGATGCCGTTGTCGCGGACGAAGCATACGAACCCATCCTCCGTGCTGCGGGCCCCGATCTCGATCCGGGGGTGTTCCTGGCCCCCGAGGAACTTCACCGCGTTGCCGATCAGGTTCTCGAGCACCTGCCGGAGCCGGAGCCGGTCGCCCATGACCACCGGCAGATGCTCGTCGATCTCCAGGGACACCCCCCGCTCGGCCAACTGAACGGCGAAGTCGGCCACCGCATCCCGTGCCACCTCGGCCATGGGTACGGGTTCCGGCGTGTGGGTCAGGCGGCCGATGCGCGACAGCTCCAGCAGCTCGTCGAGCAGTTGCTTCATCTTGTCCGCCGCCGTCGCGATGTGGCCCAGGTGGGCCGAGACCCGCTCCTGACGGTCCCGTTCCAGTTCCCGCTGGGCAAGGCCGGCGAAACCCCGGATCGTCGTGAGAGGGCCCTTCAGGTCGTGGGAGACCGTGTAGGTGAACTGTTCGAGTTCGGCGTTCTTCGCCCCGAGTTCCCGGATGAACGCCTCCCTCTCGAGTTCGGCGTTGCGGCTCTCGGTGATGTCCCTGCCCACCTCGATCACGGCGCCCACGCCTCCCCCCTCGTCGTGGATCGGGACCGCGCGGAGCTCCCAGGCCCGCCCGTCCGGGGTCGCCACGCACTGGTGGGCGGGCTCCCCCGTCTGAAAGCTCCGCTGCACGGGGCAGGCCTCGCAGGGGGAGGTCCTCCCGTGCCACACCTGGAAGCACGAGTGCCCCAGGAGCTCCCCGACGGCCAGTTTCGCGCCGTCTGCGGCCCCCCGGTTCGCCCAGAGGATCCGGAGGTCCGGGGACTGGAGCGTGAGGTTGTCGGGGATCGCGTCGAGCAGGGCGTTGAACTCCGCGGAAAGCCTGCGGAAACGGGCCTCGCTCTCCCTAAGGGAAGCCTCCGAGCGGCTGCGCTCCAGGGCGCCGGCCAGGATGCGCGCGACCGTGCGCAGGACCTCAACGTCCTCGGGGAGCCAGGCCCGGGGCTCCCGGCACTCGTCGAACCCGATGAAGCCGTGGTAGCGCCGCCCCACGAAGAGGGGCACCGCCAGCACCGAACAGATGTTCTGGCTGCGAAGGATCTCCCTCTCCGCCGTGCCGGGAATCTCCTCGATGTCCGACACGTTGATCACCTGGTTCGCGCGCAGGCGCTCCATCCACCAGGGGATGTCCGCGGCCGGAACCCCCTGCAGGGCGTCCCTCTGGGGCGACACGCCGGGGGCCGCCCACTCGAAGGTGTTGTCCATGGTGTCGGTGTCGTGGCGGTGCTCGAAGATGTAGATCCGGCTCACGTCGAGGGCCTGCCCCAGGGCCTCCAGGCAGGCGGACTGGAGTTCGTCCAGGTCCTCGGTTACCAGCGCCAGGGCCGAGACGTCGGCCAGCACGCGCTCGTAGGCGAGGCGGCGCCGGAGCTCCGCCTCCGCGCTCACCCGCGCCTCCTGCAGTTCCCTGAGGCGGAGCGCCCGCGCCACGAGCGCGGCGGCGCACTCCGGCGCGAGGTCGCCCGCGTTGACGCAGTCGAGCGCACCGGCGTCGAGGAGCCCCTCGCACGGCTCCCCCCGGCCGGGCTCGCAGACCACGAGGAGGGGCAGAGGAGGAGACGGCGCGTCGAGGAGCCCGACGGCCTCTCCGTCGGGGAGGCGACGGTCGGCCACGACCAGCCCGGGAGGGGACCGGGCCGCGGAATCCCTGGCAGCTCCCAGGGTGCCGACGCACTCGACCCGGAAGCGCCCGGATTCCTCCAGAGGTCGCTGCAGGAGAGCGGCCCCGCCGTCTTCGGCGGCAACGAGCAGGATCCGGATCTCGGCCTCCTCCATCGGCGTTCCCCCTCCCCCGCAGGCGCCCCCTGCCGCTCGTCCGTCGCCCAGGCCCCCGAGGCTGTGCGAACCGGAGTCGCGCGCAGTGTACCAGCAACCTGGGAGGACGACTACTGGAGGCAACGCGCGCGCGCCCGTAGGCAACGCGCCTGCAAGGCCCGCAGCAGGGGCCGTCCTTCACTCGGCCCGCAGGGCCTCCACGGGGTCGAGCCCCGCGGCGCGCAGGGCGGGGAGCACGCCCGCGAGCAGACCGATCGTCACCGCCACCGCCTCCGCGGCCGCCGCGTACCCCAGGGGCGTGTGCACGGGGAGCGCGGGCACGGCGAAACGCAGCACGCCGGCGCCCGCCAGGCCCAGGGCGAGGCCGGCGACGCCCCCGATCCCGCCCAGGATGGAGGCCTCGCCGAGAAAGAGCAGCAGGACCTGCCCGCGGCTCGCCCCCAGGGCGCGCAGCAACCCCACCTCGGCCGTGCGCTCCGCGACGGCCACGGTCATGATCGTGAGGATGCCGACGGCCCCCACGAGCAGGGAGATCGCCCCCAGGGCTCCGACGGCGAACGTCAGCACGTCCAGGACCCCCCCGAGCACCTCCAGCATCTGCTGCTGGGTGGTCACCGTGTAGTCCTCCCGCCCGTGGCGCGCGGTGAGGACCCGGTGGATCCCCTGCACAACCTCCCGCGCCGTCGCGCGCTCCGCGTACAGGAGGTCGATCTCCATCAGCCCTTCCCGGTTGAACAGTTCCAGGGCCCGGGCCGCGGGGATGTAGACCGTGTCGTCCAGGTCGAACCCCAGGACCTGCCCCTTCGACTCCATGGTCCCGACCACCCGGTACCTCTGGCCTCCCACCCGGATGCGCTCCCCCAGGGGGCTGCGGTTCCCGAACAGCTCGCGGCGCAGCCTGCTTCCCAGCACCGCGAACGCGCGCGGCGCCGACGGATCGTCCTCCGGGAGGAAGCGCCCGGCCGCCACCCGGAAGCTGAAGGCCTCGGGGAACTGGGGCCCCACGCCGTACACGGTCACCCGGCGGCTGCGCCCCCCGCCCTCCACCTCGCCGTTCCCCTGGACCACGGGCACCACGGCCCGTGCGTGGGGGACCCGCTCGAGGGCCCGGGCATCGGCCAGTGTCAGGGGGCGGACCGTGCCGAAGACCCCGACGGCGGCACCGAAGGTCCGCGCCCGGCCGGGGTTGATCCCAACCAGGTTCGTGCCGAACTGGGTGAACTCGGCCAGCACGAAGCGGTGGACCCCCTCCCCGATGGAGGTGAGGAGGACCACCGCAGCGATCCCCACGGCGATCCCGAGGGCCGTGAGGCCGCTTCGGAGCCGGTGGTGAGCCGCGGCTCCCCCGCTCAGGCGCAGGAAGTCGCGAAGGACCACGATCACCGCCCCGCCAGGGCGTCCACGGGGTCGAGCCTCGCCGCCCGCCGGGCCGGGAGCACGCCGAAGACCAGCCCGGCCAGCAGGGCAACACCCGCCGCCGCGACCGGCGCCCACCACGGAGCCCCGAAGGGCAACGCGGGGTAGACCCGCCCCACCACCCAATCCCCGGCTGCCCCCAGGGCGACCCCTAACGCCGCGCCCGTCGTGGACAGCACCGCCGCCTCGGCCAGGAACAGGGACCGTACCTGGCGCCGGGGTGCCCCGAGGGCCTTGAGGAGCCCGACCTCGGCCGTCCGCTGGGACACGACCACCAGCATCACGTTCATCACCAGGATGCCGGCCACCACCAGGCTGATCCCCGCGATGCCCGCGACGGTGTAGGTGAGGGAGCGCAGGATCCGGTCGAACGTGGCGAGCACCGCATCCTGGGTCACCACGGTGACGTCCGCTTCGCCCTGGTGGCGCTCCTTGAGGGCCGCCACGACCGCCCGCTTGGCCTCCTCGATGGTCTCGCGTCCCCTCGCCTCCACGAGGATCCTTATCAGCGACGGGTTGTTGAAGAGAGCCTGCGCCGAGGCCACCGGCACCACGACCAGGTCCTCCACGTCCAGCCCGAGGGAACGGCCCTCGGTGGACAGCACCCCGACCACCCGGAAACGCCGGGCCCCGATCCGGACCCACTGCCCCAGGGCCGGCTCGGCGCCGAACAACTCACGGCGCACCTTGGCCCCGAGCACGCACACCGGCTGCGCCCGCTCCGGGTCTCCCGGGGGCAGGAAGCGCCCCTGGGCCATCCGCCAGCGCCGGACGTCGAGGAACTCCGCGTTGGAGCCTAGGATGGGCACCTCCCGCTCCCGGCCTCCCCACCCCACCGGCGCGGACCCCACGGAGATGGGCGCGACCCTCCGGACCTCGGCGAGGCGCGTCAGCGCCACAGCGTCGGCCACGGTCAGGTCCCGGGGGGTCTCTCCCACCAGGAGGCCGGCGGTGGCGCCCGCGGTCTCGGCGCGGCCGGGAAGGACGATGAGCAGGTGGGTGCCGAGGGAGGCGAACTCTCCGGTGACATACCGGCGCGCGGCCTCGCCGAGGGACGTCAGGAGCACGACGGCGGCCACGCCGATGGCCATGGCCGCGAGGGTGAGGGAGCTGCGCAGCGGATACCCCCGGAGGCTCCGGACCGAGAAGCGCAGCAGGTCGGGCCAGCGCACGGTCACCCCTCCCCGGAGTCGCCCGCGACCTCGCCGTCCACCATCCGGATCCGGCGCGGGGCACGCCCTCCGATCTCCGGGTCGTGGGTGACGACCACGAGGGTGAGACCCTGGCCGTTGAGACGCTCCAGGATCTCCACGACCTCGCGACCGGAGGCCCGGTCCAGGTTCCCCGTGGGCTCGTCGGCCAGGAGAAGCGACGGACCCGTGACCGTCGCCCGGGCGATGGCGACCCGCTGCCGTTGGCCGCCCGAGAGCTGGTCCGGCCGGTGCGCCGCCCGGTCCGCGAGGCCCATCTGCCGGAGCACCCCCTCCACGAGCCCCCCCCGCTCCCCCGGGGCGACGCCCGCCAGCATGAGGGGCAGCTCCACGTTCTGCGCCGCGGTCAGGCGCGGGACGAGGTGGAAGAACTGGAAGATGAACCCGATCCTCTCCCGCCGCGTCCGGGCCCGCTCCTCGTCGTCCATCTCCGTCACGTCCTCGCCGCCCAGGCGGTAGGACCCGGCGGTGGGCCGGTCGAGGAGGCCCAGGAGGTGCAGCAGCGTCGACTTGCCCGAACCCGACGGACCCATGATCGACGCGTACTGCCCCGCGGGAATGTCCAGGTCGACACTGCGCAGGGCGTGGACCTCCTGCCCGCCCACGGTGTAGACGCGGGAAAGGGCCCTGGCCTCGATCAACGGGGCCCCCCGGGGGACTCGGAAGACTCGGGCCGGACCCGGGCGCCGGCGCGCACCCCCTCCCGGTCCACCGAGAGCACGACCCGCTCGCCCGCCGCGAGCCCCGAGGCCACCTCCGTGAACTCCCAGTTGGACAGCCCCGGCTCGAAGGCCCGCTCCTCGAGGAACCCCTCCTCCCCTTCCGAGGGACGGAACACCAGGACCCGGTGGCCCTCCAGGACCGCCCCGGTCGGCACCCGCAGGGCGTCGTCGCGGCCGGCGAGAACCACCTCCGCGTCCGCACTGTAGCCCGGCAGCAACTCCCGGATCGCGGCGAGGTCCCGGAACGCCACCTCCACGTCCACGGTGCGGGCCTGCTTCTCCACGTCGAGGACGTAGGGCGCGATGCGCCGCACCCGGCCCTCGAAGCGGCGGGACGGGAAGGCGTCGAGGCTCACGCGCACCGGCATGCCGAGCCGGACGGCCGGGGCGTCCACCTCGTCGATCGGCGCCGTGACGTAGACGCAGCTGTCGTCGATCAGGTCCACGGCCGGGGGCGTGGGCACCCCGATCGGCGAGGGGGTGACGAACTCGCCGACCTCGCCGTTGACCTCGGCCACGGTCCCTGCGAACGGCGCCCGGAGGAGGGTCCGCTGGAGGTCGGCCTTCACCACGTCCACCCGGGCGCCGCTCACCTGGGCGGTGGCCTTCGCCGCCGCGCAGGCCGCGCGCCTCGCCACGGCCTCTCCCCGGGTCCGGTCCACCGTCTCCTCCGTGGCCACCCCCTGCCGGAGGAGCTTCTCGGCGCGGGCGGCGTCCCGCTCCGCCACGTCCGCCGTGGCGCACGCCTCGGTGGCCCTGGACAGCGCCGCCTCCCACTCCCGTTCCGCCAGTTGCAGCGCTGCCCGGAGGTCCTCGTTCCAGAGCTCCAGGAGCACCTGCCCGCCCTGGACGGGGTCCCCCTCGCGCACGAGGAGTCGGGCCATCTGCCCCCCGATCGCAGGGGCCAGGCGGGCGCGGCGGCAGGCATTCACGGTCCCCGCCCGCGTGTTGGCCACCGTGGACTCCACGCGGCCGACGTCCACGGAGCCGAGCACCACGGCGGCGGGCTCGGCCCGCGTGGCCTTCCACACCCCCCATCCGGCCGCCCCGACCGCCGCCAGCAGCAGGAGGAGCCTCAGGATGCGCCCTGCGGCGCGCCGCGCCGTTCCCATCGGCCGAAGCTACCTCTCCTTCTTCTCCAGGGCCGCCTTCAAGAGGTCGCCCAGACTCGCACGGGAGCCCCCCTCCGAGTCCTCGTGCACCACCCGGGTGGCCTCCCGGTCGGTGGCCCCTGCCACGTGCTCGGCGAGAACCCCCCGGCTGTGGGCGTCGTCGTGGCAGTAGACGCACAGGTTCTCCCAGTTGCTCCCGTCGGCGGGGTTGTTGTGGTGGTTCCCGTCCCGGTGGTGGACGGTGAGGAGCCTCAGGTCCTTGCCCGAGAAGTCCCGGCCGCACCGGGCGCACACCGAACCGTGGAGCGCGAGAGAACGCTGGCGGTACTCCTCCGCCGCCTTGGCCGCCGACGCGCGCAGCTCCCGGGAGAGCTCCTCCGCGGACTTCGACGGCGGCGAGCCGGGCCGGGAATCCCGCCGGACCCTCCCTCCCTGGCTCCCGAAACTGTAGCGGGCCATTCCACCTCCTCTCGTCGGGAAACGTCCGGACGCTCCCCGAGTGTACCGACGCCCCACCCGAAGTAAAGCAGCACCCCGCGCGGGTTGTGCAGCCGGGCACGAAGCCCGGGGAGGGCGTCCTGCTTGGTTTTCGAGCCGGCCGGGTGTATAAGGGCGCGTCCCAGCGCTCCGGCCGCACGCCCCGCGAGGGGGGCTGCCGACGCCGGAGCCGACTTCTTCCCAACCGGAGGTGAACCTTGTACGCGACGCTTCGAATCCTCTTCGCCCTGGCCCTCATTGGGGCCGCGGGCTGTCAGTCGCAGGACGCTTCGACCGCTCCCGTCGACGACGCCAAGCCGATCACCCAGTCGTCGGCTCCCGAGCCGACCCCCGCCCCCCAGCCCGCGGCACCGGCCGCTCCGGCCGCCGCCTCCCCCGCCGCGGTCCCGCTCGAGGGGATCGCCAAGGCCGAGGGCGGCTACACCGTGGAGGAGCTCTTCGCCAAGAAGTCCGAGCTCGGCGGCAAGCAGATCGCCCTGCGCGGCCGCGTGGTGAAGTACAACTCGGGGATCATGGGCAAGAACTGGCTGCACCTGCGGGACGGCACCGGGGCCGATGGCTCCAACGACCTCACCGTCACCACCTCGGAGCCGGCCGCGGTCGGCGACACGGTCCTGATCCAGGGCACGGTGGCGATCGACAAGGACTTCGGTGCGGGCTACCGCTACGGCCTCATCGTCGAGGACACGAAGGTCACGAAGGAGTAGCAGCGTCCTGAGGACCACCCA
>CAZJSF010000011.1:0-31480 GCA_964548515.1 uncultured Thermodesulfobacteriota bacterium
ATCGGATCAGCCTCTCGTAATAGCGCTCCACCTCTTCCTCGTAGTCCTTCGGGTAACGGCCCGAACGCATCGCCCGCAGGACCTCCTCCCGGAAGGCGCGGAGCTCCCGGGCCTCGCTCTCCTGGGGGATCTCCACCGGGCTCCGGTCCACGTCCCGCCCCTGGCCCGGCTTCTGCCCGGGCCTTCGCACCATCTGGAGCCCCTGGCCCCGGCCCTGCCCCTCCGACATCTGGCGTTGGGCGTCCTGGAGCTGCCGGCTGACCTCCGCCAGATCCTCGAGAGCGCGGGTCTCCGGGGGAACCGCCCCGAAGGGGTCGCCCTGCCCGAGCCGGTCACCGGCCTGGCCCATGGCCTGCTGCGCCGACCGGGCCCGCTGCGGGAGTTGACGGTTCAAGAGCGGGTTGCGCCCGGCCAGGCCCTCGAGCCGCTCCGCGACCCCCCCCGTCCGCTCCGCGAGTCCGCCCTGCCGTCCCCCCATCCCCTGGAGTGCCTGGCCTTCCTGGGGCGTCATCCCGCTCCTGCGCCCCTGGGAGAGGCCCTCCAGGTCCGCGAGCAGGCCGCGAACCTCCTCCCGGGCCACCTGTGCCTCCCCTTCCACCAGGCCCCGGCGGGCCTCCTCCTCCCCGAGGGCGCCCAACACGCGCTCCCGCAGGGTCTCCACCGCCTGCTCCAGCGCCTCGGCACCCTGGCGGGCGCGGCCCAGGTCACCCTGGAGCCCCTGACGCACCTCCGCGGAGGCGGCTCCCACCCGCTGGCGTGCCTCGAGGATTTCGAGCCCCCCAACGGGCGCGGGAGGCTGCCCCGGCGACACCTGGGGCGGCATGCCGTGGAACCCGCCCCTCGGTACCGCGGCCTCCATCCGGCGCGAAGCCTCCTCGATCCGCTGCAGCCGCCGCTCCTCCCGCTGGGCGAGCGACTCCATGGCCCGACGGAGTTCGGGCGCGGCACGCTCGGATACGTCCCGTCCCAGCGCCCCGGTCTCTTCCAGGAGCTTCTCCTGCTCGGCCGCGATGTCCCGAACGTCCGTCTCCAGCTTCGAGATCTCCTCCATCATCGGGTCCATCTCGTCCCGGGACGCCTTGCCGGCAGCCTCCTCCAGGGCGGAGAGCCACTTGCTCAGCATCTCGACGAGCTTCTCGGCGAGTTCCTGGGCGCGCTCCCGATCCCCCGCGGCCAGCGCCTCGCGCAGTTCCGCGAGGGTTTGCTGCAGCTCGCTGGCGGGCATGTCCTTCACCGCATCCGCGTTGGCGAAAGCGTCGGGCATCTCGCTGGCACCCCGGCTGAGCTTCTCCGCCATCTCCGCGAGGAGCCGTTGCAGCTGGTCGACGCGCTCGAGCAACTGCTCGGGGGAGGCGCCCGCCTCCAGGTCGTCGAACAGGCTGCGCTGGAGGGCGGCCAACTCGTCGCCGAGGCTGAGGGCCTCCTCCATCCGCAGGCTCTGGAGCATGCGGTCCAGGAACAGGATGTCCCGCTCGAGCTCCGCGATCAGGGGATTCCGGTCGAGATCGCCCGCGAGGAACGGCTCCAGGGCCGCCCGGAGCCCGGCCTCGATCTTCAAGGCCGCCGCGGCCCCGAGCGCCTCCTCGTCGGCGCCCTGGCGGACCCTCTCGAGCAGCTGATCGAAGAGCCGCAGCAGGTCGCGCCCCTTCCCCCGCAACCGCTCCAGTTCGGCCGGGGCGGGGGGCTCGGCGAGCTCGAGATGATCGGCCAGTTGCCCGAGCAGCGCCTCCAGCAGGCGCGCCTCCAGGTCGGCGATGTCCGCAACGAGGCGCCGCTTGTCCAGGAAGGTGAGGTAGACCGACCGGCTGCTCCCCGCCTTCGGCCCGTTGGCCGAGTCCCCGTCCCACGCCTCCACCCGAAGGTGCGCCCCGGCCCCGAGCTTCGGGTGGGCCAGGGGAAGGAACCGCGCCCGCCCCTGCACCGCGCCCTCGGGCGTGATGCCCACCGGGACGCGCACTTCCTCGTCCCCCTGGAGGACGAGTTCCACCCGCTCCACCCGGAAGTCGTCTCCGGCCCGGAACGTAACTTCGATCTCCTGGTCCGTGGTGACCTCCAGGTCCTCCGCCGGATCGTCCATCTCCACCGTGGGCCGCCGGTCCTCGAGGAGGGTCACGGGGCGCGGCGGCAGTCCGGAGGGAACCGACCTCCCCCCCCGCTCGAAGGCGAGCTCGTAACTCCCCGACACGGCCAGGATCCAGGACACGGAAAACCTCCGCCCGTCCACGGACAGGGCCACCTCGCTGCCCGACGGGCCCCGCCACCGGCCGGCGTCCACCGCCTCGGACACCTCCCCCTCCAGGAGCACCCGGGTCCCCGGGTACCCCTCCACCGCGCCGTCGGACCCCTCCACCCGGCGCTCGGGCAAGCCGGTGTACGCGGGGGGCTGGTACGTGACCCGCAGGTTGCCCACCGCCACGGGGTCCGGCGGACCTCCGGTCAACAGCTTCGCGTAGGCCCCGAAACCGGCCGGCGCGAGCGCCACCGCAGCCGACAGCGCAAGGCCGGCGGCCGAGGCGCGGGCAGCCCACCCGACCAGGGGTTTGCCCGGAACGGCACGGGACGGATCGAGGCCCGAGGAGGCGGTGGAGGCCCGTTCGATCTGAGCCCGCACGAGTTCTCCGCTCGCCCGCCGCCGGGAGGTCCCCTCCTCCCCCCAGCCGGCGAGGTCCGCTCCGGTGAGGAGCAACTCGGCCAGCTCTGGGTGCTGCGCGCAGAGCAGGGCGACGAGTTCCCCATCCGTGCGCCGGGGCGCCGCCCGGCGCCACTCCCGCCGACCCAGCAGCCCGGCCGCCGCCGCGGCCGCGAGCAGGAACCCCGCCGCCGTCCACGGCCGCGCACCCTCCGGCAGCACCGTCAGGAGAAGGCCTCCCGCGACGGCCGTGCCGAGCGCCGCCGTGAGACCGGCCAGGAACACCCGTCCCGTGCCGAGCACGAGGCTCCGGCGACGCGCGCGTCGCAGCAGCCCGAGGAGCCGATCCGCCGTCCTCACGGCGCGGTCCCCAGCACCGGCGCGTCGTAGCGGACCTCCCGCAGGAAGAGGCCCTGCGGGGGAGCCGTGACCCCGGCGTCTTCCCGGCGGCGCGACGCCAGAGCGCGGACGACGCACTCGGGGGCGCGCCGCCCCTTCCCCACCTCCACCAGGGTTCCGACCACGATCCGGACCATGTGTCTCAGGAACGCCGTGCCGCGCACCCCGATCTCCACCTCCTCCCCCGACGGCCTCACCCAGACCTCGTGCACGGCCCGCACGGCGTGGGGCGCGTCGCAGCCCGCGGACCGGAACGCCCCGAAGTCGTGGGTGCCCACCAGGTGCCGGCCGGCATCCGACATGGCCTCCAGGTCCAAGGGGGGCGGCACCCGCCAGGACGTCCGGCGCGCGAAGGCGCTCGGCGCGGCACCGCAGTGCAGGCGGTAGTGATAGGTCTTCTCCTTGGCGCTGCGGCGGCTGTCGAACTCCAGGGGGACCTCGTCCACCCTCCGCACCGCCACCTCCTCGGGCAGCAGCGCGTTGAGCCCGTGCAGGACGCCGCGCAGCGGGATCGTGCGCTCCGTGCGGAAGTTGGCAACCTGCCCCAGCGCGTGAACCCCGGCGTCCGTCCGGCCCGAGGCCACCACCCGCACCGGGTGCTCCAGCATCCGCGCCAGGGCCGACTCCACCGCTCCCTGGATGCTGGGTGCGTTCTCCTGGACCTGCCAGCCCGCGTAACCGGTCCCGTCATACTCCAGGGTGAGGCGCAGGTTTCTCATCGAAACCCGAACGCCAGGGCGCCGCCAAGCGTCATGACAGAAAAAAGCAGTGCAATTGATTCGTTAGCTCCGAAACATGAAGTCTTCCACGAGGTCCTTCTCCCAGGGGCGGGGTATCCGCGCACCTCCATGGCCAGGGCCAGCGCCTCCGCCCGGCGCAGCACCTGCCGGAAGAGGGGGACCAGCAGGGGCACCAGGGCGCGGGCCCTCTGCCCCGGGCCTCCCGCCGACGGATCCACTCCCCGCGCCCGCAGGGCGAGGCCCAGCCGTTCCGCCTCCTGGCGCAGGATGGGGAAGAAGCGCATCGCCAGGAACGCGCTGACGCAGAAGTCCCCCACCGGAACCCCCACGCGGGACAGCGGGCTTCCGAGGCGCTCCAGCGCCCAGACGAGCTCGCTCGGACTCGTGGTGAGCGTCAGCAGCGACGCATACCCCACGGCGGTCGCGATTTGCGCCGCCACCGCTCCGCCGCCCGCGAGGCCCTCCAGCGTCACCTCCCACCCGGTGCCGGGGACGCCGATGATCGCCCGTCCCGGCGTCGTAAGCGCGTGGAGAAGCACCGTGAAGAGGAAGATCCACGAGAACGGCCGGAACCCCCGGAAGAACACCCCGGCGGGCACGCGGGAGGCCGCGAGCCCCACGAGGAGCAGCGGCCACGCCCCGGCCGCGCCGAGGGCCGAACCGGGGAGCAGTGCGGCTCCCATCCCCAGGGCGCACACGGCGATCTTGGCACGCGGGTCCAGGGAGTGAACCGGCGAGCGGGCTGGGTGGTAGAGTCCGAGGGTGAGGTCGCGCAGCAGCCGCATCCGGTTCCTGGCTCGGGGGGAGGAGGGATCAGGCTAACAGAGCGCCCGGGCAGTGAACAAGCGCACCCGCTCGGGCGGCTTGATCCCGGGCGCCCCGGCGGGTACAGTCGCGCTCCTTTTCCCGAAGGCGAGGAGGGACCCATGGAAATCGGCATCGTCGGCCTGCCGCTCTCCGGCAAGACGACCCTGTTCAACCTGCTCACCCGCGCCGAGGCCGACACCGGCTTCTCGGCCTCGAAGAAGAAGGTGAACCTGGGGATCAGCCGGGTGCCGGACGAGCGCCTCGACCGGCTCTCCGCCCTGTGGAACCCCAAGAAGACCACCCACGCGACGATCCGCTACGTCGACGTCGCCGGGGTGGAGAAGGGGGCGGGCAAGGAGGGCCTCTCCGGCGAGGTCCTCGGCCACCTGAAGAACACCGACGCCCTGCTCGTGGTGGTGCGGGCCTTCGAGGACGAGCAGGTCCCCCACCCAGAGGGAGGGCTCGCGCCGCTGCGCGATCTCGAAGTCCTCCAGGGGGAGTTCCTGCTCTCGGACCTGATCATCACCGAGAACCGCCTGGAGCGGATCGCGAAGCAGATGAAGGGGAAGGTGGAGAAGGCACTGGAGACGGAGAAGGCGCTCCTCGAGCGGTGCCGCGAGGCGCTCGAGGCCGAGCGGCCCCTCCGCGACCTCGACCTGTCCGAGGAGGAGCGGCGCACCCTCAAGGGATTCCAGTTCCTCACCCAGAAGCCGCTGGTGATCGCGCTCAACCTGGGGGAGGCCGAGATGCGCCGCGCCCGGGAGGCCGTGGCCCCGGTGGCGGAGCGGTGGGCGGGGCCGTCGGCGGCCGTCACCTACTTGTGCGCCACCATCGAGCGGGAGATCACCGAACTGTCCCCCGAGGACGCCCGGGCGTTCCTCGACGACCTGGGCCTCGAGACCCCCGCCACCGACCGCATCATCCGCACCTCCTACGAACTGCTCGGCCTCATCAGCTTCTTCACCATGGGGGAGGACGAGTGCCGCGCCTGGACGATCCGCCGGGGCACCAAGGCTCCCCAGGCCGCGGGGGCGATCCACACCGACCTCGAACGGGGCTTCATCCGAGCGGAGACCGTGGCCTACGACGACTTCGTCGCGGCCAGCACCCTCGCCGCGTGCCGCGAGAAGGGCCTGCTCCGGGTGGAGGGCAAGGAATACGTGGTGCAGGACGGCGACATCCTCAACATCCGCTTCTCCGTCTGACCTGCAACCGGCTAGGTGCAGCCACCCCACTCCGCCCGCAGCTCCGCCGCCACGATCCGCGCCGAACGGGCGCAGCGGGGGAGCCGGACCCAACCGTCCGCCATCCAGCCGAGCAGTTCCTTCTCCACCCGGTGGGCCTTCGGGGGCTTCAGCAGCACGAAGCGGTGGGCCCGGGGGCCGCGGAGCAGCGCGTGCAGCGCGCCGTCCACCCCCATCATGCCCGGCAGCAGCGGGTCCAACACATAGAGCACCCGGACGCCCGGGGAGTCCTCGGCCAGGGCGCCGTCCGCCGACCCCGTCACGGCCACCGAGAAGCCCTCCGCGCGGAGCGCCGGCGCGAGCGTCCGAGCCAGGAGGGGTCGGGCGGCGAGCACCACCCGGGAGAACACCTGCCCTTCCCGGGTGCGCCGCAGCCGCACCACCGAAGCTCCCGAACCGTGGCCGTCCGGGGCCTCGCCCTTCCCGGTCCCCGTCCGATCGCTTCCGCTTCCCGTCGTCCCCTCCTCCCCTGCGCCTGCCGGCGCCTCCCAGGCGGCAAGCCCCCTTGCGGGGCCGAGATCCCACCGGAACCCCTTACTCCCTCGGTCCGAGAACGCCATGGAAAGGGAAGCTCGCTCCCGGGCCCACGGGTGCCGGGACACGGGGCACGGCCCTCGACCGGGGCGCAAACAGACCAGCCCCGCCCCGGGACGTCAATCACCCGAACGAGTGAATTTGCTTTTCTGAACCTCGCGCCTCTGCGCAACGATCAGGGACGAGACCGGGCTCCGGGTGGCCCGGACCGGGGAGTCGGTGTAGGGTAGAAACGCGAGGCACGGGGTCGAAGACGGATGCCGGGACTCCGCCCGGATGCGAGTCCCTATGCGAAACCACACAGGAGGAATCATGAGAAGAGCGGTGTCTTTGGCCATGCTCGTTGCCGTGCTGGCCGTCCCCCTCCTTCCTTCCGGTGGGTCGGCCGCCGTGGAGGGCGAGGTGCTGGCCACCCTCCCCCTGGAGGCCGCCCCTCTCGACGTGGCCGTGAGCGCCGACGGCCGCTGGACCTTCGTGCTCATGAAGGGGGGCGAAGTGCGCATCTACGGGGCGGACGGGGAGTTCCAGGGCACCCTGCGGGTCGAGGACGGGGCGAACGGGATCGCGGCGTCTCCGCAGGGAGACCGGCTCTTCGTCTCCGGCCGCGGTCCCGACCGGGTGGACGTCGTCTCGGTGGACTTCGTCCACCCGATCGACGTCGCGGGCTCCCCGTTCAAGGGCCCGGCGGACGCGCCGGTGGTGGTGGCGGTGTACAACGACTTCCAGTGACCCTACTGCGCGCGGCTGGTGCCGCTACTCGAGCAGGTGCTCGAGCAGTACCCGAAGGACGTGAAGCTCGTCTACAAGAACTACCCGCTTCCGAGCCACAGGGCCGCCCGCCCCGCGGCGGTGGCCGCCATGGCGGCCGATGAGCAGGGCAAGTTCTGGGAGTTCCACGACCGGCTGTTCCAGGACTACGCGGGCATCGACGACGCGAAGATCCAGCAGATCGCGGAAGGCCTCGGGTTGGACATGAAGCGGTTCGAGGCCGCGAAGCGGAGTCCCCAGGTCCTCGGCGTGATCAACCGCGACCTCCGGGAGGCGCAGGAGGTCGGGGTCCGGGGCACTCCCACGATCTACGTCAACGGCCGCCTGCTGCGGAACCGGAGCCTCGAAGGGTTCCGCGACCTGATCGAGAAGGGGCTCGCGGAGCGGGGCAAGCCCTCCCCCTGAGGATGACCGCCGGAAGGCCCGAGGAAACGCTCCGCGACCCGGGTCTCCGGCTCTTCCGCTCCCGCGCCGGAAACCCCGCCCCGCGGCTCATGTCGTCCCCGCCCCGTGCCGATAGAAACGGGACGGGGGCGGCTGGCGGGCAGGACGTCCGTCCCGAACCCCGCGGAGACCTTCCATGGCGAAGTGCCGACGCTGCGCGAGGTCCGGCTGGACCATCCGGACGGATTCCACCGGCCTGTGCCGGACCTGCGGGACGACCATCCAGGCCGACGTCCAGGGGACCCTGGCCCGCGTGAAGGCCTCCCTCGTCTACCTGCGCTGCGCGCGCACCCCGGACAGCATCCTCGAGATCTGCGACGCCTCGCTGAAAGCCTTGTCACCCCTCCTCGATTACGAGCGGCGGGGCCTGGTGTCGGTGACCCCGAAACCTTCGGCCCTCGTGGCCATGCTCACCGCGAAGCGGAACGAGGCGCTGGCGGAGGGGACCTTCCCCTCGCCGGCCGAGCCGGCAGCACAGGAACCTGCGACGCCACCGGAGCCCGACGCGGCTCCCGAAGCGGCGCCGGCGTCCCCCGGCGACGGCAGCGACTGGTGGGCATGGAAGCTCGAGGAGGAGGACCTGGACATCGCGCTGGACGGGATCACGGAGGACGACGAGACCACCCGGAGGTCGGTGCGCAAGAACGTCCGGTGCTTCGTCGTCCTGGAACCCGGCGGGATCCGGGCGACGCTGGAGAACCTCTCCACGGGCGGGCTGTTCCTCCAGGCACAGCGGCTGCGGCCGACGGGGAGCCGCGTGCGCGTGATCCTGAGCACCGCCGAGGGCCCGCTGCCGGCCGAGGGGGTCGTCCGCTGGGTCCGCAAGGGGAACGGCACCCTGGAGACCTCGGGGATGGGCATCGAGTTCACCCGGCAGTCCCCGGAACTCCGGGCGTTCATCGAAAAGCTGTTTCCCGAGGAGCTTCCCGTGGCGAAGCGGCAGACCGGCGTGCCCCTGCACCCTGCCGCCTGAGGCGACCCGGGACGCCCCCCGGGCACGAGACCCCCGCCGACCGGGAGCACCACGGGCCGAGGCCCGACCCAGGAGCGAGGTCCAACACCATGGGATCCACCGCAAGGCGTGAAGACCCGGAACACCTGACCCGACTCGACGCCGAACCAGCCCTCCCCGAAGGCGCCGCGTTCCTGCTCGGAGCCGACGGCCGGATCCTCGCGCACCGCCCCTGCCTGCCCCAACCCTTCTTCCACGGCTCCACCCTGGTGGGGACCACCGTCCATCAGATCGGGCCTCCGGCCCTGGGCCAGTGCCTGGGCCGGCTGCTCCTCGAGTGCCGGCAGAGGGGCCGCCCCTGCGCCGCGGAGATCGCCGTGGGCGCCGACCCCTCGGACCCGGACGAGCACCGGGTCCTCTCCCTGCGGCTCTCGCCCCACGACGCCGACCCGGAGTTCGTGGCGGTCACCGTCCGGGACCTCACCCGCGACCGCGACCGGGTCCAGGGACTCCTCGACACCATCGACACCCTGCGCACCCAGCGGGACGAGTACGAGAGCGCCGCCCGGATGGCCGCCCACGACGTCCGCTCGTCGCTCTCGGCCATGACGGGCTTCATCAAGCTCGCCCTGCTCAAGCCCGGCCGCCTCTCCGCCGAGGCCCTGGAGCACCTGACCCACTCCATCGACGTCGGGAACCGATTGTTCGCGCTGCTCGACGTGCTGCTGGAGACGGCCCGCACCGGCCCCCCGAGGCCGGAGCGCGTGGAGCTGGCTCCCCTCGCCCAGCGCCTCTTCACCGCGCTGCGGGCGGCGCATCCGGCCGTGGCCTTCACCTGGTGCGTGGACGCGGGGGACCACGCGGCGAAGGCTCCCCCCACGCCCCTGTGGGACGCCCTGTGGAACCTCCTCGTCAACGCGGTGCGCTACCGCAGCGCGGAGCGCCCGCTCCACGTCGAGGTTCGCGCCGTGCGCGACGGCTCGGAGATCCGGGTGGACGTGCAGGACAACGGGCGGGGCATTCCCGCCGGGGAGCGCGAGCACCTGTTCCGGCGGGGCCGCCGGGGTTCCAACAGCGGCGACGTGGAGGGTTCCGGGCTCGGCCTCTACGGCACGCGCCGGCTGGTGGGTTCCTTCGGCGGGCGCATCTGGATCGAGCCGTGCCAGGAGGGGGCCCTCCTGCGGCTCGCGGTTCCGCCCTGGGAGGAGTGATCCCCGAGGGGCGGGAAACCCGGGATCCCGTTGCTACCTCCCGAAGGGACCGAAGTGCACCGCGTCGTCGCCCACCACCTGGAAGTGGGGCGCGAGGCGCGAGGCCCGCAGGATGCGGGCCGTGTTGCCCCCGATGCGCACCGTGCGACCGGCCTCGAAGGGGTTCTCCGCATCCAGGCGGAAGTGGTGGTGGCAGCCCGGGATCGTGCCCAGGTAGCGCGCGGCCTGCCCGTAGTCCTCCTCCCCCTCCTCCAGTCCGCGGACCTTGAACAGCCGGAAGGTCACCGCCCAGAACACCACCCCGCCGAGCCGTGCCTCGAGGTCGGGGTCGGCGAGCCCCAGGGGGCTTCGCTCCACGATCCTCGGGTCGACGAAGCCCGCCCGCCGCGCGAGCCGCACGAAGTCTCCCACGTAGAGGGCCCCGCCCAGGTGTTCCCGCCCCAGCTGGGGGTCGCCCGCGACCCCCTCGGGGACGCGCCGGTCCGAGTACACGTCGGCAAAGTAGAACTCGCCTCCGGTCTTCAGCACCCGGTAGACCTCGCGCAGCACCCGCAGCTTGTCGGGCACCAGGTTGAGCGCCCGGTTGGAGATGACGACGTCGAACCCCTCGTCCTCGAGGCCGGCGTGCTCCAGGTTCTCGATCTGACCCTTCCGGAAGGCCACCGTCGGCTCCGTGTGCCCGAAGCTCGCCATGGCCGCCTCGACGTGGCTCCGGGCCACGGCCAGGAGGTCGTCCTCCCGGTCCATCCCGAGCACCCACCCGCCCGGCCCGGCCAGCGCCGCGCACAGGAAGACGTCGCGACCCGTGCCGCACCCCAGGTCCAGGATCCGGCGCCCCTCGATGGCCTCCGGGATCGGCGAACCGCACCCGGAGAACCGCTCCGCCACCTCGGCGGGTATGAGGTCGAGGATCTCCCGCAGGCGGCGCGGCGTGGCGCCGGGCCCCTCCCCCGCCCGCGGCGGCTGCGCGAAGGCCGGCCCGAAACGGTACCTCCTGCCCCAGTACGGACTCTCCATGCTGCCCACCCTCACATCTTGTACTTGCCGAAGGCGTCGGGATCGAGCCCCTCGAGGAACTCCTTCCACGGGTCTTCCCCCTGGGACTCTCCCTGCTCGCCACCCTCCTTCACCTGCACCGTGCTCGCCCGGCGGAGGACCTTCTCCTCGGCGAACACCGACGCCCCGACGCGCAGCGCCAGGGCCAGGGCGTCGGAAGGCCGGCAGTCGAGGAGCCGCTTCCCCCCGCCCGGCATCTCCAGGTGGAGCTTGGCCCGGAACACGTTCTCCTCCAGGGAGTCCACGTCGATGCGCGGAACCCGGGCGCCGACCTCCTCCAGCACCATCTTGAGCAGATCGTGGGTCATCGGGCGCGGGGGTTCCACGCCCTCCAGCGCGTAGGCGATGGCCGCGGCCTCCAGGACGCCGATCCAGATGGGGAGCGTGTAGTGCTGCTCCAGGTCCTTCAGGAGCACCACGGGGCTCTTGCTCTGGGGGTCCAGGGCCACGCCCGAGACCTTCATCTCCACGTACAACGCTCGCCTCCTGTCCCGCGGCCCGCGCCGCGCACCGCCGGTTCCAAGAGCGGCCTCACGCCGGCCCCCCGACCGCCTCGCCCACGAGGGAGTTTACCGCCGCCCTCAGGATGCGCACGGGAACCTCCCGGCCGGCCCAGTCCGCGCGTCCCTCGAAGTTCACGATCTTGTTCTCGGGCGTCCGCCCGACGACCTGGCCCCCCCCGGCCTTGCTCTCCCCGTCGACGAGCACGGGGCGCACCCGCCCTTCCAACTCGCGGTTGCGGCGCAGCGTGTGCGCCTGCTGCAGAGCCTGCAGCGCCGCCAACCGCTCCTCCTTGACCTCTTCCGGCACGGCCCCCGGGAGGTCCGCCGCCGCCGTTCCCGGCCGGGGGGAGAACTTGAAGCTGAAGAGCCCGTCGAAGACCACCTCCCCCATGACGCCGAGGGTGTCCTGGAAGTCCTCCTGGGTCTCCCCCGGAAACCCGACGATCATGTCCGAGGTGAGAGCCAGGCCCGGCCGCTCCCGCCGGAGGCGCGAGACGAGCTCCAGGTACCGGGCCCGGGAGTAGTGCCTCCGCATCCCCTCCAGCACCCGGTCCGACCCGGACTGCAAAGGGAGATGGAGGTGGGGCATGAGCTCGGGCACCTCGGCGAAGCACCGGATCAGGTCCTCCGAGAGATCCTTCGGGTGGCTCGTGGTGAAGCGGACGCGCCGGACCCCCGGCACCCGGGCGACCCGTCGCACCAGTTCCGTGAACCCCACGCCGCCGGCGGGCCGCCGCCCGTAGGAGTTGACGTTCTGCCCCAGCAGGGTGACCTCGACCACACCTTCCGAGGCGAGGCGTTCGACCTCCGCGACCACCTCCTCGGGGGGGCGGGACACCTCGCGGCCCCGCACGTGGGGGACGACGCAGTAGGCGCAGAAGTTGTCGCAGCCCTGCATGACGGTGACGTAGGCCCTGGGCCCCCGCCCCCGCGCGTGAGCGTAGAGCGCCTCCAGGGCCGCCGGGTCCTCCCCCAGCCGGGTGGAGACGAGCTGCCGCCTCTGCTCCGCGGCGGTACGCACCAGTTCCGGCACCTCGTGCAGCGTCTGGGTGCCGAAGACGAGGTCGACGTAGGGGGCCCGGCGCAGCACCCGGCGCCCCTCCCCCTGGGCCACGCAGCCGCCCACGCCGAGGAGGAGCCCGGGCCGCCGGCGCTTGAGGGTCCGGTACCGGCCGAGCTGCGAGTAGACCTTCTGCTCGGCCTTCTCCCGGATCGCGCAGGTGTTGAGCAGGATCAGGTCGGCGTCCTCCGCGGCCGAGGCCTCCCGGTGGCCCTCGTGCTCCAGCAGGCGCGCCAGGACCTCGCTGTCGTGGTCGTTCATCTGACAGCCGAAGGTCTGGATGAAGAAGCGGAGGCTTTCCATGGGACGTCGAACCCGGCACGAGAGGAGGCGGACGAGGTAGGCTAGCACGCCTCTCCGCGGGGAAGGAAGCCGCGCCCGGCGGCGCGGCCGGTCCTACCAGTACCGGACGGGTCCGCTGTCGATGTGCACGAAGTCCGGGTAGGTGCCCACCCCGCCCGCGGCCAGGTCCCGCGCGATCCGGGCCAGGCGGCGCGGCCGGATGCCGGGCACGGCGAAGTCGATGGCGAGGCCCTCCATGTGGAGGCTGTGCCTGGCCACCTGGCGCCCCTGCCGGCGCAGGTACTCGTTGTACTCGGGGGAGCGGTAGCCCGAGATGATCTGGACACGGCCCGCAGGCCCCGCCCGCCGGCACACGTCCCAGAGGAGGTCCACCACCGCGAGGTCGATGTCGGCCACCTCGCCGGTGTGCGGGCAGCGCAGGAACCGGTTGATCTCCCGGACCGCGGACGGGTCGTAGGCATCGCCGGTGCGGTAGATCAGGTCCAGGTCCTCCCCGGTGTGGAGGTTCGCCATGCGCAGTTCGCGCCGGCGCGGCCCCTGCACGGCCAGGGCCGTGGAGGCCGGCCACAGCATCGACGCACCGAGCAGCCGGCAGAACGCCCGCCTGGAAACGCCTCCCGCCATTGTTCCTGGTTCCTCCATGCCGAAGTGCCCCCCGCTCCCGTCCGCTGCGGCGCCTTAGTACCAGAAGTGCGGGCGCCCTGTCCCCCCTTTTTGTTCGGCGACTGCCGCCGGCACCCCTACCGGAGCCAGCCCAGATACCACTCCACCGCCTCCGGCCCGGCGAAGACCCACGCGCAGGCTCCCAGGGCCAGGAAGGGGCCGAAGGGGACCTCCAGCTTGAGCCCGGTGTTTCTCAGCGCCGCAAGGGACAACCCCACCGCCGAGCCGGTCAGGGACGAGACGAGGACCGTGAAGAGAACCGCCCGCCACCCGAGGAACGCCCCGATGGCGGCGAGCAGCTTCACGTCCCCGAGCCCCATGCCTTCCCGGCGGGTCAGCAGGTAGTACCCTCCCGCGACGGCGAGGAGCACCCCGCCCCCCAGCCCGATGCCGGCCAGGCTGTCGAGCCAGCCCACGGGCGTCACGAAGGAGGCGGCGAAACCCGCAACCACGCCCCCCAGGCTCAGGGAATCGGGGATGATCCGGTGGTCGAGGTCGATGAAGGTCACCGCCACGAGCCCGGCGACGAAGACGAAGGACACACCGAAGACCGGGGAGAGCCCGAACCGGGCCCACAACCCCACAGAGAGGGCCGCCATGAGCCCCTCCACCAGGGGGTAGCGCGGCGAGATTCGGGCCGCGCAGTCCCGGCACCGCCCCCGCAGCACGAGGTAGCCGAGGATCGGCACGTTGTCCCGTGCCCGGATGCCGGCACCGCACGACGGGCAGCGGCTGGGGGGGAAGGAGACCGACTCCCCCCGCGGCAGCCGGTAGATCACCACGTTGAGGAAGCTCCCCACGACGGCGCCCAGGGCTGCCGCGACCACCGCGCCGATGACCCACACCTCCATCCCCTCACCTCCCGCAGACCCGTACGCGCCTCCGCCCCGCGAACCACCTCCGGGCCGATCGGCATTGACACTGCCACGGGCCGGATTCTATCTTCAATCGCCCCGCAGGTCCCGCCTCAGAGGAGTCCCCTCCCGTGCACAACTTCGGCGCCCCCAGTTCGATCCTGACCATGGCCTTCGCCACCGGGCCGGTGGTGGGCGGAGTGCTCCTGGTGCTCGTCCTCTGCTCGGTGTTCTGCTGGGCGATCATCCTCTACAAGTACCGGGTGATCCGGAGCGCCTCCCGGGAGAGCCGCGAGTTCCTGGAGCTGTTCTGGTCGAGCAAGAACTTCCACAGCGCCCTCGCGGCGACCCGGGACCTCACCCAGAGCCCGCTGGCCGAGATCTTCCGCGCGGGCTACCGCGAGTGGAAGCGAACCCGCGCCCAGTTCCTCGACGCCACCGGCCCGGCCGACGAGGACGACCTCACCCTGGAGGTGGGCCGCATCGAGAGCGTGCAGCGCACCCTGCGCCTGACCGCCGACGCGGAGGTGACCCGGCTCGAGCGCATGCTCATCTTCCTCGCGACAGTGGCCAGCGCCGCCCCGTTCGTGGGCCTGTTCGGCACCGTGTGGGGCATCATGGACTCCTTCCGGGAGATCGGGGCCATGGGGTCGGCGAACCTGGCCGTGGTGGCGCCGGGCATCTCCGAGGCCCTGATCGCCACCGCCACGGGCCTCGCGGCCGCGATTCCGGCGGTGGTGGCCTACAACTACTGCAACAACTCGATCAAGATCCTGTCCACCGAGATGGAGGCCTTTTCGGCCGAGTTCCTGAACATCGTGAGCCACCACAGCTCCACCTCCCAGGGGGAGGGCGCGTGAACGCCCCCGCCGGCCCTTCCCGCGGGGGCCGACACACCCTGTCGGAGATCAACGTGGTGCCCCTCGTGGACATCATGCTCGTGCTGCTCATCATCTTCATGGTGGCCGCGCCCATGATCCAGCAGGGCGTGGACGTGGCGCTCCCGAAGGTGGTGGCCACCGACCTCCCCGCCGAGGCGGACCTCCTGGTGGTCACCGTCAACCGGAGCGGACAGGTGTTCGTGGGGAGCACCCCGGTGTCGGTGGAGGCGCTCGGGGAGAAGATGGGTGCCATCTATGCGCGCAAGGCCAACAAGGACGCCTACCTGAGGGCCGACAAGGACGTGCCCTACGGCGTCGTCGTCCGGGTCATGGCGGAGATGAAGAAGGGGGGCATCGAGCGCCTGGGGATGGTCACCGAGCCGCTGGAGACGCGGTGAGGCTGTACCGGTACCCCGGGCTCTACGGCGACGAGCGCGCCCGGGGCCTCTGGCTGGCCGTCGCCGCGTCCGTCCTCCTGCACATCGGCCTGCTGACCGCCTTCGGCCGCTTCCGGATCGCCCAGCCCGACCGGACCTTCTACGCTCCCATCCACATGGTGGAGCTCGCGGTCAAGGGCCCGCCGGAGGGAACGAAGGGGCCGCCCGGGCCTCCGCCGTCCCCGGAGCCGGCAGCGCCCCCCAAACCGGCACCGCCGCCCCCGGCCGCCAAGCCCGCCCCCAAGGCGGCGCCGCCGGCACCCGCGGCCAAGCCCGCCCCGGCCAAGCCCGCGCCGCGCCCGGCGGAGAAGACGGTGGGCGTCGCCCCCCCCGAGAAGCAGGCCGCCCCCCGGGACGAGTTCCTGGAGCAGCGCCTCGCCGAACGCCTCAAGCGGATCCGGGAACAGGTCTCCCGCGAAGAGACCGCCCGGGCCACCCCAGCCCCCCAGACCCAGACGCGTCCGGGAACGGACTCCGACGTTCGCCGGGCCGTCGAGTCGATCCGGGGCCGCATCCAGCCCCAGGCCGGGGGCGGCGGGGCCGGCAGCCCCTCGGGGGCGGCCGATGGCGCGGTGGGGATCCGGGGAACCTCGGGCAACGTGCTCCAGGAGGTGCGCCTGCGGGCCTACTACAACCGGCTCTGGGAGCAGGTGAACTCCAACTGGACGATCCCCCCGTCCCTCGACGGCAAAGACTACACGGTCATCGTCTCCATCGTCCTGGACCGGAGCGGCCGGCTGCTGCAGTCCACGGTGGAGCAGTCCTCCGGAAGTTCGGCCTTCGACCAGTCGGCGCTGCGCGCCCTGGAGCGCGCGGGCCGCCTGCCCCCCTTCCCCGAGGAGGTCGTTGGAGACGTCCTCGAGGTGGGGTTCCGCTTCCACGGGGAGTAGACGGCTGTGACGACGCCCGAGCCCCGGCGCACTCCCCACGGTCCCGTGCTGCGCGCGGCCTGCGCGGCGGCCCTGGCGGCGCTGCTGGGAGCCTGCGCGGGACCCGCGCCCCCGGGGAGCTACCGGGTGCACGGGCGCACCTACCGCCCCCTGCCCGACGCGTCCGGGTACTCCGAGGTGGGCCTGGCCTCCTGGTACGGCCCCGGCTTCCACGGCCGGCGCACGAGCAACGGCGAGGTGTACGACATGCACGCGGCCACGGCCGCCCACAAGCTGCTGCCCCTGGGAACCGTCGTCCGCGTGACCCACCTGGGGAGCGGGCGCCAGGTGGTCGCCCGGATCAACGACCGTGGACCCTTCGTGGACGGGCGCGTGATCGACCTGTCCCTCGCCCTGGCCCGGGAACTGGACATGGTGGAGGCCGGCACGGCGCGTGTCCGCGTGGAGGCCATCGAGGGCCCGCGGGGCACGACGCCCCCGACCCGGCTCGAGGGGCCCTTCGCCTGGCAGGTGGGCGCCTTCCAGGAGAGGCGCAACGCGGAGGGGCTGGCGGCCCGGCTCTCGACGTCCTTCGGGGCCGTGGCGGTGCTGCGCTACGATCGGGGAGACGCCGTGTTCCACCGGGTCCGGGTCGGACGCTACGGCGACACCGACTCGGCCGACCGGGACCTGTCGGACCTGCGCGCCATGGGCTTGGCGCCGTTCCTGGTGCGAGCGGACTGATGACGCGGGCGAAGAGGCGAAGGGGACAGCCGGCCACGACCCTCCGCGGCGGGAGCGCGGGGAAAGGCGGTGGGAGCGGGTGACGTTTCCGCCCTTTCCCATCCCCCCCGAGGAGAGGCCCTCCTCCGTCCGGGAACTGCTCGCCGCCCGCGAGGCCGACGTCGCGCCCTATCTGGACTACCTGGTCACCGAGGAGCTCCGCGAACACTACGGGCTGCCGCACGACGAACCGTGGAACTGGGACGGCCCCGGCCGTTTCCGCTGCCTGCGCGTGCCCGGCGCGTCGGCACTGCGGGTCGAGGTCTGGCCCGACCCCGGCGCCGAGGACCCGGCACAGGTGGTCGAACTCGCCGACACCTACATGGGGCACCTCGAGGCGTCCTGGATCGTCCTCAACGACCTCTCGCGCCCCCGCTTCGACCTGGACCGGGACAAGGGCGGCGTCCCGATCCCCATGGGATCGACCCTGCGCAACCTCCGCGAGGAGATCCGGGCCCTGGCGGCGGGCCTCGCGCCGAACCAGGTGCGCCCCGGGCTGCGGATGTTCCGGCCCCTCATCGAGCGCATCGAGGGGTGGGCCGGCCTGCTCGGCGTCGAGATCCTCTACGTGGCCCCCCTTGCCTACCACAACGCCGTCAAGTACGAGAAGTACGGGTTCACCTACGCTTCGGGGCTGGAGGAACTCCTCTGGATCCACCGGGAGTTCCAGCCCGGCGGCGTGCTCCGGCGGCGCATGGACGGCTCTCGCCCCTTCCGCATGCCGTGGATGGCCGACACCATCCGGGGACGCTCCTGGGCCATCCACGACGGTGTCCTGAACCGCCGCTGGATGGCGCCCCAGATGTACAAGTTCATCGGACGCCCCTTCTCCACCGAGACCTTCCCCGGCGGCCCCTGGTGAGGCCGCCGCGCCTCACCCGCCCCCGTCTTCCCGCCGTGCCAGATGCCTCGCGATCGCCTCCGCCAGCGCGGCGGAGATGCCTGGCACCTCGGCGATATCGCCCGGCGTGGCGCCGCGCAAACGCCGCAAGCTCCCGAAGTGCCTGAGGAGCGCCCGCCGCCGCTTCTCGCCGACGCCGGGAACCGCCTCCAGGGCGCTCGACAGCGCGCTGCGCGCCCGGCGCCGGCGGTGGTGGGTCACGGCGAAGCGGTGCGCCTCGTCCCGGAGGCGCTGCAGCAGGAACAGCCCAGACGAGTTGCGCGGGAGGACCACCGGGTTGATCCGCCCCGGGAGGAACACCCGCTCCGGGCTGTGCTCCACCGTCTCGCCGGAGCCCGGCCGGGCGCGGGCCTTGGCGAGCCCCACGGCGGGCACCGAGACACCGGCCTCCTCCAGGGCCCGCTGCGCCACGGAGAGCTGGCCCCGCCCGCCGTCCACCACGACGAGGTCCGGGAGCTCCCAGCCCGGCTCCCCCCGCCGCGCCAGACGGCGGGAGAGCACCTCGAACAGCATGGCGAAGTCGTCCGCCCCCGGGACGGTGCGGACCACGAACCGCCGGTACCCCTCCTTGCGCGGGAACCCGTCCACGAAGGTCACCAGGCTGCCCACGGCCTCGCGGCCCTGCACGTTGGAGATGTCGTAGCACTCCATGCGCCGAGGGGGAGAGGGCAGGCGAAGGCGTTCCCGGAGCTCGGCGAGGGCCGCGTCGTAGCCGACCTTCGTCCGCCGTCGCTCGGCCAGCAGTTCCGCCGCGTTGTCCCGGGCCATCCGGACGAGGGCGGCCTTCTCGCCCCGGCGGGGATTGATCACCCGGACGCGGGCACCCCTCCGCTCCCCGAGCCACTCCTCGAGCAGACGCCGCTCCCCGTCGGGCACGGGCTCGCCGACCAGCACCTCCCGGGGCACGATCCGGTCTTCCCGGTAGTACTGCTGGAGGAACTGCACCGCCAGGTCCGGGTCCTCGCCCTGCACGTCCCCGAAGTAGTAGGGGCGCCGGTCGATGAGGTTTCCCGACCGCACGACGAGCACCGCCACCTGGGCCTCTCCCCCCTCCCGGGCGATCCCGACGACGTCCCGGTCCACCGGCTCGTGGGTCACCGCCTTCTGCCGCTCCAGGGTGAGCTCGATCGCGCGGACCCGGTCCCGCAGCCGCGCCGCCTCCTCGAACTCGAGACGCGCGGAGGCCTCCTCCATGGAGCGCCGCAGCCCCTCGAGCAGCTCCCCGCTCCGGCCCCGCAGGAACAGCACCACCTGCTCCACGAGCCGCCGATAGGACGCCTCGTCCACCATTCCGCAGCACGGCGCGCGGCAGCCCCGGATCTGGCAGTACAGGCAGGGCCTGGTCCGCTGCCGGAACTCCCGCTCGGAGCACTGGCGCAGGGGGAAGATCTTCTGGATCAGCTCCAGCGTCTCCCTCAGGTCCCTGGCGGAGGCATAGGGCCCGAAGTAGAGGGCGCCGTCGCGCTTCACCTGCCGCACCATGGTCAGCCGCGGGAAGGGGTTCTGCACGTCCAGGCGCAGGGACAGGTAGGTCTTGTCGTCCCGCAGGTCCACGTTGTAGCGGGGCCGGTGGCGCTTGATCAGGGTGTTCTCGAGGATCAGCGCCTCCTTCTCGCTGTCGGTCACCATGATGTCGATGTCGGCCACCCGGGCCATGAGGAAGCGCACCCGGGGGCGCCCGTCGGCGCCCTCCCGCAGGTAGTTCCGCACCCGGGCCCTGAGGTCCTTCGCCTTGCCCACGTAGAGGACGCGGCCCGACCCGTCGCGCATGAGGTACACGCCGGGGCGATTTGGGAAGTGGGCGACCTTTTGGATGAGTTCCATGGACGGTATAGTACCCGCGGGGCTCCCGGGGGGGCCAGGAGCCCCGCCCCCCCTTGACCCGAGGAGTGCGGAGATGTCCAGCGACGCGGACCGGGCCCTGTGGTCCCTGGAGGAAACCGTGGAGGGCGTGCTCTCCTTCGTGAAGGCGGCGGCCTACGGCCTGCGCCTGGCCACGAAGCGCATCGGGGACCTCGCCGCCGGCGGCCACGGCGCGGGCTCCGAGGAGATGGAAACCCTCGTGGAGGCCCTGCGCAATGGGGACGACCACCTCTCCGAGGTGGCGGTGCTCGCGCTGGGCGACCACTTCCGGGCCTTCCTGGCCGCGGCCCTGGAACTGCCGCAGGCGCCCCCCCTGCCCTCAACCCCGCGGGAGATCGAGGAACTGGCCGGCACCCCGGGGGCCCTGGAGCGCATCCCCTTCTGGTTCCCCCTCCTCCTCCAGCTCTACCGCGCGGCGCTGCGGGGCGGCCCCCTCGACCGCGCGGCCCTCGACGCCCTGGGCGTGGCGCAGGTGGAACTGGCCCACCCGGGCGGCAAGGTGAAGATGTACCGGGAGGGCGACCGGGTGCCCCTGTCGGAGCACCAGATCCACGAGGCTGCCGAGACGCTGCTCGAGGCCGCCCGGGCCGTCCGGCTCCGGATCATCACCGCGTGACGGACCCCGCGGCTCACGCCTCGGCGGACCGGTACAGGTGGACGTCGCGCTGGGGGAACGGGATGCAGATGCCCGCCTTGTCGAACTCCTCCTTGATGGCCCGGGTGAGGTCGAAGTACACGTCCCAGTAGTCCGGCGTGTTCACCCACGGCCGCACCACGAAGTCCACCGACGACTCCCCGAGTTCCACCACCCGGACCACCGGCGCCGGATCGGCGAGCACCTTGGGGTGGCCGGCGACGATCCCCTCCAGCACCTCCTTGGCCTTGCCGATGTCGTCCCCGTACCCGATGCTCGCCCGCAGGTCCACGCGCCGGGTCTCGTTCGCGGTGACGTTCACGATCGTCCCCGCCGTGACCGCGGAGTTGGGCACAACGATCTTCTGGTTGTCCGGGCTGTGGAGCGTGGTGGTGAAGATGCCGATCAGCACCACGGTCCCGCTCGCCCCGCCGATCGTCACGAAGTCCCCCACGTTGAAGGGCCGGAAGATCAGGATCAGCACCCCGGCCGCGAAGTTCGACAGGGACCCCTGCAGCGCCAGCCCCACGGCGAGACCCGCGGCGCCGAGCACGGCCACGAAGGAGGCGGTCTGCACCCCGAACTTCGCCAGGGCGGCGATCACGGCGAACACCAGGATCCCGTAGCGCACCAGGCTCGAGACGAAGCTCGTGACCGTGGCGTCGGCCTTGGCCCGCTGGAGCAGGCCGACCACGATCCTGGCACCCAGGCTGGAGCCCACCTTCCCGGCCAGCAGGATGACCACCGCCCCGAGGGCCTGGAGCCCGTAGGTCGTCACGTAGGGGACCACCGCCTGCAGAGCGCTGCGAATCGCTTCCTGATCCATCCGTCTCCCTCCTTTCCCGATTGCGATGCGGTTTCGGGCCCCGACGGGGGCCCGGGTTCACGGTTCCACGGGCCGCCCCTCCGACAGGGCGCTCAGCCCGCGCACGATGCGGAAGATCACCCACAGGTAGGTCACCCCCAGGACGACGAAGCCCAGCCCGAAGAGCGGCAGCAGCGCCACCCCGAGGATCACGCCGACCAGGCCCCTCCAGAAGGTCCCGATCTGCCACTCGTAGTGGGACGCCAGCCAGGTGCCCCGCACCCGGTCCCGGTTGGCGTAGGCGAGGATCGCGCCCACGACCATGGTCACCCCATAGGCGAAGGCGGCCACGTACAGGATGTAGACGAGCATCGGCAGGGTCTTCTCCGAGGCTTCGATCTCCCGGGCCTTCTCCGAGAGGAACGAGCGCAGGGGCGTGAGCAGGTAGACCTCCCGCGCCTCGTCCCCCTCCGGGACGAAATCGACTCCCTGGCCCTCGAGGGGTTCGCGCTCCGAGCGCCAGTCGCCCCGGGCGAACCGGTAGCGACGCCCGTCCTCGCCGCGTACGACGCCCTTCCCCTCCACCCGGTCGAACCCGAGGATGACTCCCTCCATCGTTCCTCCTCCGCCCCCCGTCCGCTCCCCCCCCGTCCGCTCCCCCCCGTCCGCTTCCCCTTCGCACCTCCGGTTGATACCATCTGCACGAAGCCGACGCCAAGGCACCTACCGCCTCGATCCTACCCGAAGGCTCCTGGCGGCTTCTCCGCCTCGCCTCGGAGCGGGGCAGGATGACCCTCGAATGCCCACGGACGACTTGCACAGCCGGCGGAGACGGGGGCGGCGTTTCGCCCGGGCGGCGTTCGGCCTCTTCCTCCTCTCCGTCGCGGGGTTCGCCGGGATCTCCCTGTGGGCCTCCCGACCCCTCTTCGACGAACGCCTCGACCCCTCCGCCCTCGACGAGGTCTCCATCGCCGACCCCGCAGAGGCGCTGACCTTCGCCCGCTACCGGGAGGAGGGCTCCCTCCGGCTCCTGCTCGTGACCGAGTATCGCGGGGGGCGGGTGCGAGGCACCGACCTGGGCTCGGCCCTCGGCACACCCGAGACCGATCCCGGAGCCCTGTTCCGCGCGTGGGGCTACGAGGGGATCCTGTCGGCCGCGGCCGGAGGATGCCCGCTCCGGGAGGTGGACGCCTCGGACCTGGAGGTTCCCCTCGACACCCGGCCACCCCACGTGGGCACCGGCCTGAACTACCGGGAGCACGCCGCCGAGGTCGGCGTGGAGGAGGAGCCGTTCCTCTTTCCCAAGATGGCGGAGGCCACCGGCGCCCGGAGCCCCGTGGCGGTCGGGGACGCCGTGCTCCTGGACTACGAGGCCGAGATCTGCTTCGCCCTCCTGGAGGAAGCGCGCCCCGGCGCTCCCTCCCCTCCGGCGCTCGGAATCCTGCTGTGCAACGACTTCACGGATCGCTGGCGGCTTGTGCGGGAGATCGAGCTCGGGGGCGAGATGGGCCTCACCGGCTTCGCCGACGCCAAGGGCCGCCCCGGGTTCCTCCCCGTGGGAAACCTCGTCGTCGTCCCGCGGGACCTCGACCGGTTCCTCACGAGGCTCGGAGTGTCGCTCTACGTGAACGGGCGGCTGCGGCAGCGCGCCTCGGCCGGCGCGATGAACTGGTCCCCCCGGGAGATCGTCGCCCAGGCTCTCCGTCGCGCCGACCGGAGGTACGAGTACGAGGAAGCCACCGTCTCCCTCCTCCCTCCCTCCGGCGTCCTGCCCCCGGGAACCCTGCTCCTCTCCGGGACCCCCGCCGGGGTCATCTTCCGGCCCACCAACGTGTGGAACCGGTGGATGTACCTCTCTCCCGGGGACGAGGTGGTGATGCGCTCCGACTACCTCGGCGTCCTGCGCAACCCGATCGTCGGGTCCCTCGACCCCGCCGCACCCGCGCGGTGAACCCGCGCGCCGCTTCCCCGACGCACCGGTTCAAGGCACCGACGTCCGTCGTACCACGTACGGGGCCAGTCGTCCCTCGTCCACCACGACTCCGAGGCCGTCCCCGGCCGGCACCGCCGGGGGGCTCCCGCCGCGGCCGAACTGCAGCAGGGGCACCACCGGGTCCTCGCGCAGGAGATGCCGCCCGAAGCACCCCTCCCCGTAAACCACCCTTCCCACGCCCGCGATCAGGCGGAGCTGGGCCGCCGACAGCAGCGAGGTCTCCCCCACCTGACACCCGACCTGGACCACGAGGCCCGCTTCCAGGGCCCGCTGGCACCGGTCGTAGGCCGCGACCAGACCCCCGCACTTCGATATCCGCACGTTCACCGCCGTGCACGCGCCCCGGGCGATCACGGCCTCCAGGGAGGCGGCGTCCGTGAGGCTCTCGTCGACCATGACGTCCAGCCCGGTCTCCCGCACCAGGCGCGCCAGCCCGTCCAGGTCCTCGGCGGCCACGGGCTGCTCGAAGCACCGCACGCCCCATCGGGCCAGGCGCGGCATGATCTCCAGCGCCTCGTCCACGGTCCACGCCATGTTGGCGTCGGCCCGGATGCTGCAGCGTGGGCCGAGCACGCGGCGGGCGGTCCGCACGAGCTGCTCGCTCCCGTCCCGCTCCACCTTGAGCTTCACGTGCCGGAATCCCAGGAGCCGCACAAGGAGCGCGGTCTTGAGGAACTTCAGGCCCGGCGCGGCGGAGAAGACCACGCTGTAACGAAAGCCGGGTGGAAGCCCTCCGCCCTCCCCCACGGCGACGGAGCGCCGGAACTCGCGCCCGAAGGCGTCCAGGAGCGCCAGGTCCACCGCGGCCCACGCCGCCGTCTGGGGCCGCCCCGGCTCGACCCATCCCCCCGGAGCCTCGCCGTTGCACTCCGCCAGGAACCCCCACAGGTGCTCCCAGGACGGGAACTCCCGGCCGACCAGCCTCGGGAGTATGCCGTCGGAGAGGAGCTCGAACACCCCGTCCCGGGTCTCCCCGGACACATAGTCCCGGGGCAGGCACTCCCCGAACCCCACCCGGCCGGTGTCGGTGACGCACTTGAGCATCAGGCTGTTCGACGTGTGCCGGACCGCCGCCGCGTGGGAAAAAGGCTTCCGGAACGGGAGTTCCAGCGCAAGGACTTCGAATCGTGCCGCCCGTGCCATCGTCAGGAACCCTCCACCCACGCGAGCCACGCCGCCACGTCCCCGAAGAATCGTTCCCGCACCGGGCTGAACTCCAACACGTGGCGGGCGTCCCCGTAGCGCACCAGGGTCTTCCGGGGGGAAGGAACCCGCAGGAACCAGGCCTCGTTCGCCTCGTTGTCGGCGATGGGGTCCTCCCCGGCGAGCCCCATCCACAGCGGCATGAGGAGGCCATCGGGTCGTGCCACCGCGCGCCGCGCCCGGTGGATCTCCCAGTACAGGTCGCCGGTGGCCGCCCGGAGCGCCAGGGGGTCCCCGGCGACGAAGGCCTCGAACTCCGGCAGCTCCGAGAACCAGCGCGTCTCCAGGGGGACGGGCAGGTAGTAGTCGCGTTCGCCCGCGGCAGAGAAGAAGATCCGGAGCGCCTGGCCCGCGGTCACGGTGGTGCGGGTGTAGAGGCCCGGGGTCGTGAGGATCAGTCCCTTGACGAGTTCCGGGTGGGCGGCGGCGAAGACCGCGGCCGGGATCGCGCCGAAGCAGTGTCCCACGAGGTAGACCTGCGCCGTCCCGTGCCTCCGCCCGGCCTCTGCCGCCACGGTCAGGATCTCCTCCGCCCAGGTCCGGTAGTCCTTCACGTCGCCCCGGGGGGCCTCGCTCAACCCCGAACCCCGGCGGTCGAGCGCGTACGCCGGGTGCCCGAGCCCGGCGAGGAACGCCGCGGACTGGGCGAACCACCCCGAGTGGCTCTGAAGGCCGTGGGTGAGCACCACCGGCGTCTTCCCTCCGGATGACCCGTAGACGCGCACCGGCACGGCGTACCCGTCCGGCCCGGGCAGGAACTCGAGAGCCCCCCCACCCACGGCCGTCCGCAGGGATTCGGGCATCTCCGGCCTCTCGCCCCAGCCCCTCCCGGTTTCCGGCCTCCCCGGGGGGGGGACGGTCGCGGCACACCCCCCCAGGAGCAGCGCCGCCGCCGCGGCCGAGGCCCAACGCACCCGAGAAGCCCTCCTCATCCTTCCCGCCTCCTCCGACGAGTTCGGTAAAATCCCAATGGAGTTGACACGTTAGCACACGCGGTCATACTGGCAACTCCGACGCGAACTCGCCCCCTCCCCCAAGCCCCGAGGAGTCGGTCATGTCCCTCGCATCCCTCGCCATCCGGATGTCGAGCCGCGCCTCCGCGGCCCGCTTCGAGCAGGCCACCCGGGACCCGGTCCGCACCCAGACCGAGAAGATCCTCGCGCTCGTCCGGAAGAACGCGCAGACCGAGTACGGCCGCCGCTTCGGCTTCGACTCCGTCCGCACCGTCGAGGATTTCCGGACCCGCGTCCCGGTGATCACCTACGAGGACATCAAGGCGGACATGCAGCGGGTCGTGGCGGGCGCGAAGAACGTCTTCACGGCCGAGGACCCCGTTCTGTTCGCCCAGACGAGCGGGACCACCGGCGACCCCAAGTACGTGCCGGTCACACCCACCTGCCAGGGGCGCGAGCACAAGGACGTCATGCGGACCTGGATGGCCCACGCGCAGAGGGCGCACCCCGACATATTCGAGGCCCAGGTCGTAACCCTGGTCTCACCGGCCGTGGAGGGGCACACCCCCTCGGGCGTTCCCTTCGGCGCCACCTCCGGCCACATGTACCGGAACATGCCCTGGATCGTGAAGCGCGCCTACTCGATCCCCTACGAGGTCTTCGAGATCGCCGACTACACGGCCAAGTACTACGCGATCATGCGGACCGCCGTGGAGCACGACGTCCGCTTCCTGGCCACGGCCAACCCCTCCTCGATCCTGAAGCTGTGCGAGAAGGCGAACGAGTTCTCCGAAGCGATCGTCCGGGACGTCCGCGACGGCACGCTGTCCCACGACGTGGCCGTGGAGCCCGGGATCCGCCGGGTTCTCGAGTCCCGGCTGCGCCCCAACCCGGCGACGGCCGCGCGCCTGGAGGCCTGCCGGCGGCGGCGCGACGGAGACCTGCTGCCCGGCGACTACTGGCCGCGCCTGTCGCTGATCGGCTGCTGGAAGGGCGGCACGGTCGGTCACTACCTGGAGAAGTTCCCGGCCTGGTTCGACCCGGACGGCCGCCGGCCGGTGCCGGTGCGGGACTGGGGCTACCTCTCCAGCGAGGCCCGGGGCTCGGTGCCCCTCTCCGACGAGGGCAGCCAGGGCGTTCTGACCATCGCGAGCAACTTCTTCGAGTTCGTGCCGGTGGACGACCTGGAGTCAAAGGCCGAGGACCCGTCCGCCTGGAACTTCCTGGGGGTGGGGGACCTCGAGGAGGGCCGGGAGTACTACATCTTCGTCACGACCACCGGGGGGCTCTACCGCTACGACATCAACGACGTCGTCCGGGTCACCGGACGCTACAACGCCACGCCGCAGATCGTCTTCGTCCGCAAGGGGCGCGGCATGACCAACCTCACCGGGGAGAAGGTGGCGGTGAACCAGGTGATCATGGCCGTCCAGAAGGCGGCCGCCGACTCCGGGGTCGTCCCGGACCACTTCCGCGCCGAGGCCGACCAGGGGGGCAACCGCTACCTGATCCGGGTGGAGTTCGCGACCCAGGCTCCTCCCGAGTCGCACCAGGCGTTCCTCGCCGCCTTCGACCGGCACCTCTCCTCCATCAACATCGAGTACGACGCCAAGCGCAAGTCGCTGCGGCTCGGGCCGCCCGTGCTCCACGTGATGCGGGAGGGGTGGTACGAGCGGGCGCGGCAGGCCCAGATCCAGGGCGGGATGCGCGCGTTCCAGGCGAAGACCCAGCTCCTCTCCCCGGTCAAGGCGGAGACCCAGGCGATCCGGCCCGAACTCGAGCGCGTCGTGGAACTCCCCGAGAGCTCGTCCGCGCCGTGAAGCCGAGCCCTTTCGCGACCGGTTCGACGGAGGACCGCCCCCCCCGCCCCTGGCAGTGGCCTCTCGCCGCACTGTTCCTGCTGGCCGTGGCCGGAACCTGGACCCACCACGCCGTGCGCGAAGGCCTGGATCAGAGCCTCGGCGCCGGGCTGGAGTCGATCCTCGACGCCAGCATCACCGCCATGGGCGTCTGGATCGAGAACGAGAAGGAGGACGTCCGGGTGTGGGCCGCGGACGACCGGGTCCGGGCGCGGGCCTCGGAACTGGTGCGGGAAGCCGGTGCGGGCCCCGACGCCGGACCCCGGCTGCGGGCCTCCCCTCTCCAGGGGGTGCTGCAGGCCCACCTGGCGGCGGCCGTGGCCGACGTGGACTACCGGGGCTTCGCCCTCATCGCCCCCGACGGGCTCGTCCTCGCCTCCGACCAGTTGGAGCGCTACGTCGGGCGCCGGGTCTCCCCGGGCATGGAACCGGAGGTGCGCCGGGTGCTGGCCGGACAGACCGTGTTCCTCAAGCCCACGGCCAAGGACGTCCTGATGGCGGAGGAAGCCCGGGCGGGCCGGCCGGTCATCGTGGTGGCCGCGCCGGTTCTCGACGCGGGAGGCAGCCCCATCGCCGCCCTCGCCTTCACCATCGACCCGGAGAAGGACTTCAGCCGCATCCTCTCCTCCGGCCGGGCCGGGGAGAGCGGCGACACCTACGCCTTCGCCCGGAACGGCCTCCTGCTCTCGGAGAGCCGTCACGAGCGCCGGTTCCAGGGGCTCGGTCTCCTGCCTCCCGGCACGGACGCCCGCTCGGTCCTCGCGGTGCGGGTGGGCGACCCCGGGGGAGACCTCACGCGGGGTCACCGCCCCGCCGTCCCGGCGGGGCAGCGCCCCCTGACCCGGATGGCGACGTCGGCGGTGGCCGGCGGGAGCGGCGTCGACCTCTCCGGCTACCGCGACTACCGGGGCGTGACGGTCATCGGCGCGTGGCGCTGGCTGCCGGAGTACGGCTTCGGCGTGGCCACCGAGGTGGCGCAGACGGAAGCCCAGCGGGCGCTGCGCCCCCTGCGGATCGCGTTCTGGGCGCTGCTGGCCCTGCTCGGGATCGCCGTGACCCTGCTGCTCCTCTCGTCGCGCTCCGTCGCCCGGCTGCGCCGCCGGGTCGACCGTCTCACCCGGTTGGGGCAGTACACGCTGCTCGAGAAGGTCGGCGAGGGGGGCATGGGCGAGGTCTACAAGGCGCGCCACGCGCTGATGCGACGGCCCACGGCCATCAAGCTCATCCGCGGAGACCGGGCCGGCGCCGAGGACCTGGAGCGCTTCGAGCGCGAGGTGCAGCTCACCAGCCAGCTCACCCACCCGAACACCATCTCCGTCTTCGACTACGGACGCACCCCGGAGGGCGTGTTCTACTACGTGATGGAGTACCTGCCGGGGCTCGACCTGGCCCAACTCGTGGAGTTGCAGGGTCCGGTGCCCCCCGCCCGGGCGGTCCACATCCTCGCGCAGGTCTGCGACTCCCTGGCGGAGGCCCACGCCCGGGGGCTGGTGCACCGCGACATCAAGCCGCAGAACGCCATCCTGTGCGAGCGGGGCGGGCTCTTCGACGTCGTGAAGGTGCTCGACTTCGGGCTGGTCGCCGAGGCGGTTCCGGCGGCGGACCCCTCGGCCGGCGCACGAGTGCCCATCCTCGGCACCCCGGACTACATCGCCCCCGAGCGGCTTCGGGGCGAGGTCGCGGTCGATCCCCGTTCCGACCTGTACTCGGTCGGAGCCCTGGGCTTCTTCCTGCTCACGGCGCAGCCCGTGTTCCCCTCCCCCACCCCGGAGGCGACCTGCCATCGCGCCGTCCACGAACCCGCGCCCCGCCCCTCGGAGCGGACCTCCCAGCCCATCCCCTCCGCCCTCGACGACCTGATCCGCGAGTGCCTCTCCAAGAGTGCGGCGGAGCGCCCGGCGGGCGCCGGGGACGTGGCACGGCGGCTCCGCGCCGTCGCCGCCGGGCCGGCGTGGACCCCGGAGGACGCCCGCCGATGGTGGGAGGAGAACCGGCGCGAGATCGAGGCGGTCCGAAAGCGGTCCCGGGCCCCGGCGGATCCCTCGCCCACTCGCGACGTCACCGTCGCCTTCGACCGGTCCTAGCCCCGAGAAGGACGAGGGACGCCCCCCCCGCCCCGAGGGTCGCGGTAGGCCGGCCTCAGGCTTCCCGTGCCAGGCCGTCCCCCAGCGCCATCACCACCCTCCACTGGCGCTCGGTCAACGGCACCACCGACAGCCTGCCCTGCCGAACCAGGGGCGACCCGGCAAAGGCGGACTCCGCCTTGATCTCGGCCAGGGCCACCGGGCGCCCGAGCCGAGCCACCGGGACCACGTCCACCGCGGAGAACGCCGGGGCCTCCGGTTCCGGGTACGCCGCGCGGGCGACCCGGGCCACGCCGACCACCGAGCGCTCCGTCCCAGTGTGGTACACAAGAATCCCGTCCCCCGGGACCATGGCCCGCAGATTCTTTTGGGCCTGGGCATTTCGCACCCCGTCCCAGACGCCCCTCCGCTCCCTCTCGAGGTCGGCGAAGGCGTACTCCCCGGGTTCCGTCTTCAACAACCACCGCGCCATCTCGCCCCTCCCTTCTTCCGCCCGGCACGCCCACCCGAGTCTACCGGGGCGGGCCCGCCTTCCCAAGGCCGCCCTTTGGACACCTCCCCGATTCTGCGGTAGACAGGGGGAAACGACCCGGCGGAGCCGGCGGCCAGGAGGTGGATCATGCGGGCGCAACCGTCCCGAGAATTCCCCTTCAGCGCTTCCCCGAAATCCCGGGCCGGCCCCCGGCAGCGAACGGCGACGTCTCCCGTCGCCTCCTTCGACCGGTGGCTCGCGACCCGGGTGCTGCGAGCCGCGGGAGACCCCGCGGTCGGCATGGTGCTCCCGGACGGCCGGGAGGTCGCCACCGCCGAGGCGCCTCCCGTGGCACGCCTCCGGTTCCGGGACCGCCGCGCCCTGGCCCGCCTCGTCCTCGACCCCGAGTTGCACTTCGGCGACGACTACAGTTCCGGGCGGATCGACGTGCAGGGCGATCTGCTGCGTTTCCTCGAGGAGACCTACCGTGCCTGGTACCGGGCGGGGGGATTCTCCTCGGCCGGGGGAAGGGCCCTCGCGTGGCTCCGCCGGCCGCGGGGCAACACCCCCGAGGCCGCTCGGGAGAACATCCACCACCACTACGACCTCGGCAACGACTTCTACCGCCTCTGGCTCGACGAGCAGATGGTCTACACCTGCGCCTACTACGCCGACCCGGGCGCGACCCTCGAGGAGGCCCAGACCGCGAAGATGGACCACGTGTGCCGGAAGCTCCGCCTGCGGGCCGGCGAGCGCGTGGCCGAGGCCGGGTGCGGCTGGGGGGCCCTGGCGCTGCACATGGCGCGGGAATACGGCGCCCGGGTGCGGGCCTTCAACGTGAGCCGGGAGCAGGTGGCGTGGGCCCGGGACCGGGCCGCGGCCGAAGGCCTGGCGGCCCGCGTCGAGTTCGTGGAGGACGACTACCGCAACATCGGCGGGCGCTTCGACGCCTTCGTCTCCGTGGGAATGCTCGAGCACGTGGGCCGGGACCACTACGGGGACCTGGGCGGCGTGGTGCACCGCTGCCTGGAGCCTTGCGGCCGGGGCCTGCTCCACTTCATCGGCCGGAACCGTCCCGCCCCCCTGCACCGCTGGATCGAGCGCCGGATCTTCCCCGGCGGCTACCCCCCGACCCTGCGGGAGACGATGGAGGTCCTCGAGCCCTACGACTTCTCGGTGCTCGACGTGGAGAACCTGCGACTCCACTACGCCCGCACCCTGGAGCACTGGCTCGAGCGCTTCGACCGGAACGCGGAGCGGGTCCGCGCCATGTTCGACGAGCGATTCGTCCGGGCGTGGCGGCTCTACCTGGCGGGGTCCGTCGCCAGCTTCGCCACCGGCAGCCTCCAACTCTTCCAGGTGCTCTTCTCCCGCCCCCAGGACAACGACCTCCCCTGGACCCGCACCCACCTGTACACCTGAGGCCCCGGAGCCCGTGACCCGCTGCGACGCAGGGCCGGTCACGTGGACGGTCCCGATTCAGGTTCCCGACGACGCCGCGGGCGCGCTGGAAATCCAGGGACTGATCGGTTACCAGGTGTGTGCCGATAATCAGTGCGACCCGATGACCGCCCCC
>CAZJSF010000012.1:0-31243 GCA_964548515.1 uncultured Thermodesulfobacteriota bacterium
GAAGTTCATCCCCCGGATCAGCCCGATCACCCTGATCGCGCTCCTCTTCACCATCGTGGTCATGTTCAGCCTCAAGGGCGAGTTCATCGTCCAGCTGCCGATGCACGTGGTCCGGATCGCCATTCCGCTCACGGTCTACTTCCTGATCATGTTCTTCGTGTCGTTCTACATGAGCCGCAAGGTGGGGGCGACCTACGGCCAGACCGCCACGCTGTCCTTCACCGCGGCCTCGAACAACTTCGAACTCGCCATCGCCGTGGCGGTGGCGGTGTTCGGGATCGACTCCGGGGAGGCCTTCGCCGCGGTCATCGGACCGCTGGTCGAGGTGCCCGTGCTGATCGGCCTGGTCAATGTGGCGCTCCGACTGGAGAAGAGACACTTCTCCCCCGGTGTGGCCTCCGAGGCGGCCAGGGCCTGAGCCCGGGGCGCTCGTCCTCCGCAGGCGACACCTCTTGCGGAGTCCTGCCCCCGCTGAGCCCGATCCCCCGCTTGGTCCCGGGCGCCCGACGTCGTATCCTGAGACGTCGTGCCCCCTGCAGCCCGGAGCCTCCGGTGACCGCACCCCGACGGTTGGCCCGCATCCTGGCCCTCACGGCCGCCCTCGCCGTGCAGCCGGCAACCGCCCGGGCGGCTCCGCGCTCCCTCGAGGTGTTCGCCGGCTCGGCCTCCAGGCCCGCCGTCCAGGAGCTCGCCGAAGCCTTCGAAATGCGCTCCGGCACCCGGGTGCACGTCCACTTCGGCGGGTCCGGCGCCGTGCTCTCGCAGATGCAGCTCGCCCGGAGGGGCGACGTCTACCTCCCCGGCTCCTCGGACTTCATGGAGATCGCCAAGCGCCGGGAACTCGTGGACCCCCTCACCGAGGTGCGTTTGTTCTACCTGCTCCCCGCCATCGCCGTGGCCCGCGGGAACCCCGAGGGGATCCGGTCCCTCGAAGACCTCGCGCGCCCGGGGCTTCGGGTCGGGATCGCCCGCCCCGAGACCGTGTGCGTCGGCCTCTACGGGGTGGAGGCCCTGGAGCGCAGCGGGCTGGCGGAGCGGGTGCGGCCCAACATCGTCAACTGGGCGGAGTCCTGCGAGAAGACCGCGCAGATGATCGCCCTGGGCCTGGTGGACGCCGTTCTGGGGTGGGACGTGTTCGACGACTGGGACCCGGCCCGCATCGAGACCGTGCCGTACCCACCCGAGAGGGTCCCCCGGATCGGATATGCGCCGGCCGCGGTCTCGGCCTTCTCGCGGGAGCCGGGACTCGCCCGGCAGTTCCTCGCCTTCCTCTCCGGGCCGGAAGGCCGGGAGGCGTTTCGCCGCCACGGCTACCTGGCGAGCATCGAGGAGGCCAGGGCTCTCGCGCGCCCGGACACGCCGGTGGGCGGGGAGTTCCCGCTGCCCGAGGGATGGAGGTGAGCTTGCGCCGGGGCGCGTTCTCGGCCGTTCTCGGGGCCGCCGTGCTCGCCGCCCTGGCCGTGGTCGGCACGATCCTCTTCTCCCAGTTGGCCGGGACCGGCCTCCACGGGCCCTTCGGTGCACTCGCCCAGCCGCCGATCCGGCGGGCGGTCCTCCTGAGCCTCGGCACCTCGACTCTCGCCTCCCTGCTGGCTCTGCTCGTGGCCGTGCCGGCCGCCTACGCCCTGGCGAGGTCCCGCTTCCCCGGCTCCGCCGCCCTCGACGTGGTCCTGGACCTCCCCATCGTCCTCTCCCCGGTGGCCCTGGGTGTCTCCTGGCTGCTGTTCTTCGGAACCCCCTCCGGGCAGTGGATCGAGACACACCTCCTGCGGTTCGTCTTCGAGGTGCCGGGCATCGTGCTCGCCCAGTTCACCGTGGCGCTGGCCCTCTCCATCCGGGTGCTCAAGGCCGCCTTCCAGGCCGTGGACGTGCGCTACGAGCAGGTGGCCCGCTTCCTCGGATGCAGCCCCGCCGGGGCTTTTCGCCGGGTGACCCTCCCGATGGCGCGCCGGGGGCTCCTCGCCGCGTTCATCCTGGGCTGGGCGCGGTCGGTGGGGGAGTTCGGGGCCACGGTGACCCTGGCCGGCGCCGTGCCGGGCAAGACCGAGACCATCCCCGTGGCCATCTACCTGCGGCTCGCCTCGGCGGACATCCCGGGGGCGGTGGCCTTGATCCTGCTGCTCTCGGGCACCGGCCTTCTCGCCCTGGCGGCGGTGCGCCTCCTCGGGGAGGGGCGGTGATCCGCTGCGAAGGACTCTCCGTCCGCTTCGGCTCCTTCCGCCTGGAAGAGGTCGATCTGGCGGTGGAGGCGGGGGAGAGCTTCTTCGTCCTCGGGCCGTCCGGTGCCGGCAAGACCCTGCTTCTCGAGTCGCTGCTGGGCGTGCGGCCCGTGGAGAGCGGCCGCGTTCTCCTGGACGGCCGGGACGCGACCCGCCTGCCGCCGGAGGCCCGCAACGTGGCGTACGTGCCGCAGGACCTGGCCCTCTTCCCCCACCTCTCGGTGCGCGAGAACGTGCTCTTCGGGCTCCGGGCCCGGGCACTGAACCGGCCCGACCTCTCCGAGCGTCTCTCCCGTTGGGTGGAGCTGCTCAACCTCTCCCCGGTGATCGACCGGCGAGACACCGCCACCCTGTCGGGGGGGGAACGCCAGCGGGTGGCTCTCGCCCGAGCACTGGTGACAGAGCCCCGGGTGCTCTTCATGGACGAGCCCTTCTCGGCCCTGGACGCATCGCTTCGCCGGCGCCTCCAGATCGAATTCCGGGAGCTCCAGCGCCGCCTGGGCCTCACCCTGGTCCAGGTGACCCACGACCCGGAGGAGGCCTTCCTCATGGCCGACCGCATGGCGATCCTCATGGGGGGGCGGATCGAGCAGACGGGGAGGCCCGCCGCCCTGTACAACCGCCCCGCCACCCTCCGGGTCGCGCGGTTCCTGATGCTTCAGAACCTCTACCCTGCTCGTGTGGGCGCGAAGGCGGCGGACGGACGGCGCCGCCTCGAGGTGGAAGGCGGAGGGGTCTCCTTCGAGGCCGTGGCGTCGGACGAATTCCCGGAGGGCAGCCGAGTCACGGTCGGCATCCGGCCCGAGGAGGTGATCCTCGTCCGGCCGGACCGGGAGCCGGACGACCCCCGGCGCCCGAACCTGCACCGGGGTGCCGTGGAGAGTTGGGTGGACCTGGGGCACTACCGCCTGGTGCGCCTGCGCCTCGGGGATCTGGCCCTGGACGCCTGGCTCAACATCCGGGCGGCCCGGGAGTATCCGATGGAGGCGGGGACACGGGTCTGGTTCCACGTGCGGCCCGGGAGCCTGTGCCTCCTGCCGCCGGAGTGAACGGGAGTCCGGTCCCCGTCAGTCGTCGTCCCCGTCGTCCTCCTCGTGGTCGTGCCGATGGCGCTCGCGCTCCCGCTCGGACCGGTGCCGCCGCCCCTCCCCCTCGTCGTCTCCCTCCCCGTGACAATCGTGGCAGCGCCCGGGCCCCCCACCCCACCCGCGTTCGAGTTCGTGGCACCGCAGGCAGACGGCTCCGAAGCGCCGCAAGTGCTCGTGTCCCCGCGCCCCGTGCCGCCACCGGGAGCCCGGGGGCTCGCGGTCCCCCTCGGGGCCGAAATGGCACCGCAGGCAGTCCGAAGCCTCGTCGTGGCAATCCGCGCAGGAGAGGGGACTGCGTCCGTGAAAACTCGTGCCCGCCGGGTCGAGCCAGGCCCTGCCGGTCGGGTGTGGCGTCATCCCGGAAGCACCCGCCGATCCGGCGGCGAGCACGACGAGTGCAAGCCCGAAAGACACGGCGGCCTTGATCATGGTCTTCACCTCCTTCACGGTCCACTCCGCTGCTTCGTCATCGACGTCGGCGCCCCACGCCGAAGGCCGCCGGGAGGGTCGGCCCGAAAGCGGCCCGCGCCGCCGCCAGGAAATCCTCGGGAAGTGGGGCCTCGACACGCACCTCCACCCCGGACGCGGGGTCTCGGAAGGACAGGCTGCGGGCGTGGAGCATCTGGCGCGGGACCGGGCGCCCCCCGACTTCGGCACACCCCCCGTAGCGGGCGTCGCCGACGATGGGACACCCTTCCCCTGCGAGGTGGACCCGGATCTGGTGGGTGCGCCCCGTGCGGGGCCGGGCCTCGACCAGCGCGTACCCCTTCGCCCGAGCCAGAACCCGGAAGGCCGTCTCGGCCCGCATGCCCCCGCTGCGCACGGTGAGGATGCGGTCGCCCGCGGCCTCCTTCAAGTGGGAGACCACCTCGAAACGCTCGCGGGGGGTGCCCTGCACCAAAGCGAAATAGACCTTCTCGACACGGCGGTGGCGGAAATCGTCCAGCAGCGCCCGGCTGAACTCGCGGTTCCGGCCGAGGAGCAGGACGCCGGAGGTGTCCTTGTCGAGCCGGTGCAGCAGGGTCAGGGGAGCTCCCAGCGCCCGCTCCGCCAGCAGGGCGGCGTGGACGCGGCCCGGGTCCCGGGTGGGCCCCGAGGGGATGCCGGCGGGTTTGTCCACAGCGAGGCACTGCTCGTCGCGGAACAGCACCTCGAGGGCGGAGGCGGGAGCCTCCGGGACCACGGGGGGCCTCAGGACCCGCACGTGTTCTCCGGCGCGGAGCAGGCGGGAAGCCATGGGTTCCAGCCTTCCGTCCACCGAGACCCGCCGCGAGTCCACGAGTCGCTTGGCCTGCTTCCGGCTCACGCCCTCGAGGGCGCCCACGAGGAAGAGGTCCAGGCGCAGCCCCCCTTCCCGCCGCCCAACGACCAGCGCTTCGACCCGTCCCCCGGTGTCCGGCTTCCCCGTCCTTCCCAAGCGATCTCCACGCGATTGAATCCTGCGTCCCGAGCGGAACCGTAGCATAATCGCGCGGGAGGAGAGTGTCATGCGAACGATCCGCCTGCATAGGGGAGCGCAGGGGCGTCTGGCCCTGGGCCACCGCTGGGTCTTCTCCAACGAGATCCGGGACTTCGACCGTTCCATCCCGCCCGGGGACGACGTGCGGGTGGAGGACGCCTCGGGCCGACTCCTGGGAAGCGGGACCTTCAGCCCGTCGAGCCTCATCTCGGTGCGCCTCCACTCGCTGCGGAGAGAGGAGCCCCTGGGACCGGAGACGATCGCCGGGAGGATCCGCGCCGCCTGGGAGAAGCGGCTCGAGTGGCTGGGCCGGGAGGGTGCGGAGGCGTGCCGGGTGGTCTTCGGCGAGGCCGACGATCTGCCGGGGCTCGTGGCGGACCGCTACGGCGACGTCTGCGTCGTGCAGGTCCTGACGGCCGGCATGGAGCGCCGGACCGCGTGGGTCCTGGACGCCCTGGAAGAGACGCTGAGGCCCCGGGGAATCGTCCTCCGCAACGACGCGGCGGCCCGGGAACTGGAGGGCCTGCCCCTCGGCGTCGCCTTGGGGCGCGGCGAGGTTCCGGCGCGGGTCGCGTTCGCCCTCCACGGCCTGCGGTTCCTGGCGGACCCCTGGGGCGGGCAGAAGACGGGCTTCTTTCTCGACCAGAGGGAGAACTACCGGCTCCTCGAGCGCGTGGCCGGCCGAGGGAGGGTTCTGGACGCCTTCTGCTACTCCGGGGCGTGGGGGCTCCACGCGGCGCGCTGGGGGGCCCGGCAGGTGGTCTTCCTCGACGGTTCCGAGTCCGCGCTCGGCCTCGCCCGGGAAAACGCCGAGGCCAACGCCGCCGAGGGAGCGGCCTTCGTGCGCGCGGACGCCCTCGAGTACCTGAAGGCGCAGAGCGAGCGGGAGGGCTTCGACGTCGTGGTGCTCGACCCTCCGGCCTTCGTGAAGTCCCGGCGCCGGGTCCCGGAGGCCCTGAAGGGCTACCTCAACCTGAACAAGTGGGGGCTTCGGTGCGTGCGGCCGGGGGGCCACCTCGTCACATGCAGCTGCAGCCACCACGTGCGCCCCGAGGTCTTCGTGGAGACCGTGGCGCGGGCGGCCCGGGAGGCGGGCCGGGAAGTCCGCGCCGTCGGCTCGGGCCGGCAGGCGCCCGACCACCCGTGGATCCCGGCCATGCCCGAGACCGCCTACCTCAAGGCGCTGCTCCTCCGGGTGGAGTAGGGGTTCGGCCGGGAGGCTACCCGGAACGTCCTCGGTCCCGCGGAGACGCCCGCCGAACGGACGCGGTCCCTCCCCGCGTTGCCTGGTCGGGGTGTGCCTCGGCGGGCAGACGACCCTCCAGCACGCACCCCGCGACCCCCGGCTCGCAGGGCTCCTCCCGCAGGGCACATCGTCCCGCGTCGTCGTGGGGGCAACCCCAACCGCTCACGCCGCCTCCAGTTCCCCGCAGAGCCGGCGCACGCTCTCGGCCACTCCGTCCAGGCCGTCGACCCGGCCGCTCCAACGCCCGAGGTTGACGGCGAGGTTGGCCAGCAGCGTCCGGCACGCGGCCCGGGAAAGCCGTTCGCCGGCCGCCACGTCGGCCGCAAGGGGTTCCGGGAGCCCGGCGAACACCTCTCCGAGAGCCCCCAGGAACTCCACCCCCCGCTCCAGGTGCGCCGCCTCCGCCTCCAGGGCTGCCCGCACCGCGTCGGGACGGGCGTCGGCCCGGGGGTACAGGCCGGCGTCCAGCCGGGCGGCCTCCAGGAAATCCTCGGCCAGCCTCTCGAATCCGCCCGACGGGCGCCCGGAGAGGGCCGAGACCTTCCCGACGAGAGCCGCCGCGCCCGCCAGGGTCACCAGCGCGAGGGAGCCCCCGGCCGGCGTCGGCCGCCGCCGGGCGAGGGCTTCGATCCAGGGTCCGAGATCCCAGGGCACCACGTCGTCCCCCTTCGCCTGCGTTTCGGCGCCGCGGAGGCCGCCTCAAGGAAGGGCGGCTCCAGGCCGATCCGTTGTCCGGAACCCGCTCCAAGGAGGTGTGCGGTGCCGGTCAAGGAGGCCACGGTCAGTTTCGCCCCCGACGGGGGGCGATGTCACGCGTGCGGACATCCCCATCTCGCGAACAGCGCCCGGAACCGGGGCGCGGACTGCCTGTGGTACGCCTACTGCCCGTCCTGCGGGACGGTCGGGGAACTGGCGTCCATCCCGGCGTGGTTCGGAGGAGGCCTCCCCCCCCCGCCGGACGTCGACCTGCACTGAGCGCTGCGCAGGCCTCGTTCACCCCCCAACCCTCTTGCCCGGAGCCACGATGGACAAGGAGACGTTCCACAAGATCCTCGCCGCGGCGATGCGGACCGACGCCAGCGACATCCACCTCAAGGTCAGCACGCCCATCCTGCTCCGGGTGAACGGGGTCCTGCAGGAGGTGAAGAGCCCGCCTCTGTCCGCCGAGGACACCCGCAAGGTGGCCGAGACCATCCTGGAGGGAGCCAATCCCCCGATCACCCTGGACCGCCTTCAGGAGTGGGACGGTTCCTACTCGCTGTCGGGCGTCGGGAGGTTCCGGGTCAACATCTTCCGCCAGCGCAACAGCTTCGCCACCGTGCTCCGCGTGATCCCCTTCGACGTCCCGACCTTCGAGAAGCTCGGTCTGCCCCCCGTGCTCCGGGACATCGCCATGGAGGAGCGGGGCCTCGTGCTGATCACCGGGGTGACGGGCAGCGGCAAGTCCTCCACCCTGGCCGCCATGATCGACCACATCAACGAGAGTGCCCGGTACCACGTGATCACCATCGAGGACCCGATCGAGTTCATGCACCGCAACAAGAAGAGCTCGATCAGCCAGCGGGAGATCGGCATGGACACGCCCGGCTTCAACGTGGCGCTGCGGGCCGCTCTCCGTCAGGACCCCGACATCATCCTGGTGGGCGAGATGCGCGACACGGAGACCATCGACATCGCGCTCAAGGCGGCCGAGACGGGGCACCTGGTGTTCAGCACGGTGCACACCACCGACGCGGCCAAGACGATCAACCGCCTCATCAGCGTCTTCCCGTCCGAAGAGCAGAACATGGTGCGGATCCGCCTGGCGGAGAACCTGAAGGGCACGGTGAGCCAGCGTCTCATGACCCGGAAGGGCGGCAGGGGAAGGGTCGCGGCCCTGGAGATCCTCCGGATGACGAAGCACCTGGAGGAGTGCATCAAGGACCCCCACAAGACCCACGAGGTGAAGGACGTGATCGAGGCGGGGCGCGACAACTACGGCACCCAGTCCTTCGACCAGCACCTCATGCAGTTGTTCAACGAGGGGATCATCGACTTCGACGTGGCGCGCTCGGGGGCCACGAACCCGTCCGACTTCGAGCGCGCCGTGCTGCTCAACTCGGGAGGGGCGATCCCGGCGCACTGACGCCGGGCGTTCAGCTCCGGTGGCCCCCGAAGAGGGCCTGGATCCACTCCTTCCAGCCGCCGTGGGCCGGCCCGTCCTCGCACGGCGGGAGCCCCTCCACGATCCGCCGAAGGGCCTTCCTCTGCTCCCGATCCAGACCGCTGGGCGTCGCCACCCACACCTGCAGGTAGACGTTGCCGCGCGTGCGCCGCCGGCCGAGCACCGGCAGGCCCTTGCCCTCGAGCACCTTGACGGTACCGGACTGCTCCCCCTCGGCGATCTCCACCCGCAGCGCCGAGCCGTCGGGCGCGGGAATCTCGACGCTTCCCCCCTCCACGGCCCTCAGGAAATCGACCCGGAGTGGGGCGAACACGTCGGCGCCGCGTCGTTCGTAGAGCGAGTGCTCCTCCTCCCGGAGCACGATGTAGAGGTCCCCCGGCACGCCGTCGGCCACCTCCTCGCCCTCGCCCTCGACACGCAGCTGCTGACCGTCCTCCACTCCGGGGGGGATTCGGACCTCCACCACCTTCTCGGCCCGATGGACGCCCTGTCCCTCGCAGCGCTCGCAGGCCCGCTCGATCCTCTTCCCGGCCCCGCCGCAAGCGGGACACGGCTGGGTCGTCTGGAAGGTGGCGAACCCCTGCCGCAGCACCTGGGTCACCGCCCCCCGACCGCCGCAGCTCTCGCACTGGCGCACGTCCGAGGGACTCGCCGCCCCGCTCCCGGCGCAGTCGGGGCACGGAGCGGGCTTGCGGACCTTGATCTTGCGCGTCGCCCCGAGGGCGACCTCCTCCAGGGTGATGCCCATCTCGTGGCGCAGGTCGCGCCCGCGGCCCCCCCGACGGCCCGACCAGCCGCCCGACGCTCACGATCCGCAGCGGCGCACCCGACGGCCGGGCCGGGGGCCGAACCCGAAACCCAGGTCGCCGAAGATGTCGCCGAAGGCCGAGAAGATGTCCTCGAAGCCCCGGAATCCGTGGTGCACCCCGCGCGCCTGGAGCCCCTCCTCCCCGTACGTGTCGTAGAGCCGGCGCTTCTCCGGATCGGCCAGCACCTCGTAGGCCTCGGCGAGGACCTTGAACTTCTCCTCCGCCTCCCGGTTGCCGGGGTTGCGGTCGGGATGGTGCTGGAGGGCGAGCTTGCGGTAGGCCTTCTTGATCTCGTCGGGGCTGGCGTCGCGCCCCACGCCGAGCGCCCCGTAGTAGTCCTTCCCCATGTATCTCCTCCGAGCGGGAACCGAGGGCGCCCTTCATAAGGATCTGGGGCGGGGGTGTCAAGATGCGAGACCCGGATGGCGACATCCGGGCCTTTCCGCGGCGGCGAAGGTGGAGCGGCGGGGGCGAGGGCTACGCCGAGTCGAGGACCTCGAGGCGGCGCCGCGAGCGCAGGTTGCGCTCCTCTTCCCGGTCGAGGTCCCGGAGGGTCCGGTCCACGAAGGCCAGGTGCTCGTGGGCCGCGCCGCGGGCCCTCTCCTCGTCTCGCGCCAGGATGGCGTCGAACAGCTCGCCGTGCTGGCGCAGGAGCACCTCCCGCACCCCCTCCCGGGTGTAGAGGCGGTCCCGGGAGGAGACGATGCCCCGGCGGAGCAGGTCGAACAGGCCACGCATGATGTGCAGGAGGACCGCGTTGTGGGCCGCCTCCGCGATGGAGAGGTGCAGGTCGGCATCCGCCTCCGCCTCGGCCACGGGATCCTCCCGGCGGTGCGCCTGCTCCATGGCCTCGAACCGCCGCTGCAGGATCTCCCGGTCGGCGTCCGTGGCCCGGCGCGCAGCGAAGTAGGACGAGATCCCCTCGAGGGCGAGGCGGAACTCCAGCAGGTCGTACACCGTCTCGGGGTGGCGCTGGAACACCTGCAGCAGCGGGTCGGTGAACACCGGAGCCACGATGGCCGCCACATAGGTGCCCCCGCCCTGCCGCGTCTCCACCAGCCCCATGGTCTCGAGCTTCTGGAGCGCCTCCCGCAGGGAGGGCCGCGACACCTCGAGCCGCTGGGCGAGGTCCCGCTCCGGTGGCAGCCTCTCCCCCGGCTTGAGGGTGCCCTCCAGGATGCGGGCCTCCAACTGCTCCACGATGGCGTCGGAGATCTTGGGCGACTTCACTCGGTCGAAGGCCATGACGACTCCTCAGCTCTGGTCATACCGATTTTGTTTCATAGCATGCACGGGCGCTGCTGTCGAGGGGTGAGCAGCCCCGCTGGTTTCATTTTTCCCCAGAAAAGCAACAACGGCCCTTGACATCCGCTAAAACCCTGGTTTAAGAGGCTTGGTCAGATCATTTGACCAAGAGGCATCCTTGCCTCGCCACCACCCCGCTGTAGACTCGCCGGAAACGTGCCGGCGGGCCCTGCCCCACCCACCCGAGGGAATGGAGGAGCCATGCGAAGAGGAAGAATCCTGACCGGTCTCGCCCTGCTGGCCACGCTCGGCGTCGCCGCCGCGCCGGCGGTGGCGCAGGAGAAGAAGCAGCGGGAGAAGTTCGGCGCCGACAAGCGTCACGAGCAGGTGGAGAAGCTCAAGGTCAAGACCAGCGACGAGAAGATCCGCTGGAAGATGGTCATGCCCTGGTCCAAGGGCCTTCTCTTCTACGACATGTGCCAGCACTTCGCCGACACGGTGCGCCTGGCCTCGGGCGGGCGGCTCGAGATCAAGCTCTTCAGCGCCGGCGAACTCGTGGGGGCGATGGAGAGCTTCGACGCGGTGAGCAAGGGTTCCGCCGACGTGCTCCACGACTGGCCGGGGTACTGGAAGGGCAAGAACGAGGCGTTCGTGGCCTTTGCCTCCGTGCCCTTCGGGCTCGATGCCGAGGGGTACAACATCTGGCTCTACGAGCGCGGCGGGCTCGAGATGATGCAGGAACTCTACGGCCGCTACAACCTGTACGCGCTCCCGGGCGGCAACGGCGGTCAGGAGATGGGCCTGTTCTCGAACAAGCGAGCCACCAAGATGGCCGACTTCGCCGGGATGCGGGTGCGCACGCCCGGCTGGTACATGGACATCATGAACAGCCTGGGGGCCAGCGTGACGCCCCTGCCCGGCGGCGAGATCTACCTGGCCCTCGAGCGGGGCGTGATCGACGCCGCCGAATTCAGCACGCCGGCCATGAACTACCCGATGGGTTTCGACGAGATCACGAAATACGTGATCGAGCCCGGCGTCCATCAGCCCTCCGTGCAGTGCGCTTTCGCCTTCAACATGGACGCGTGGAAGAAACTGCCGGACGACCTCAAGTGGATCGTGGACACGGCAGCCAAGGAGACCCAGCTCTGGTCCAATGCCTGGCAGGAGAACCTGAACATCGAGGCGGTGAAGCTCTTCAAGCAGCGCGTGGAGTTCGTCCGGATGGACGAAGACACGATCAACTCGTTCGCCAAGCGGACCCATGAATACCTCGCGGAACTCAAGGCCAAGTACCCCGATGTGAAGAAGGTCCTCGACTCTCAGGATCAGCTCAAGGCCGACTTCGCGGAGTGGCGGGAGATCCGGGGCGGCGTGGCCCCTTGGCCCTACGAGATGTTCGTGAAGGGCAAGCACTTCCAGTAAGCCGTCGAGACCCTGCCCCGTCGGGTCTCCCCCCGACGGGGCGGTGCTTCGAGAGGAGGAGGCCGATGCAGGCCGTGGCCCGCTGGATCGACGCCCTCAACGAGAGGGTGGGAGTCCTCAACGCCTACCTCATCCTGCCCATGGTGGGGGTGGTGGCCTACGAAGTCTTCATGCGCTACGCGCTCAATGCGCCCACGAGTTGGGGGTTCGAGGTGACGACCTTCCTCTACGGGGTGCACTTCATCCTGGCGTTCGGTCACTGCCACCGGCACGACGGCCACGTGTCCATCGACATCTTCGAAGCGAGGCTGCCTCCCCGTCCTCGAACCCTGCTTCGGATCGCGGTCAACCTCCTGGTGTTCCTCCCCACGATGGGACTTCTGGCGGTGTGGTCGATCATCTACGCCGCCACCTCCTGGCAGCAGTGGGAACTCGCGTCCACCTCCTGGGCTCCCAAGGTCTTCCCCTACAAGAGCATCATGGCGGCCGGCCTGATCCTCCTCTGGCTGCAGGGCTTGGCCAAGCTCATCCAGGACGTCACGTCCCTTCGAGGCCTCCACCGAGACGGGAGCGAGCCATGAGCCCGGAGATCCTGACCGTCCTGATGTTCGCCACCCTGGTGGCGGCCATCGCACTGGGCCATCCGCTCGCGGTGACCCTCGCTGCCGTCGCGACCCTTTTCGGGCTGATCGACAACGGCTTCAACGTGCCGGCGCTGCTGGACCTGTTCGTGAACAATGTCTGGGGCATCGAGCAGAACTACGTGCTCGTGGCGGTGCCCTTGTTCATCTTCATGGCCCAGGTGCTCGACCGATCCAAGGTCTCCGAAGGGCTGTTCGAGGCGCTCTACATCGTCCTCGGGGGCCTCAAGGGCGGCCTGGGGCTGGCCGTCATCGTCGTGAGCACCGTCTTCGCCGCCACCACGGGCATCATCGGCGCGTCGGTGGTGGCCATGGGGCTCATGGCTGGTCCCGCGCTGGTCAAGAAGGGCTACGAGAAGGGGCTCACGTCCGGGATCATCTGCTCCTCCGGAACCCTGGGCATCCTGATCCCGCCGAGCATCATGTTGGTGGTGTACGGGGGTCTCACCGGCCTCAAGGAGACCTCGGTGGGGAATCTCTTCGCGGGGGCGGTCTTCCCCGGGCTGGTGCTCTCCGGTCTGTACATCGCCTACGTCTGGGTGCGTTGCACCCTGAACCCCGAACTCGGCCCTCCGATCCCGGCCGAAGAACGCACGCACACCGGCGCACAGAAGTTCGTCATGACCATGAAGAGCTTCGTGCCCCCCTTCAGCCTCATCCTCATCGTCATGGGAACCATCCTGGCCGGGATCGCGACGCCGACGGAGGCCGCGGCCCTGGGCTGCGTCGGAGCGCTGGCGCTGGCCTGGATGAGCCGGAAGCTGGACTGGGAGGTGATCCGGCTGGCGAGCGTCTCGACCGCCCGCACCACGGCCATGATCATGCTGCTCTTCGTGGGCGGGAAGCTCTTCAGCGTGGTGTTCCTGTTCCTGGGAGGGGGCGACGTGGTCTCCGACGCACTGCTCGGCATGGAGGTGAGCCCCTACGTGGTGCTCACCATCATGATGGCTGTGGTCTTCCTGCTGGGAATGTTCATCGACTGGGCGGCGATCCTGCTGGTCGTGGTCCCCATCTTCACCCCAATCGCCATGGACCTGGAGTTCAACCCCCTGTGGTTCGCCATGCTCGTCTGCGTGAACCTCCAGACCTCGTTCCTGACGCCGCCCTTCGGCTACGCGCTCTTCTACTTCAAGGGCGTGGCCCCGGCCGAGGTGAGCATGGGCGATATCTACCGGGGCATCATGCCCTTCGTAATCCTACAACTCATCGGCCTCGCCCTCCTGATCGCGTTCCCGGAGATCATCCTGTGGCTTCCCGCCAAGGTGTTTGCCGCGGGCTGACCGCCCTGAGAGGTGACCCATGAAATATCCCCGCGTCTCCCCCGACGACATCGCCCGCCTGAAGGAAGTCATCGGCGAGTCCCACGTGTCGACCGGCGAATCCAACCTGGACCTCCACTCCCGGGACGAGTCCTACCACGAGCCCCACCGCCCCGACGTGGTGGTCTGGCCGCAGACGACCGAGCACGTCGTCGCGGCCGTGAAACTCGCGGCCGAGAAGGGCTACGCCGTCACCCCCTGGTGCGCGGGAACGAGCCTGGAGGGGAATCCCATTCCGGTGAAGGGGGGCATCGTGCTCGACTTCACCGAGATGAACCACGTGCTGGAGATCCGGGAGAAGGACCTCCAGGTGGACGTGGAGGTGGGCATCCAGTACCGGGAGCTGAACAACCAGCTTCGCCATCACGGGCTGTTCTTCCCCCCGGACCCCGGGGCGTGGGCGGCCATCGGCGGCATGATCGGGAACAACGCCTCCGGCGTGCGAACCGTGGCCTACGGCGCGACCCGGGACAGCATCCTCGGGATGGAGGTGGTGATGGCGGACGGCGAGGTCCTCAAGCTCGGCAGCCACGCCATCAAGAGTTCGTCGGGCTACGACCTTCTGCGCCTCATGGTCGGGAGCGAGGGCACCCTGGGCATCGTCACCAAGGCCACGCTGCGCCTCAAGGGCCTGCCCCCCGAGTACCTCACGGTGGTGGCGACATTCCCCACCATCCACGACGCCTGCGAGGCGGTGAGCGACACGATCCGCTACGGCCTCAACCCGGCCGCACTGGAGCTCATGGACGAGGCGGTGGTGGCGGAGATCAACAAGGACCAGCAGATGGACCTCGAGGAGAAGGCGATGCTCTTCCTCGAGTTCCACAACGTCAACGAGTCCGCCCTGGCCAGCCAGTACGAGATGGTGGAGGCCGTGCTCCAGGAGCACGGCGCCGCCAAGGTGGAGCGTGGGATCGGGGCCGACGAGCGGGCGAGGCTGTGGGAGGTGCGCCACGGGGCCCTGGAGTCCATCAAGCGCAACCACCCCGGTCAGATGGTGCTGCTCGTGGACACCTGCGTTCCCATCAGCCGCTATGCGGAGATGGTGGACAAGGCCAAGGAGGCCGTGGCGCGCGAGGGGATCAACGGCTTCTTCTGGGGCCACGCCGGGGACGGGAACCTGCACCTGGGCCTCATGTACCACCCCGCCGACGAGCAGGCCAAGGCCGCGGTGCAGCGCGTGAACCACGCCGTGGTGGAGCACAGCATCGCCATCGGGGGCACCTGCACGGGCGAGCACGGCATCGGGGTCGGCAAGCTGCCCTTCGTCGCGGCCGAGCACGGGAAGGCCCTGGAGTACATGCGCCGGATCAAGCAGGCCCTGGACCCCCGGGGGATCCTCAATCCGGGCAAGATGCTGCCCGAGTGAACGGCTCCTCGGCGCCGTCGCCGAGCCTGGAGACCGGCGGGAGGCCCGCCGGGAGGAGGAAGGGAATGGAACTGGACGGGAAGGTGGCCCTGGTCACCGGGGCGGGCAGCGGCATCGGCAAGGCCATCGCGGAGCGTTTCGCCCGCGAGGGGGCGACGGTGATCGTCAACGACTTCGCCGAGGCGGGCCGGGAGGTTGCGAAGGACATCGGGGGAGTCTTCCTCCAGGCCGACCTCTCGGACCGGAACTCCGTGCGGGAACTGGCCCGCGAGGCCGAGAGCGTCCGCGGGAGGGTGGACGTGCTCGTCAACAACGCGGGGTTCCAACACGTCTCCCCCGTGGAGGACTTCCCCGAGGACGTCTGGGTCAAGATGATCCAGGTGATGCTCGTCGCGCCCTTCCAGCTCACGAAGTACCTCGTGCCCGGCATGAAGAAGCACGGATGGGGCCGCATCGTGAACATCTCCTCGCTGCACGGCGTGGTGGCGAGCCCGTTCAAGACCGCCTACATCTCGGCCAAGCACGGCCTGCTGGGGCTGACCAAGACCGTGGCCCTGGAGGTGGCGGCCCACGGCATCACCGTGAACGCCATCTGCCCCGCCTACGTGCGCACCCCCCTGGTGGAGAAGCAGATCGAGGCCCAGGCGAAGACCCACGGCATCGGGCCCGACGAGGTGGTCCAGAGGATCATGCTCGAACCCGCGGCCATCAAGCGACTCATCGAGCCCGAGGAGGTGGCGGAGTTCGCCCTGTTCCTCGCCTCGGACCGGGCCGGCTCCATGACCGGTGCGGCGCACCTGATGGACCTGGGCTGGACGGCTCGCTAGTGTCTCGTTCTCGAAGCAGGGTCGCGTACCGAGAGCGCTCCGGCGCTCGGTCCCGCAAGGCGCGAGGAGCGAGAATACCGGGCCGTATTCGACCGACGAGGAACGTAGCGGGCCGGGATGCCGGGGCGTTCGAATACGACCTTGTTTTGGGAACGCGACACTAGGAGGCACACGGTCATGCGAGTGCTCCTGAAATACGGGAACGAGGGCCTCGCCCTGGATCTCCCCGAGACGCCGGGCTTCCAGGGGGTGATCGCCCCCTCTGCGGCCGCGCCCCTGGAGGACCCGGCCGCAGAGGTGGCGCGGAGCCTCCAGCGGCCCCGCGCGTGCGAAGCCCTGGCGCGGATCGCCGCCGGCCGCCAGAGCGCCTGCGTGGTGGTCAGCGACGTCACCCGGCCGGTCCCCAACCCGCTGCTGCTCGGCCCGATCCTGCAGACCCTGGAGGCGGCCGGGGTCCCCCCGGAGAGGATCCTGATCCTGGTGGCCACCGGGATGCACCGCCCCTCCACGCCCGAGGAGCACGAGCGGCTCGTCGGGCCGGACATCGCGCAGCGGTACCGGGTGGTGGACCATCTCTCCCGGGCCCGGGACGACATGACGGAGGTCGGCCGGATCGGGGGGAAGGTCCCCGCGCTGGTCAACCGCCGCTACCTGGAAGCCGAACTCAAGATCCTCACCGGCTTCATCGAGCCCCACATGTGGGCCGGCTACTCCGGGGGGCGCAAGTCGATCCTGCCGGGGATCTCGTCCCTGGAGACGCTCCAGTACATGCACGGCCCGGAGATGGTGGCGCATCCGGGGTGCGAGTACGGGCGGCTCGAGGGCAACCCCTTCCACGAGGCCGGTCTCGAAGTGATGACGATGGCGGGGGCGGACTTCGTGGTCAACGTCACCCTGGACACGGCGAAGCGGGTGACGGGGGTGTTTTCCGGCGACCCGGTGGAGGCCCACCTCGAGGGGTGCCGGTTCCTCTCGCGCCACTGCGTCCGGGAACTCGACGCGCCCCTGGACTTCATCGTCACCACCAACGCGGGCGCACCGCTGGACTGCAACCTCTACCAGACGGTGAAGGGAATCACCGGCGCGGCCACGGCGGTGAAGATGGGCGGCGACATCCTCGTCGCGAGTCGGTGCCTCGAAGGGGCGGGGAGCCCGGAGTACCGCGAGATCCTCGAGCGCGTGGACTCGCCGCGCGCGTTCCTCAGCCGGATCATGCAGAAGGAGTTCTTCATCCCCGACCAGTGGTGTGCCCAGGAGACCTACCAGGTCATCGTGGACCGCAACGTCTGGATCTACACCGAGGGTTTCACCCCGGAGGAACTGCGCCGCTTCCACTTCCGGCCCGTGGCCGACGTGGGAGAGGGCGTCCGGGCCCTCCTCGAGCGACACGGCCCCGGCGCCCGCTGGGCGGTGGTGCCGGACGGACCCATGGTGATCCTGACCGTGCGCGGGGACGCCTGAGCCCCGCCCAGGAGGAAAAGCCGATGCTGCCCCAGATCCGAACCATCCTCTGCGCCACCGATCTGTCGCCCCGTGCACCGGAGATCTTCCGCTACGCGATGGGCCTGGCCCAGAGCTGCGGGGCGAAGATCGTCCTCGTGCACGCCGTGGAGCCCCTGAGCCCCTTCGCGAAGAGCATGGTGGACCTCTACGTCACCAAGGAGCAGAACGAAGAGCTCCACCGGCAGGCGTACGACCGCCTGTTGGAGTCGCTGGGCGAGAAGCTCGAACTCTTCTGCCGCGGCGAGCTGTGCACCGACCCCCAGGGCCGGGACCGGGTGACGGACATCCGGATCGTGGAGGGACGCCCGTCGGAGGTGATCGTGGGGGAGGCGGCGGAGGCCAAGGCGGACCTGATCGTGATGGGGTCCCACGGGCACTCCGCCGTGGGGGAGATCCTGCTCGGGTCCACGGCACACCAGGTGACCCTGCACGCGCCGGTTCCCGTGCTGCTGGTGCGTCTCCCGAAACCCTGACCGGGCGCCGGCTCAGGTCCGGCGCGGCCGGCCCTTGGGGCGGGAGGCACCCGCGGTCGCCACGTACACCACGTGGCGCAGTCCCCCGCGTCCGGGGCGCTCGCACGTGACCGTGAAGCCGGCCGCGCGAAGCCTCTTCTCGAACCCCGGGTCGTGGTTCTCCCCCCACACCGCGAATCTTCCCCCCGACGCCAGCGCCGACCTCGTCCGCTCGATGGCGAGGGCCCCGTACACGGGATCTTCCGCCCGGCGGGACCCTCCGTGGGGCCCCTCGTAGAGGTCGAGGATCACCGCGTCGAGACCCCCGGGGGGAGCCCCCCGGATGACGTCGGCCACGTCGGCCGCCGCCACGGTCACCCGCGGGTCGTCCACGGCGCCGCCGGTCAGCGGGGCAAGGGGACCACGGCACCACGCCGTAACCTGGGGGTTGAGCTCGGCCACGAGCACGGCGCCCGACGCGGGAAGCGCGGCGAGCACCGCGCGGAGCGTGAACCCCATCCCGAGCCCCCCCACGAGCACCCGCGGACGGACCCTGCGCGCGAGGCCGCGGCAGGCGAGATCTCCCAGGGCCGTCTCCGAGCGGTGGGCAGAACTGGTCATCAGCACCCGCCCGTCCACGGTGATCAGGAAGTCCCGCTCGCCCCGCCGGCGAAGCTCCAGGACGCCCCCCTCACCGGACACCCGGTCCACGACCTGCCAGGGCTGGGCCACGAGACGTCCCCTCGCTCGGAGCCGCGGACCCGCCTCAGCGCGCCCGGCGCGGGCGGAAGCGGCGGACCTGGGCGGGAGCCTTCGCCGCGTCGCCCGCAGCCTGCCCCAGGGCGGCGGCAGCCGAGGGAGAACGGGAGGCATCCCTGGGCTTGCGGGGGGAGGCGGCCTTGGGGCCCCCCCGACCCGGCCCCCGCGGCGGGTGGGGAGGGCGAGCGAACTCCACGTCGCGCCTCGGCGGGGGCACCGTGTAGTCGAACCCCTCGACCGTGCGGCGGTCGATCTTCGCACCCAGGGCCCTCTCGATGTCGCGCACCGTCCCCTCGTCCTCCCGGGTCACCAGCGTGAAGGCGTCCCCGGTGCGGGCCGCGCGGCCCGTGCGCCCGATCCGGTGGGTGTAGGCGTCCACGGTGTCGGGGATGTCGTAGTTCACCACGTGGGAGATCGTCGACACGTCGATGCCCCGGGCCGCGATGTCGGTGGCCACCAGGATCTGGAACTCCCCGGCCCGGAAGCCGTCCAGCGCGGCCTGCCGCCGGTTCTGGGAGAGGTTGCCCTGGAGCGAGGTCGCCCGGTACCCGGCCTTCGCCAACTGCTCCCCGACCCGCTTGGCCCGGTGCTTGGTCCGCGTGAACACGAGCACCGACTCCGCATCGGTGTGCCGGAGCAGTTCCAGCAACAGCCCGGTCTTCAGGTGCTGTGCCACCGGGTAGAGCGCGTGGGACACGGTGGTGGCCGGCGCCGCGCGGTCCACCTGCACGGTCACCGGCTCCCGGAGGATGTCGTGGGCGAGACGCCGGACGTCGGCGGGCATGGTGGCGGAGAAGAGCAGGGTCTGGCGGTTGGCCGGAAGGCGCTGGAGGATCCGCCGGACGTCGGGCAGGAACCCCATGTCGAACATCCGGTCGGCCTCGTCGAGGACGACCACCTCGACCTGGCCTAGGTCTATGGTGCCGCGTTCCAGGTGGTCGAGCAGCCTGCCGGGGCAGGCCACCACCACCTCCACGCCGGCCCGGATCCGGGCGATCTGGGGGTTCATGCCCACCCCCCCGTACACCGTCGCGCTCCGCAGGCCGGTGCGGCGGCCCAACGCCTGGAACGCCTCGTGGATCTGCTCGGCGAGCTCCCGGGTGGGAGCGACGATGAGGGCCCGCACCCGACCCCGGCGGCCTTTGATCAGGCGCTGGAGGATCGGGAGCGCGAAGGCCGCGGTCTTTCCCGTGCCGGTCTGGGCCAGGCCGAGCACGTCGCGACCCTGGAGCACGGTGGGAATCGAGCGGGCCTGGATGGGAGTGGGCGATGTGTAGCCGAGGGACTGCACCCCAGCCGCGATGTGCGGATGGAGGTCGAACGCTTCGAAACTCAATGGTGGTCCTTCTACACGCTTGGTGTGGCTGAAGATGGAGAGCACTGCGGAGGGCTCTGAGGATGGAACGCGGACTCTACGCGTACCGCCGCAGAACTACAAGGAATTCTTTTCGGCACGAGATTCCTCGCCCGGGAACCGGGCCGGAGACCGGAGCCCCGCGGACCCGCACCGACGTGCACCCCGCCCCGCGCCGCCCGCGCTCGGCTTGTCCGGCCGGCGGTCCCGGTCTATCCTCCCGACCCCACGCCGCCGGGAAGATCGGCGGGCGGAAACGCTCCTCGACCCGGAGGAAGAACCCCATGGACGACCACAAGCTCGAACTGCGCCAGTTGCGCCTCTCCGACTACCCGGACGTGCGCGAGATCATGGACCGGGTGTACCCGATCATCGGCGGCGCCTGGACGCGGGAACAGTTCGCCTCGCAACTCGCCCGGTTCGGGCAGGGGCAGATCTGCATCGAGGACAACGGCAAGGTGGTGGCTGCGGCGATCAGCCTCGTAATCGACTCCGGCAAGGTGGGCGAGACCCACACCTACGCCGACATCATCGGCGACGGCCACCTGAAGAACCACGACCCGTCCGGGGACTACCTGTACGGAATCGACGTGTTCGTGCACCCCGACCACCGGGGGCTGCGGCTGGGGCGGCGCCTCTACGACGCCCGCAAGGAACTGTGCGAGAAGCTCAACCTGAAGGGCATCCTCCTGGGCGGGCGCATCCCCGGCTACGGGGACCACGCCGACGCCATGTCCCCGCGCGAGTACATCGAAATGGTGCGGCGCAAGGAACTCGTCGACCCGGTGCTCACGTTCCAGATCGCCAACGACTTCCACGTCCGCCGCCTCATCAAGGGCTATCTGCCCGAAGACGCGCGCTCCCGGGGCTGGGCCGTCCTGCTGGAGTGGAACAACATCTACTACGAGGCCAAGGCCAAACTCTTCGGGGCCAAGAAGACCGTGGTGCGGCTCGGCGTGGTGCAGTGGCAGATGCGGCTGTTCTCCTCCCTGGAGGACTTCCTGCGCCAGGTCGAGTTCTTCGTCGACACCGTCTCCGGCTACAACTCCGACCTCGTGCTCTTTCCCGAGTTCTTCAACGCGCCCCTGATGGCGCCCTTCGGGCAGGAGGACCCGGCGGAGGCCATGCGTTCGCTCGCGGACCACACCGAGCCGATCCGCGAGGAACTGGTGCGCATGGCGCTGGCCTACAACATCAACATCGTGGCGGGGAGCCTTCCCGAGTACCGGGACCAGAAGCTCTACAACGTGTCCTTCCTGTGCCGCCGCGACGGCACCTGGGACTCCCAGTACAAGCTCCACATCACTCCGGACGAGTCCCACTACTGGGGCCTCCAGGGCGGGGACGCCCTCCGGATCTTCGACACCGACATCGGGAAGGTCGGCATCCTGATCTGCTTCGACGTGGAGTTCCCGGAACTCTCGCGCTACCTGGCCGACCAGGGGATGAACGTGCTGCTCGTCCCCTACTGGACCGACACGAAGAACAGCTACCTGAGGGTGCGGCGGTGCGCCCAGGCCCGGGCCATCGAGAACGAGTGCTACGTGGCCATCTCCGGGAGCGTGGGGAACATCCCCCGGATCGAGAACATGGACATCCAGTACTCCCAGTCCGCCGTGTTCACCCCCTCGGATTTCGCGTTCCCCCACGACGCGACGGCCGCCGAGGCCACCCCCAACACCGAGATGACCCTGATGGTGGACCTCGACCTCGAACTCCTCAAGGAACTGCGCCAGCAGGGCAGCGTGCGCAACCTCAAGACCCGGCGGCTCGACCTCTACAACCTGGTGTGGCTGCGGGACGGAGGGCGGTAGGGCCTCAGGCCCCCTGCGTAACCTCCGGCAGGAGGCACGCCGCCGCCTCGTCCTCGCCGGCCCACTCCCCCACCAGCCGCTCCTCGTAGATGTACTCGGTGAGGCGCCGGCCTACCTCCTCGGGGTTGACCTTCAGACGCGCCACCCCCGACGCCAGCGCCGCCCGGGCCACGGCCTCGGCCACCTTCGGGGGCACCGTGAAGTCCATGGCGTCGGGAATGATGCGGTCGGGGCTGAGGCGGTCGGGGGCCACGGCCTCGGCGATGGCCCGGGCGGCGGCCACCTTCATCCCCTCGTCGATCCGGGTGGCCCTCACGTCCAGGGCCCCGCGGAAGATGCCGGGGAAGGCGAGGCAGTTGTTCACCTGATTCGGGAAGTCGCTGCGGCCCGTGGCCACGATCCAGGCGCCCGCCTCCTTCGCTTCCCGTGGCAGGATCTCCGGCACGGGGTTGGCCAGTGCGAAGACCACGGATCGCTCCGCCATGGTCGCCACCATGCCGGGCGTCAACGCCCCGGCCACCGAGAGCCCGATGAAGACGTCGGCCCCCTGGACCACCGCGGACAGTTCCCCCTTCCGGCCGTCCGGGTTGGAGCGCTCGGCCACCTCCGCCTTGTACGGATTCATGCCCTTCTTGCGGCCGCGGTAGAGGGCTCCGGCACGGTCGCACACCACCACGTCCCGGGCGCCTGCGTCCAGGAGCAGCTTGGTGACCGCGAGGGATGCGGCCCCGGCTCCGTTCACCACGATGCGCACGCCGGCGAGCGGCGTCCCGCGGAGTTTCAGGGCGTTGAGCATCCCGGCCACCGTGACCACCGCGGTGCCGTGCTGATCGTCGTGGAAGACCGGGATGTCCAAGACCTCCTGCAGGCGAGCCTCCACCTCGAAGCAGCGCGGCGCCGCGATGTCCTCCAGGTTGATGCCGCCGAAGGCCGGCGAAAGGTGCTGCACCGCCCGGACCAGTTCGTCCACCTCCTGGGTCGCGAGGCACAGCGGGTAGGCCTCCACGCCTCCGAAGGTCTTGAAGAGGATGGCCTTCCCCTCCATGACGGGCACCGCCGCCCACGGACCGATGTTGCCGAACCCCAGCACGGCGGAACCGTCGGAGACCACGCCCACGAGGTTCCGCTTGGCCGTGTAGTCGTACACGGCCGCCGGGTCGCGCATGATCTCCCGGGCAGGCTCCACCGCGGCCTTGGGTGAGTACAGGTCCACGAAGATGTGCTCGTCGCGCAGTGGGATCTTGACCGCCATCTCCACGCACCCGTGGTACTTGCGGTGCAGGTCGAGGGACTCGGCGTCCACGCCGGTGCCCCGCCGCACCCGGCCCCGGGGGGACGACTCGTACCACGCGCCCTCCCCCTCGTAGAGGAAGCGCCGCAGGCGCTCCGCGATCTCCCCCTCCGGGGGCCGCTCGCCGGCCAACCCGGTCTGCACCGCTGCCTGGGCCACGGCCTCGGCGATCGCGGGGCCCACGGACAGGTCCAGCGGATCGGGCAGGATGCGGGCGGCGGAGAGCTTTCGCCGGGGCACCATGTCGGCGATGGCGCGCACGGCCGCGTTGAACATGGCGTTGTTGATGTCCCGCACCCGGGCGTCGAGACAGCCGCGCATGAAGCCCGGGCTCACCGTGGAAGAGCGGATCTGCACGGGGAAGACGCTGGTGCCCGAGGCGTAAACGGCGGCTCCGGCCTCCTCCGCCTCCTCCGGGCCGATCTCGGGCTCGGGCAGCGCCAGGGCGAAGACCACGGGCTTCTCGGCCATGGACCGGACCATGTCGGCGCTCACGCACCCGGGCGCGGCGAGGCCCACGAGGACGTCCGCACCCTTCACCGCCTCCTCCAGGGAACCCCGCACGCGTTCCGGGTTCGTGCGCCGGGCCAGGAGCGTCTTGGCCCAGTTCATGTTCTCCAGACGCTGGGGGTGGATCGCCCCCTTCGTGTCGCACAGGATGACGTTGCGCGCGCCGAGCCGGATCAGCCGGCGGGCCGTCCCCGCCCCCGACGCGCCGGCCCCGGCGATGACGATCTTGACGTCGGCCAGCGCCTTCCCGACCACGGCCAGCGCATTCAGGAGCGCGGCGGCCACCACGATGCCGGTGGAGTGCTGGTCGCTGTCGAGCACGGGGATCGGGAGCGCCCGGCGCAGACGGTACTCCACGGAAAAGCACTTCGGAGCCCGCACGTCGTCGAGCACGACGCCCCCGAACGTCGGCGTGAGGAGCCGCACGAGTTCCGTGATCTCGTCGGCGTCCTTCGTGGTCAGGGCCACCGGGAAGGCGTCGATGTTGGCGAAGGTCTTGAAGATGACGGCCCGCGCCTCCAGCATGGGCAGGGCGGCCAGCGAGGGCACTTCCCCGAGCCCGTACAGCGCGGACGCGTCGGTGACGAGGGCGACGTTGTCGCCCCGGCACGTGAGGTCGAGGGAAGCGTCCTCGTCGTCGGCGATGGCCAGGCAGCACGCGCCCACCCCGGGGGTGTAGAGCCTCGAGAGGACCGACGTGTCGCGGATCGGCATCTTGGACCGCACGCCGATCAGGCCCTGGTACTTGCGGCGGTAGTGGAGGCTCGGAGCCAGGGGGTTCCCGGAGGTTGGGCTCATGGGTTGCGTCTCCCGCATTCTTGTAGCCCCTCGGGGGGCGGGGTAGGATCCATCAGCAAGGCGCGCAGCCGGGACAAACGGTCGAGAGCACCCGCCACCTCTTGCGCGATGCGTCGCAGGTCCCGCTCACCGATCTCCGAGCACCGGCGCACCTCGTGGAGCAGGCGTCCGCCGGGGAGCCGGTTCGGGCCGAGCAGGAGGTCGGAGACCTCCTGGAACGCCGCCCGGGCCGAAGAAGGCAGGCACTCCAGGATGCGGCGGCAGTTGTAACTGTAGCAGAAGGCGTAGCGCCCCGCCCGGATGGAACAACCGTCTTCCCCGAGGCCGAACGGGTCGCGGCGCAACGGCCAGTCGCGCGGCATCTCGAAGCCGCCGGCGAGCTCGCTGACGAACCGGTACCAGGGGTTGCGCGCCATCTCGCGGCAGTAGTGGCCCCGGCAGCACGGGTTCGGACAGGTGGGGCAGACCCGGGCGACGAAGGGGTCGATGCACGCGCGCACGAGGGCCTCCAGGCGCGCGAAGGCCCGGGCGACGTCGCGGGCGGCGGGAGGGAAGGAGTCGGGAGATGACGAAGGCATGGTCGGTGGGGCTCGTGGGGGTCGCGGGAGCGTGCATGCTGCTCCTGGCCGCGTGCGCGGTCAACCCGGTGACGGGGCAGCAGGAGTTCTCGCTCATGAGCGAGGACCAGGAAATCCGCATGGGGGCGGAAGCCTACCCCGTGTACACGCAGATGTCGGAGGGCCTCTTCCCCGACCCCGCCCTGCAGGCCTACGTGCAGTCCGTGGGAGACACCCTGGCCCGCCTCAGCCACCGCCCCGACCTGGACTACCGGTTCAACGTGGTGAACGACTCCGCCATCAACGCCTACGCCCTGCCCGGGGGCAAGATCTCCATCACCCGGGGCCTGCTCGCGAAGATGGGCAACGAGGCACAGCTCGCCAGCGTGCTGGGCCACGAGATCGGCCACGTGACGGCGCGCCACGCCGCCGCCGGATACACCCGGCAGGTGCTCGCCGGGGTGCTGACCTCGGCCGGAATGGTGGCGCTGCAGACGGCGAACGTGCAGGGCGGAGAGCTGCTGGCCCAGGGCGGGCTCCTGGCCACGAACCTCGTGCTCATGAAGTACAGTCGCGACCAGGAGAGGGAGTCGGACGAACTGGGGATGACGTACATGACCCGCGCCGGCTACAACCCCGACGGCATGGCCCAGACCATGGAGATCCTGCTGGCCGCCCACGACCATGAGCCGTCGGCCGTGGAGTCCCTGTTCCAGAGCCACCCCCTGTCCTCGGAGCGTGCCCGGAGCGCGCGGCAGGCCGCGACACCCTACGCATCCCTTCGCACCACCGATCGTCTCCGGGAGGAGCCCTTCCGCCGGGCCACCGAGCGCCTGCGGGCGCTGGCCCCGGCCTACGCCAAGATGGACGAGGGCCGGAAGGCCCTGGCCGGCAAGGATGCGGACTCCGCGGTGCGGGCCCTGGAGGAGGCCACCCGCCTCGGGCCGGATCAGGCCCTGATCTGGACCCACCGGGCGGTGGCCGAGGCCAAGGCCGAGAGGGAGGACGAGGCCGCCGCCTCGGCGGAGAGGGCAGCCGGCCTCGATCCCGACCTGTATCACGCCCGTTTCGTGGCGGGGGTGCTGGCCTTCGAGGTGAAGAAGCACGGGGAGAGTCTGACGCACCTCAAGGCGGCCGACCGCCTGGTGCCTGGCCAGCCCGCCGTGCGCTTCTACGAAGGCCGCAACTACGAGGCCCAGGGACGGCGCCCCGAGGCGGCCCGGGCGTACGCGACGGTCCTGGAAGACGTCCGCCGGGGCCCCATGGCCGAGTACTGCTACGGCCGCCTCGTGGAGTGGGGCTACATCCGGCCGCAGCCGGCGCCCCGCGGCGGCTGAGGAGGGGCTCCCCGGCCAACGGAAGAACGTGCCGTCCCGGCACTCCCGGAAGGCCCGGCTGGGTTCCTCTCCGTCGTTCATGGCGATCGTCCCGCGCCCCGATCCAGGCTGTCTCCCACCGTCGCAAGGTCGGCACCGCTCTCGAGCAGCTACTGCGACAGGTCCCCCTGGCAAAGGGGCCCAGGTGGTGCCGCGCTTCGGGCACGCCGTCAGGACGGCTGGTCTCCCTGGAGGTAGAACTCCCCCTCGAACACCGCCGCCGCCGGGCCGGTCATGGACACGCGCCCGGTCTCCCGATCCCAGCCGATCCGCAGGGTGCCGCCGTCGAGCTCGACCTCCGACTCCCTCTCGGTCCGGCCGGTCCAGTGCGCCGCCACGGCGGCGGCGCACGCCCCGGTCCCGCACGCCGGGGTGACTCCGGCGCCCCGCTCCCAGACCCGCATCCGGAGCCTGTCCGGCGCGAGGACCTGCACGAACTCCACGTTGGTCCGGCGGGGGAAGAAGGGGTGAGACTCCACCTGCGGTCCGACCTCCTCCACCGGGTAGGACCCGGCATCCTCCACGAAGACCACGGCGTGGGGATTTCCCATGGAGACGCACGTCACCTTCACGGCCCCTTCCCTCAGGGGGATCGGGTGCTCGCGTACGGGACCCTGCGCGGCGACGGGAATGGCGCGGCCCTCGAACTCCGGCTCCCCCATGTCCACCTCCACCAGTTCCCCCCGGAGGCGACAGGTGACCGTTCCGGCCAAGGTCTCCACCCGGATCGGGCCGTCGGCCGCGAGCCCCCGGTCTCGGGCGAACCGCGCCACGCACCGCACGCCGTTGCCGCACATCTCGGCCCGGCTCCCGTCGGCGTTGTAGATGTCCATACGCAGGTCCGCCTCCTGCGAGCGTCCCAGCAGCAGCACCTGGTCGCAGCCCACCCCGAGCCTCCGGTGGGCGATGCGGGGCGCGAGATCCTCCCAGCCGCCCGGGTCCCGCTCGCGGCGGTCCACGACCACGAAGTCGTTGCCGAGGCCGTGCATCTTGACGAAGGGGAGCCTCATGAACCCTCTCCTCTCGGCCGATGGGGTTGACGGGCCCGAGTTCGGGGCCGATCCTAGTCGGCAGGTTCCCACCATATACTTCCCGGAGGCATCCCATGGAAGAGGCGATCCGCGACCCCGAGGCCGCAGGGCGTCTGGCGAGGACCATCGTGAGCGACGTGGCCATGTACAACAAGGAGGAGGTGGAGCGCGGAATCGTCGAGGACAACCTCTTCCAGATCCTCGCCGAACTGATCGAGGAAGGGCGCCAGCACTACGAGTCGCGGGTGGACCCCGAACTGTTCCGCCTCGGCCTGTACGAGAAGGCGCTGGTCGACCGCCTCGTCAAGCCCTTCGGCCGCATCAAGTCCCGCATCTGGTGATGACGCCGTCCGCCGTCCGCGAACTCGTCGCGGCGCCGGACGCCGGGAGGCTGGACCGCTACCTGGCCGGACTCGACCTCGGGCTGAGCCGGTCGCGGGTCCATCGGCTCATCGAGGAGGGCCGCGTCACGGTCGACGGGCTTCCGGCCCGCCCGAGCCTGCCCCTGCGGGGGGGCGAGCGCCTCCGGGTGGAGGTTCCGCCCGCCGAGCCGCCCCGGGCGGAGCCGGAAGACCTCCCCCTCGACCTCGTGTACGAGGATCCCTGGCTCGCGGTGGTCGCCAAACCCCGGGGCCTCGTGGTCCACCCCGCCCCCGGCCCCCCCCCGGGGCCCCTGGTGAACGCCCTGCTCCACCGCTGCCGGGCTCTCTCCGGCGTGGGCGGGGTGCTCCGCCCCGGAATCGTCCACCGGTTGGACAAGGACACGTCCGGCCTTCTGGTGGTCGCGAAGGACGACCCGACCCATCGGGCCCTCCAGGCGCAGTTCCAGGGGCGGAGCGTAGAGAAGACGTATCTGGCCGTGGCCCTGGGGAGGCTCGCCGGGGAAGGCGTGATCGACGCTCCGGTCGGCCGCCACCCGACGGATCGGAAGAAGATGGCGGCCGGGGCGCCGCGGGGGCGGGAGGCCGTGACCCGTTGGAGAGCGCTGCAGCCGCTGCGGGGAGCCACCCTGCTGGAAGTGCGGATCGAGACCGGCCGCACGCACCAGATCCGCGTGCATCTGGCCAGCATCGGTCATCCCGTGGTAGGAGATCCCCTCTACGGCGGGACCCGCCGCGCCCGAGGCGAGGCCGACACCCCGGCCCGGCGCCGCCTGATGCGGGAGGCGCGGCAGGCCCTCCACGCTTGGCGCCTCCGCTTCCGGCACCCTGCAACGGGAGCCGCGCTGCACCTCCACGCGCCGGTGCCCGCCGACCTGCGCGCCCTCATCGAGGATCTGGGGGGTACGGTGCCGGAGCCACCACCCGGATGAGTTCGGCCACGAAGCTCCCCACGGCGACCTCGCTCTCCAGCCGCACCGGCCTGTGCCAGCGGTCGTCGGTGAGCCACAGTACGATCCGGGCACCGGGGCGCCGGGGGAAGACCCCGCGGATGCCCTCCAGCCGCGGTTCCACCCGGACGGTCTCGAAGGTGCCGACGGGGGTTTCGACGGTCTCGCGCTCCCCGGCCGCGACGGTCCCGACGATCAGGACGAGCCCGTCGGTGACGTCGAAGCGGGCCTCCTCCCCGAAGGGGCTTGAGAGGGCCCGGTAGGCGAACAGGGAGGAGAGAGGATCCTGGACGCCGGGGGGGACCGAGAGCGTCCGCCGCAGGACGCCGTCCTGGGAATAGAATGCGGCGCCCGAGTCGAAGCGGATCCGCTCCTCGACCGGATCGCGCCACCCCGTCCGGGAGCGGCGGCGGAAGGAGACCACCCGCGACTCCGTCGTCTCCACGAGGGACTCGATCTCGTCCTGCACCGGATACAGGGCGTCCAGCCAAGGCAGGGTCCGGGAGGAGGACCGCAGGAGGAGCCGGTCCGGTCCCTCGGGGATCACTTCGAGCACGGCTCTGGCGGCGGGAAGGATGCCCCAGCGAACCGCGAACTCCAGTCGTTCTCCCGCCAGGGCGCGAAGCCTCGAGGCCTCCGCGACGGCACGGACCGGAAGCGAGACGGCCGCGGCGAAACACAGGCAGAGGAACACACGTTGGATCACGACGGCAGCATAGCCCCGGGCACGTCGCACGGGAACCGGCCTTGGCTCGTCTCCCCCCTCCTGGCCGCGGTTCCGGGACTCCTCCACGGCTTCGGGACCCGGCCCGCGGGCGACTTCGCCGAACCCGGGGCGGCCGAACGGCTGCGCGCGTCCTTCCGCGCCCGGCGGCTCCTCCTGCTGCGCCAGGTGCACGGCACCTCGGTGGCAGCCCCCACCGGGAGCGACGAACGGCCGGAGGCGGACGCGTGGGCGGGCGTCCCGGACCGCGGAGTTCTCCTCGGCATCCTCACGGCCGACTGCCTCCCGGTGCTCCTCTGCCACCCGCCCTCGGGCACCCTGGGAGCGGCCCACGCGGGATGGCGGGGGGCGGTGGCCGGCGTCGCGGAGGCGACCCTCAAGGCGCTGGGCGCGCCGGCCGAAGAGATTCACGTGGCACTCGGGCCCTGCATCGGGCCGTGCTGTTACCAGGTGGGTCCCGATGTGGCGGACGCGGTGGGCGGGACGACGCGGTTGACGGGCTGGCCGGGACGGGCGGACCGCTTTCGCTTCGACCTGCGGGGCTTCGTGCGAGACCGGTTGCTCGCCCACGGGCTGAGTCCGGACCGCATCGAGGAAAGCCCCCTGTGCACCTCGTGCCGCCCCGATCTCTTCTTCTCCTTTCGGCGGGACGGCTCCACGGGCCGACTGTGCTCCTTTGTGGGCTGGGCCCGCGGCGCCGGGACCGAGGAGCGGGACGCGTGACGGCCCCCCTGCCGTTCCGCAGGCCACTGCCCCAGCGGGCGGTGCGTCTTCTCGGGTTGACCGGCGGCATCGGCTCGGGGAAGAGCACGGCGGCGGGATTCTTCCGCGAGGCAGGAGCGACCGTCATCGACGCAGACATCCTGGCACGCCGGGCGGTGCAGCCGGGGCAGCCCGCCCTCGAGGAGATCCGCCGGGCCTTCGGAGAGGCCGTGATCCGCGACGACGGGACACTCGACCGCGAGGCACTCGGCCGGCTGGCCTTCTCCGACGCGAAGGTGCGGACCCGGCTGAACGCCATCGTCCACCCGAAGGTCCAGGCCATGGCCGAACGCGAGATCGCGGAGGCGCTGGCCTCCTCTCCGGACGGCCTGGTGGTCTACGATGTGCCCCTGCTGTTCGAGACCGGGGCCGAAGCCCGGGTGGACCTCGTCGCGGTGGTCTACGCCCCGGCGGAAGTCCAGGAGCGCCGGGTGCAGCGGCGCGACGGCATGGACGCGGAAGCGGTCCGGGCGCGCCTCCGCAGCCAGGAAGACATCGAGGAGAAGGCCCGCCGCGCCGATGTGGTCCTCGACAACGGAGGCACCCCCGAGGACCTGCGGCGGCAGGTAATGGATCTGGTGAAGCAACTCTCGGCGAGGAATCGCGTATTTTTGCATTGACAACCCGAGGACCGAACTCTTACAACGGGGCCCGATCCGAAGAGCGACTTCCGCATCCTCCCCGTTACGCTTCACTTCGGTCCACTCCTGAGAGGCCACATCCGTATGCCCGGGCCGATGAGCGGCACCCACGGTGCCTCACGTGCCTCCCGGGCCGACCCCCTTACCGAGGCAACGCCCGACGACGGCTGACTTTTTCGTGCCGGCTGCCAACCACCCCCCCATGAAGACTCACGCCAGAAGACCCAAGATGGCCCCACCCGACGGGAGCGTCGCACCCATGCATCTGCAGGAACTCAAGAAGAAGAGCATCAACGAACTGACCGAGATGGCGGAGGGCCTCAACATCGAGGGGGCCACCCGGATGCGGAAGCAGGACCTCATCTTCGCCCTGCTCAAGGCACAGACCGAGCAGAACGGCAGCATCTTCGGCGAAGGCGTCCTGGAACTGCTCCCCGACGGCTTCGGTTTCCTTCGGTCCCCGGACTACAGCTATCTGCCGGGCCCGGACGACATCTACGTGTCGCCGAGCCAGATCCGGCGCTTCAACC
>CAZJSF010000013.1:0-30185 GCA_964548515.1 uncultured Thermodesulfobacteriota bacterium
CAAGGGGAAGATCCCCGGCTTCGGGCACCGGGTGTACAAAGCCTACGATCCCCGGGCCCGGGTCCTGGGGCCCATCGCCCGCCATCTGGCGCGCCACGACGGCGATACCATGGCCCTGTTCGACGTCGCCCACCAACTGGAGAGGGAGGTCGTGGCGCGGTTGGGGAGCAGCAAACGCGTCTTCCCCAACGTGGACTTCTATTCCGGGATCGTCTACCGCTGCCTCGGGATCGACACGGCGATGTTCACGCCGATCTTCGCGGTGAGCCGGGTGGCCGGGTGGACGGCCCGGGTGCTCGAGTACCTGCAGACCAACCGGATCTTCCGGCCGCGCGCCCGGTACGTGGGGGAGTTCGGGAGAACCTACGAACCCCTCGACACCCGCTCCTGAGGGGAGATCGCAAGGCAGGGGGGCGTCCCGCCCGGCGGCTAGGCCTGGTCTCCCAGCCCGATGCGGTCCGCGACCTCCCGCATCCCCTCGATCGTGTCCGCGATGAGCTCGTCGATGCCCACCCCGAGCATCGCTGCGCCCTTCTCGATCACCGTGCGATCGACCCCCGCGGCGAACGCCTTGTCCTTCCACTTCTTCCGCACGCTCTTCACCGGAAGGTCCATGACGCTGCGGGAAGGACGCACCAGCGCGGCCGCCGCCACGAGCCCCGTCAGTTCGTCGACGGCGTAGAGGGTCTTCTCCATGGCGGTGAGGGGTTCCACGTCGGAGCAGATCCCCCACCCGTGGGACAGCACGGCACGGACGTACTCCTCGGGCCACCCGGACTCCCCCAGGATGGCGGCCGCGTGGCGCAAGTGCTCCTCCGGGAACCGCTCGTAGTCCACATCGTGCACCAGTCCCACGGCGCCCCACGCCTCCTCGTCCTCCCCCCTCTTCCGGGCGGCGTGGCGCATGACCGCCTCCACGGCCAGGGCGTGCCTCCGGAGCGCTTCGCTCTCCACGTTCTCGCACAGGATCTTCCAGGCGGCTTCCCTCGTGGGTCGGTTCATGCTTCCTCCCTCCGGCGCTTCCGGCTCTTCGGTCTCCGGTCCTATTCCCACACCTCCCCCACGATTGCAAGCCGGGGCAGCGAGGGCCCTCCAACCCGCGCAACGCGTCCCTCCCGGGCTTCTTGCCAGCAGGTCGGGAGACGGTAGACTTGCGCGATTCCAATTGCGGAGGGACCCGATGGACGCGCAAGTTCTCGACCCGGTCTGCGGAAAGCCGGTCGCGGCCGGACCCCCATCCTCCTCGCTCCGTTGCGGGGACGAGGTGCACTACTTCTGTTCCCAGGCCTGTCGGGAGAAGTTCGCCTGCCACCCGGACCGCAGGCTGGCGGACTACGTGTACGACCTCGTCATCGTGGGGGGCGGCCCCGCCGGGATCTCGGCCGGCATCTATGCCGCCCTTTCCGGCCTGGACACCCTGTTCCTCACCAAGAGCCTCGGGGGGCAGGCATGGGATTCCACCGCGGTGGTCAATTATCCCGGGTTCGACCTCATCACCGGCCCCGAACTCGTCGACCGGTTCCGCAGGCAACTCTTCGAGAATCTGAACCTGGCCCACCAGATCTGCGCCGTCACGGGAATCGAGAAGTCCCGGGAGACGTTCCGTGTGGAGACGGAGGGGGGTGACACGTACCGTTCCCGCTCGGTGCTGTTGACGACCGGGATGCGGCGGCGGCGCCTCGGAATCCCCGGGGAGGAGGATTTCCGGGGACGGGGCGTGATGGAGTTCCACGCCCTGGCCGCCGAGCGTTTCGCCGGCAAGGAGGTGGCGGTGGTCGGGGGTGGGAACTCCGCGACGCAGGCCGCCCTCGGCCTGGCCGAGAGCGGGGCCCGGGTGACCCTGGCGAGCCGCTCCTACCGGGCGGATCCCTACCTGCAGGAGAAGGTGGCCGCGCGGGAGGACATCGTCGTGCTCCGCAACCGGGAACCGGTCCGGATCGAGGGAGAACAGCGGGTCGAGGTCTTCGTCGTGCGCAACCTGGACACCGGAGCGGAGGAGGTGGTCCCGGTGGAAGCCGTGTTCGTCGAGGTCGGCCTCGTGCCCAGCAGCGACCTGGTGCGGGATCTCGTCCACGTCAACGAACGGGGCGAGGTGGAAGTGGACCGGAACTGCCGCACGGGCCTGCCGGGGCTCTTCGCCGCCGGCGACGTGACGAACACCTTCGGGAAGCGGATCCTCATTTCCGCCGGCGAGGGTGCGAAAGCCGTCCTCGCCGTCTCCCAGTACCTGGAGAACCGCAAGCGGGAAGGCTGAAAGGCCCGTCAGCCCACGGGCCGCCCGCTCCCGCGGAGCCCGGCCCGAACGCGTTCCCAGTCGAACAAGGCCCCGGGGTCGCACTTGCGGCCGGGAGCGACGTCCTCGTGTCCCACGATGCGCTCCGGCCGGATTCCGGGGTGGCCCGCCGCCAAGTCGCGGAGCAGTCGTCCCAGGGACGCGTACTGGTCCTCGGTGTACCCGCTCCCCTCGTCCCCTTCCAGTTCGATCCCCACAGAGAACCGGTTCACGTCGGGCACGCCCGCGAGCAGGCTCTCCCCCGCGTGCCACGCCTTGCGGTCGGTGTCCACGAACTGCGTCACCCGGCCCTCCCTGTCCACGAGGAAGTGCGCCGACACCCGGAGGTCGACGATCTCCGGATAGAACGGGTCTCCGGCCGGGTCCAGGCGGTTGAGGAAGAAATCCTCCACGTGCCCGCTCCCGAACCGGCCGGGCGGAAGACTGATGTGGTGGATGACCACGGCATCCACCTCCCATCCTTCGCGGGACGAGTTGTTCGGGCTGGGCAGGTAGCGAGCCCAGGGTACGATCACGGGATCACCCTGCGACGGCACTCCGGCGCTTGCGCGCCAGGATCCTGCCGAAGATCCAGAGCCCGGAAACGGCCATCCAGAGGGTGGCGCCCGCGAGGGCGAGCCGGTACACCGCCCCGGCCGTTCCGCCTCCGTGGTGCAGGCGCAGGGACACGATGTAGGGCGAGTGGGCATGGAAGGAGGGCTCCAACCATCCCAGGGCGGCCAGGGCGGTCTCTGCGCTCATCCACAACCCGGTGAGCGCCTGCAGCGCCAACAGCACCCCCAAACCCGCTCCCGTCCGCCGATGCCAGGTCCGCAGCGTGAGTTCCTTCACCATCTTCCTCCTCGTAGTCGGCGAGCGCTCTTCCCGCGTCCCGCTCGTTCACCCTCCCGCCTTCCCGGTCGTCCGCCTGTCCCCGGGTTCGAGACGGTCCCGGAGGTAGTCTCCCAGCACGTTGATGCCGAGCACAGTGCCCATGATCGCCAGTCCGGGGAACAGGGCGAGGTGTGGGGCGAAGAGCAGGTAGTCCACCCCCTGGCTGAGGGTGGCACCCCACGTGGGGACGTCCTGCGGCCCAAGCCCCAGAAAGGACAGGCTCGACTCGGCCAGGATCGTTCCCGCAACGGAGAACGTGGCCTGCACGGCCAGCGGTGCCGCCAGGTTCGGGAGCACGTGGCTCCAGGCGACGCGCCCGACCCCCGCCCCGAGGACCCTGGCCGCCACGACGAAGCCCCGGGAGCGCAGGGAGAGGACTTCCCCGCGAACCAGGCGGGCGAAGCCGACCCAGCCGAGGAGGGTGAGGGCCAGGATCACGTTTCGCAGGCTCGGCCCCAGCACGCCGGTCAGGGCGATTGCCAGCAGGATGCCCGGGAACGCGAGGAGCACGTCCACCACCCGCATCACGGCCTCGTCCACCCAGCCCCCGGCGTAGCCCGACAGGAACCCGACCGCGGTCCCGATCACGAGGCTCACGCCGACGACCAGCAACCCCACGGTCAGGCTCACCCGGCCGCCGTGCAGCACGAGGGACAGGACGTCGCGGCCCAACTTGTCCTGACCGAAGGGGTGCGCGAGGCTCGGGCCCTCGAGTCCTGCCGGCAGGTCGATCGCCCGCGGGGCGTAGGGGCTCAACTGCGAGGCGAAGAGCGCGCCCAGCCCCAGCAGCACCAGGAACCCCACCGCACCCAGGAGGAAGGTGCGCCCGCCCGGGAACCGGAACCGTGCGCGAGTCGGTCCCCTCCGGAACCGCCCCGCGCTCACGGCCGCACCCGGGGATCCGCGAGGCGGTAGAGGAGGTCGGCGATCAGGTTCGCCCCGACATAGCCGAGGCTGATCACCAGCACGCACCCCTGGGCCAGCGGATAGTCCCGCCCCTGAAGGGCCTGGAGCAGGAGGGTCCCGATCCCGGGCCACGCGAAGACCGCCTCCGTGACCACGGCTCCGGACAGCAGGCTGCCCAGCTGCAGCCCCAGGATGGTGATCACCGGGAGGCATGCGTTGCGCAGGGCGTGGACCCACACGACCCGGCCCTCCCCCACTCCCCTGGCCCGGGCGGCCCGCAGGTAATCGCTGCCCAGAACCTCGAGCAGGCTCGACCGGAGCATGCGCGACAGGACCGCCGCGAGGGCCGTCCCCAGGGTGACCGCCGGCAGCACCACGCTCGTCCAGGACTCCCGCCCCGAAACCGGGAACCAGCGCAGGTGGACCGAGAAGGCGAGGATCAACAGCGGGCCGAGCCAGAAATTCGGCATCGAGACGCCGACCAGGCTCGCCACCAGGCTGCCCCGGTCGAACACGGTGTCGCGGCGGGTCGCCGCGAGAACCCCGAGGGGAAAAGCGACCGCGAGCGCGACGACGAGCGCGCCGCCCGCCAGTTGGGCGGTTGCCGGCAGGCGGCCTGCGATCACCTCCGACACCGGTTTGCGGTGTGCGAAGCTCCGCCCGAGGTCGCCCCGGGCGAGGCCGCCGAGGTACGAGACGTACTGGTCCCAGACAGGGCGATCCAGCCCCAACTCGGTCCTCAGGGCGGCCTTGTCCGCGGGCCTCGCGGTCTCCCCCAGCATCACGTCCACCGGGTCGCCCGGAACCAGGTGCAGGAAGGCGAACACCAGGGTCACCACCCCGAACACCGTCGGGACCAGGGTCAGGAAGCGACGGCGGATCACCGGGCCGCCTCCGGCGTGACCCGGGCCAGGCTCGTGTACTCGCCGCCGGGAAGTGCCTCGAATCCCCGGTACCCCCTTCGGAGCACCACCACCGTGTCGAGCCACCACAGGCTCGTGTACACGGCGTCCCGCGCAACCCGCTCCTGCACCCGCGCGTAGAGCCGACGCCGCCGCTCGCGGTCGAACTCCAGCCGGCTCTCGTCGAGCCAGGCGTCCACCTCCGGGTCTCGGTAGCGGCCCCGGTTGGCGCCGGAGGGCGGAACGGACGACGAGTGGAACAGGTAGTGGAGGGCGTCCGGGTCGCTCAAACCGACCCAACGCAGGCTCATCATCTGGAAGTTCCCGCTCTTCACGTCGGCGAAGAAGGTCCCCCACTCGAAGCTGCGCACCTCCACCCCCACCCCCACCCGGTTCAACTGCTCCGCGATGATGCCGGCGATCTCGACCGCCGTCTTGTCGGTGCTCGTCTTGTAGGAGAGGGTGAACCGCACGCCCGGTCCTTCCCCGTCGGGATCCGGGTAGCCGGCCGCGTCCAGGAGTTCCCGGGCGGCCTCCGGATCGTGGGGCACGGGGGCGACCCCGGGGGCGTGCGCCCAGTGCTCCGGCGGGAAGATGCCGGTGGCGGGCCGCGCCAGGCCGTCGAGGCCGTAGTCGATCAGTTCCCGTCGATCCAGCGCCAGGCCGATGGCCCGACGCACTCGAACGTCCCCGACGAGCGGGTCCTCGAGATTGTAGCCGAGGTACTGGTAGGACGTTCCCGGCCCCACGAGCACCCGGAGGGCGGGGTCTCGCTCCAGGAACTTCACCGCGTAGGGGGGGACGGCGTTCTGGAGGAGGTCGATGCCCCCGGAACGGGCCTCCAGAAGGCGCGTCGTCGCGTTGGATACGATACGGAAACGGACCCGGTCCAGCCCCGGGCGGCCGGAGAAATGCCCTTCGAAGGCCTCGAGCAGGAGGTCCTGCCCGGGCCGGTACGCGGCGAGGCGGAACGGCCCGGTGCCGACCACCTCCTCCCCGAGATCCGGCCGGGAAGCCACGCGAGCCGGCAACACCCCCATGGTCAACTGGAACGGGAGAGAGACGTAGGGTTCCCGCAGGCGGAAGACGACCGTGTCGTCATCGGGGGCCTCGACCGCTTCCACGGCTCCCAGGGCCCCGGCGCCGGGGCACCCGTGGCTCGGGTCCATCACGTAGCGATAGGTGGCCACCACGTCAGCGGCGTGCAACCGGGTGCCGTCGTGGAACCGCACGTCCCCCCTCAGCCGGAAGCGGTGTGTCCGGGGATCGGGCGTTTCCCAGCTCTCCGCGAGGTCGGGCCGGAATTCCCCGGAGGCGTCCTGCGCCAGCAGCCCGTGGAACAGGAGGGGGGCGATCCGCACGCCGTGGGCGTCGGCCACGTAGCGGGGGTCGAGCGTCGAGGGGGCACCCTCGATGCCGACCCGGAACTCGCCCGCCGTGCGCGTGGCTCCCCGGTCGCACGCGACCAGCAGGAGGACCAGGCCCAGGACGGGAAGGAGCCGTACCATCGGCGGATTGTAGTACACGCGTCGGATCACCCGCCACCGGGCGGGACCACCGATTTTGACGGGCTCGGCTCCTTCGGCTAGCTAGGTCTGCCGGAGAATCCTCCCCCGTCCCGAGGAGGCATCCCATGCCGGAACCCCGCCCCGTCGCCGAACTGTGGAGGGCCGCCACCGGTCTCGCCCCCGAGACCCTCGGCGGCCGCACTCTCGACTGGTCCCGGATGCCCCCTCCGTTCAAGGATTACCCGGAGGCCGAGAGGATCACCCTGCCCGCCCCGGAACTCCGGGCTCCCGGCGCTCCGGGCCTCCGGGACCTGCTGGCCTCCCGCCGATCCCGGCGCGACTTCGCGCCCCGCTCCGTCCGGCTGGAGCAGGTCGCCTCGCTCCTGTGGGCCTGCCAGGGCGTAACGGCGCGCCACGGCGGCCATCTCCTGCGCACCGCCCCGTCGGCGGGGGCCCTCTACCCCTTCGAGACGTACGTCTCTCTCCAGGCCGTGGACGGCGTCGATCCATGCCTCGCGCACCTCCACGTTCCCACCTTCCAACTGGAGGTCGTGCGCCGGGGCAACGCGGGGCGCGCCCTGGCCCTGGCGTGCCTCGCCCAGGGGTTCGTCGCGCGGGCGGCGGTCGTGTTCGCCTGGACCGCGGTCCTGCCCCGCTGCGCCTGGAAGTACGGGGATCGGGCCTTGCGCTACCTGGGGCTCGATCTGGGGCACGTGTGCCAGAACGTCGCCCTTGCAGCCGAGGAACTCCGCCTGGGGTGCTGTCCGGTGGCCGCATTCTTCGACGACGAACTCAACCGCGTCCTCGAAGTGGACGGCGAGGGAGAGTTCGCCTACTACCTGGCCGCGTTGGGGCCCCTCTCCTCCCCCTGACCCTCCCGTCCGGGCCCGGGTTCGCGCGCCCGGCCCGCCGCACGGGATCCCGCTTGACCGCCGGACCCCCGGGCGTACAATGACGCCCCTTCCCGGACATCGTCGCCACGGCTCCCAAGGAGCGTCCCGCGTTGCGTCTCCTTCCCTTCGGCTCGCTTCTCGAGCGAACCCTCCACCCGACCCAGGTCCTGGTCTTGTCCTTCGTCGGGGCGATCCTCGGGGGCGCGGCGCTCCTGATGACGCCCACCGCCTCCATCGGCGCGCCCCTGGGCTTCATCGACGCCCTCTTCACGGCGACCTCGGCCACGTGCGTCACGGGGCTCGTGGTCGTGGACACGGGCACCCACCTGTCGGGATTCGGACAGGGCGTGGTCCTCGCGCTGATCCAACTGGGCGGCCTCGGGATCATGACCTATTCCAGCGTGTTCCTCCTCGTGCTGGGACGCGGGCTGTCGTTCCGCGGCCAGGCGCTGCTCGAGGAGACCCTGGGACGCAAACAGCGAACCCCCGCGCAGAAGCTCGTGCGGGACGTCTTCCTGTACACGCTCCTGATCGAGGCGGTGGGCGCGTTGCTGCTCACCGGCGTGTTCTGGCGGTCGATGCCGCTCCGCGACGCGCTCTACCACGGCGTCTTCCACAGCGTGTCGGCCTTCTGCAACGCCGGGTTCTCGCTGAACGCGACCAGTCTCATGGAGTACCGGGCCGATTGGGGCGCGAACTGCACGGTCATGGGGCTGATCGTGCTCGGCGGCCTGGGATTCACCGTGCTCGAGGATCTCGCCGAGGCCTGGTCGTCCTGGCGTTCCGGTTCACCCGTCCGTCTCCGGCTCCACACCAAGGTGGTTCTTCTCGCCAGCGCCGGCCTCGTGCTGGTGGGAGCGGCCTGCATCCTGGTCTTCGAACGGGGAAACGCGCTGGCCGGGCTGGCCCCGGGGGAGCGAGTCCTCGCCAGCCTCTTCCAGTCCGTGACCGCGCGGACGGCGGGGTTCAACACGCTCGACTACGGGCGACTGACGAACGCGACGCTGTTCCTCAGCCTCCTTCTCATGTTCGTCGGGGGGAGCCCCGGGTCCTGTGCCGGGGGGATCAAGACGACGACCTTCGTCGTGGTGGCCGGCCTCTTCCGCGACCGCTTCCTGGGCCGGCGGAGGGTCAGCCTGTTCCGCCGCACCCTGCCCGAGGGCACGGTCGCGCGGTCGGTCACCATCACGACGGCCTCCTTCGCGTTCGTGACGGTGCTCATCTTCCTCCTCCTCGGCACGGACCTAGCTGCGGTACCCCACGGGGAGGCCGGCGGCCGCTTCCTGGACCTGTTCTTCGAATCGGTCTCCGCCTTCGGGACCGTGGGGCTCTCCACGGGTATCACCCCCACCCTTTCGCCGGTCGGCAGGGTCCTGATCACCCTCGCGATGCTGGTCGGGCGCCTCGGCCCCCTGACCATGGCCATGGCGGCCGGGATGCGCGGCGAACGGGGGCGATTCCAGTACGCGGAAGAAAACCTGATGGTCGGGTAACGAGAATGCGACGCTTCGTTGTGATCGGACTGGGGAACTTCGGGATGGGCGTGGCCCTGGAACTGGCGCGCCTGGGACAGAAGGTGACGGCGGTGGACGCCAACCCGGACAAGGCGAGGGATGCCCAGGCCCACGTGGACCAGGCCCTCGTGGCCGACGCCACCGAGCGGGAGAGCCTCGAGGCCATCGGAACCGCCGAGGCGGACGCGGCGGTCGTGAGTCTGGGGGGACGTCTCGACACCTCGATCCTCGCGGTGCTGCACCTCTCCCGCCTGGGCGTCCCGGAGATCGTCGCCAAGGCGCTGAGTTCCGAACACGCGGAGATCCTCAGCCGCGTGGGAGCCACGCGGGTGATCTTCCCCGAGAAGGAGACCGCGCGTCGCGTCGCCCTGCGCCTCAGCTCCCGCGGGGTTCTCGACTATCTGACCCTGGACTCGGGCTTCAGCGTGGTCGAACTCGCGCCGTCCAGGGCGATGGTCGGCAAGACCCTGGCCGACCTCGACCTGGGCCGAAGGGCCGGCGTGCAGGTCCTGGCGGTGCGCGAACTCGTCCCGGAGCGCAACGTCACCGCCCCGAGCGGGGCGCAGGTGCTCAAGGACAGCGACATCCTCGTCGTGCTCGGCGCCGAGGCCGCGCTGCGAAAACTGCGGGAGTCCTGAGATGGAGAGGCGACGCTTCGTGGTGGTGGGGCTCGGGGGCTTTGGCTCCCACGTGGCCCGCTACCTGTACGAGATGGGGCACGACGTCCTGGCGTTGGACCACCACCGGGCTGCCGTGGAGGAGATCCAGCCCTTCTGCTCCCGGGCGGCTCTCGCCGACGCGGCCAACCGGGACGACCTCGAGGCCGCCGGCGTGCAGGGCGCGGACGTGGGCATCGTCGGCCTCGGCACCCGGATGGACAGTTCCATCCTCGCCACGCTGTTCCTGAAGGAACTGGGGGTGAAGGAGATCCTCGTCAAGGCCATCTCCCACGACCACGGCCGCATCCTGGCCCGGATCGGCGCCACGGAAGTGATCCACCCCGAGCGCGACGTGGCCCATCGGCTGGCCGAGAACCTGGCGGAGCCCGACCTCCTGGAGCGGCTTCCCTTCCTGGAGGGGTACGCCCTGGTGGAGATCCGTGCGCCCCGTGCCTTCTGGGGCAGAACGCTGGCGAAGACCGGCCTGCGGCAGCAGCACCGGCTCTCGGTCGTGCTCGTGAAGCGCGGCGGCGGGATCGAGGAGGAGACGCTCCTGGCCACCGGGGAGATCGAACTCCGGCAGGGGGACCGTCTCGTGGTGCTGGCCCGGGGCGAGGACGTGGACCGGTTCCGCGAGGAGCACCCCGAGTGAGGTGAGGCCCCGCGGCCGGCTCCGGCGGTTCAGGCACCGCGCGCGCGAAACGTCCCCCGGAAGTCCTCGAGGCGCTCGAAACCCTGTCCTGCCAGGTAGTCCCGGATTCCGGCGCAGATCTCCCGCCCCGCCCACGGCCGCACGAAGTTCACCGTGCCGATCTGGACCGCGGCCGCCCCGAGGCAGAGGAACTCCAGGGCGTCCCGGGCCTCCCAGATCCCCCCGAGCCCCACCACCGGCACGCGCACCTCCTGGAGCACCTCCCAGGTCATCCGGAGCGCCACCGGCTTCACGGCGGGCCCGGAGAGCCCCCCGGTGACGTTGGCGAGCGCGGGCCTCCGCCGGTCCAGGTCCACCGCCAGGCCGGTCAGGGTGTTGATGAGGCTGAGGACGTCGGCACCCCCTTCCACGGCAGCCCGGGCCAGCACGCGGATGTCGGTCACGTTGGGGGAAAGCTTGACGATGAGCGGCAGCGTCGTCGCCCGGCGCACGACCTCGACCACGCGGGAGGTCAGGGACGGGTTCGTGCCGAAGGCGATCCCCCCGGCCTTCACGTTGGGGCACGAAATGTTCATCTCGAGGGCTGCCAGCCCCGGGATCGCCGTGAGCCGCTCCGCGCACTGCCGGTACTCCTCCTCCGTGTTGCCGAAGAAGTTGGCGATGACCGGCACGCCGACGTCCCGGAGAAAGGGCATCTTCTCCCGCTCGAAGGCCTCCACCCCCACGTTCTGCAGGCCGATGGCGTTGAGCATCCCGGCACGGGTCTCCACGATCCGGGGAACCGGGTTGCCCGCACGCGGCTCCAGGCTGAGCCCCTTTACCACGACGGCGCCGAAGCACCGCAGGTCCAGGTAGGGCGCGAACTCCTCCGCGTAGCCGAAGGTGCCCGAAGCGGCGATGACCGGGTTGCCCAGGGTGAGCGGGCCGAGCCGGGCGGTGAGGTCCATGGGATCCTCTGCCGAAGGAGGGGCTTGCGGGAAGATCGAACGGCTCGCCGGCCGCCGAGGGAGGCGGATTCTATCGGCCCGCCGGAGGAACGGTCAAGCGAGGGGGCCCGCCTCCCGCCCTGACAAGACCGGGGAAGACAGCCGAGGGCGGCCACGGGGCCGCCCTCGGCAACGCCCTCCGGGGGCGTGTTTCCCTATTCCTTGTGGCACTCGTTGCACTTGAGCTTCTTCACGCCCTGCTCGCTGCGGTGGCACGACCAGCACTTCCCCACGTCCTTGGCGTGGGCCGCGTCCTGCAGCTTCGGCACGTCGCCGTCGGCCTCCGCCTTGTGGCACTCGCCGCAGTTGAACTTGCCCTCGCCCGCCTTGTGGTGACAGCTCTCGCAGGCGAAACCTTCACCGGCGTGCTTGGCGTGGTCGAAGCTCACCGCGGCCTTCTTTCCGAAGTTGGTCACCTGGATCGGGCCTGCCGGCGGGTCGGCGGCCAGCCCGGTCGCGGCCACGGCCAGGGCTGCGCAGAGAAGCATCGCGGTTCGGATCGCCTGTCGCATCGGATTCCTCCTGTCGAGGGTTGGGCGGAGCATCCCGCCGGTCTGCCCTCTTCATACGGCCGGTTCGACCCTCCCGCCATCCACATCGGGCGGCGTGCGGCCCGGAGTCGGCCCGACGCCGGGCCGCACCGGGTCGCGCCGGGTGACTTTCGGCCCCTCTTCTGCTACGGTTTCGCCGCCCGTCCACCTTCGCGCCGCTCTCGGCGCGGCGCGGTTCCGCCGGCGGAGAACACCGCTTGGAAGCTCCCTACCGCTCGCCCCCGACCGTGAAGCTCGACGGCGACCGTATCCGCCGGATCCGCGAGGAGAAGAGCCTCACGCAGCTGTACGTGGCGGAGGTGGCCGGGGTCAGCGTCGACACCGTGAGCCGCTGGGAGAACAACCGCACCCCGGCCGTCAAGAGGGAGAACGCCCTGGCCCTGGCACGGGCCCTGGAGGTGGATCTTCCCGACATCCTGGAGGCCGAGCCTCCCCCGCCGACGGGAAGGGCCCCGGCGCCACGCGGGTGGGGCCGTTGGGCCGTCGCCGGCGCGCTGCTGTTCCTGGGCGCGGCGTGGGCCCTGTGGAGGGGACTCGCACCCGCAGGCCCGGGCGTCGACGCCCGCAGGCGCCTGCCCGCCTACACGCCGCCCGGCTCGAGCGTTCCGGTACTCCTCGAGGTGCGGAGCGAGAGCCGCGAAGCCTTCAAGGTGGTGGTGCGGGAGACCCTGCCCCCGGGATGGGAGATGCTCGGCGCCACCGTGGCGCCGGACCAGGGGCCCGACGCCGGCGGGACCGCGAAGTGGATCCTGCCGATCGACGGGGGCGCCGCTCGGATCGCCTACCTCGTGCGCAGCAGGCAGGGGGCCCCGGAGGGAACCGCCTTCCGGTTCGCGGGAGAGGTCGTCCCCCCCGGGCGGAGGCCCGGGGCCGCGCCGATCCGGGGCGACGCCCGCATCGACCTGGAATACGTCCACTGGGCCGACCAGAACGGGGACTTCCACATCAGCGACGCGGAGGTCCTGGATGCCCTGGAGCGGGTGGAGGCCGCCCACGCGCTGGGCATGGACGCTTCGGACCTCAGGAATCTCTGGGGAGCACCCGAGTACCTCTGGGACCGCAGCCGCGGCGCCTTCCTCCCTGCCGCCCGGCCTTGACGCCGGGCCGGCGGCTCCGGCGGGGCATCAGCGGGAAAGCACCCGCTCCAGGAGGCGGTCGAGGGGGAATGCCTCCTGGAAGAGCGCCTTGGCCTTCTCGAAGTCGTAGTCCTCCGTCCTCTCCAGCAACTCCTCCGCCCGGTCCGCCACCTGATCGGTCTCGAGGCGCCGGACCTCGTCCCAGGGAATCTCCGCCAACCAGACCGGGTCCAGATCCTCCGACAGGAACGCGAAGCGGAGGACCTCCTGGCCGGCGAGGTGCTGGAGCAGAGCACGGTCCTCGTCGCTCGCCACGTCGAAGTACACCTCTCCCGCCAGTTCTCCGACCCCGTCGTCGCCGGAGCGCACCACCAGGCTCACCACCGGACCGTACGCCGTCGCGTGCACGCTCCAACCGGCGGCCACCTTCGCCTGACGCTCCCTGAGCGAACCCACGACGTCCCCCGTCGACTTCACCACGACCACGGCCTCCGGCCCGCGGCCCAGCTCCAGTTCGAGGCAGAGCACCGCGAAGGACTGCTGCCGCAGGAACTCCAGCGTCTCCGGGTTCACGTTCATCTCGCACCCTCCTCCAGGGCTCCGCCCGGCGCCGCGTCGAAGAAATCCACCAGCACCGAGGAGAACTCCTCCGCTCGGCCCAGGCACAGGATGTGGTCGGCCCCCCGGAGCATGGTGAGTCGGGCCCCCGGAATCCCGGCGGCGAAGGTCCTCTGGTGCGCCGGGGGTGCGAGCCAGTCCCGCGAGCCTCCCACCACCAGGGTCGGCACCCGGACCTCCCCGAGCCGCGGTCGGAGGTCCACGAGCGCGAGTCTCCGGTAGAGACGCAGCATGCTGCGCCGGTCGGCCTTCGCCACCATGTCCAGAACCTGGGCCTCGAGGGCCGGGTCTCCGCAGTGGCGGAGGAAACCCCACAGGACCGACTTCTCGAAGAGGTCCATCGCCCGCTCGCCCCCGAGGCGGGCGAAGGCGAGCGCGATGGGCCTGCGAAGACCGCGCCCCCAGCACGGAGACGAACAGCACAGGGCGAGGCGGCCCACCAGGGAGGGGTGCCGAAGCGCGAGCAGGAGAGCGACCGTTCCGCCCATCGAGTAGCCCGCGACCGCCGCCCCTGCCATGCTCCGGGCCCCCATCTCCTCCGCCACCCAGTCCGCGAGCTCCTCCGGCGTCTCCGGTCCGGACGCCCCCCGGGGCACCCCGTCGAACCCCGGCAGGTCCGGAGCCCATGGTTGGCCCATTTCCTGCAGAGCGGCCATCTGCAACGCCCACATCCGATGGTCCACCCCCAGGCCGTGGATCAGCACCACGGGAGGACGCGCGTCGCCCTTCCGACCCCGGAGGTCCGAGGTGTCCGCGAAAACGATCATCGCGTCCGTCCTTCTCCTTTCCGCGCTTCTCGCCACCGCGGCTCCGGGCAGCGAGCCGGGAGATGCGTCATCTCCCACAAGCGGCCTGGTCCGGGTGGGAGATATGGCGCCGGACTTCGCCCTCGAGACCCTGGACGGGAGCACCGTCCGCCTCTCGGAGCTCCTGGGAAGCCAGCCCGTGGTACTCCTGTTCTGGAGCTACTTCTGCTTCCCGTGCCAGCGGGAGGTCCCCGACATCGACGCCCTCTACCGGGAACTCGGCCCGGAGAAGGTGCGGCTCCTGGGGATCTCCCTCGACGGACCCCAATACGACGGGAAGGTCCGCCCCTTCCTGGCCGAGAAGGAGATCTCGTTCCCCAACGCCTACGACCGGGAGACCGAGCAGTTCTTCGAGATCGCCGAGCGCTACGGCGTGGTCGGAACTCCCACCCTCTTCGTCGTCGATCCCCAGGGCCGCATCCGCTTCATCCACCTGGGCCGCGTCGAGGGCCCCGTCCTCTCCGGGATCATCGAGGGCGCGCGGGACCAGACCTTCTGCCCCGAGATCGTCAAGCCTTCCGCCGGGCGCTGAACCCGCCCTGCCGCCCCCCACCCGCCCCTTTGGGGCGCCCCGATCCCTAAGGGGCGAAGGGCTCCGGCGCGGGGCCGATGCGCCCGCGCAGGGTCGCCGCCCTCTCCAGCAGCGCGAGCGCCGCGCGCTCCCCTTCCCTCCCGAGTTCGATCGAGTACCGATTCACGTAGAGGCCGATGTGCTCCCGGAGGACCCCGGCCTCCATCTCCTGTGCGTGCCGACCCACGTACTCCATGGGTTCCTCGGGATGCGCCAGCGCGTACTCGACGCTGCGACGCAGGACCCGTTCCACCGTGCGCGGCTCGATCCCGGGGATGTCCCGGCGCAGCACGATGCCGCCCCGCGGCGAGGGCACGACGGCGCGCACGCCGGCGGCGTCGCAGGCCGCGGCGACGCGCGCCCGCAGACGCGAGTTGGCGGCGACCCCGCCCGCGACGACGAGCGTCGGTGCCCCGAGGTCCTCCACGGCCGTCAGCCCGTGGCTGCGGTACGTGAAGCGCCCCTCGTGGATCACGACCCCGGCCGCGACCCGGCCCTCCGCCACCGCCGGCATCACCTCGTGGAACACCATGGGGACGACCTCCACCGCCCTTGCCGCCCGCAGCCGCAGGAGGAGGCTGGCCGTGGTGTGCTCCCCGGGCACCGCGACGGGACCGTCCAGGAAGGTCTCCAGGGCGGCGGCCCTCCTCGCGACGACGAGAGGGCCGCAGCCCCACCCCAGGGCGCCCCCCGAGCGCAGGCACCAGTAGCGGTCCACCAACCGGTCGAGCACCCCGTAGCTCACCTTGGTCATGGGAAGGCGGGCGTCGAGGGCCCATCGGTTGAGCGTCTCCACGTCTTCGAGAACCGGGTCGAAACGCAGGCCCTCCCGCTCGACCCGCCCGTGGACCAGGGCGTAGAACAGGAACGTGTCGTTCGGGCACGGGGAATACCCCAGCCGCAGAGCCTTCACGCCGGCCCGCCCCCGCCACCCGGCCGGAGCAGGTACGCCAGGGCCGCGGCCTGGGCTGCTTCGCCGGCCTCGGCGATCCTCCAGGAACCCCGATCCCGGGGGCCCACGAGGTTGGAGATGCCGCGCACCTCGCCGTATCGGATCCCCCGGGAGGCCGCTGCGTGGGCATACGCCGCCCCCTCCATGGTCTCGCACACCCCCTCGAAGCGGTTCGCGAGCCAGCGGGCACGCTCCTCGGTGCCGGTCACCGTGGAGACGGTGACGAAGACCCCGGCGACGCCGGCCCCGAGCGTCGCCTCCACCAGGCCCGCGGCAACGCCGGGGTCGGCCGGAAACCGGTTGAACAGGGGTTCTCCCGCGCCCTCCCACAGCGGGATGCCGGTCTCTTCCATCCCCCGGAACCCGTCGGCCGCCTCGACCCCTTCGTCCCCGTAGCACTCGGCGGTGGCCACCGCCACTCCCCCGATCCCCAACCCCGCGCCGGGGTAGGCTCCGCCCACACCGACACACAGGAGAAGCCCCACGCCCCATCGCTCCAGAACCGCACCCAGGGCGAGGCCCGCGTTGGTCTTTCCCACGCCGGTCTCGAGCAGTCCCGCGGGGCGTCCGCCCAAGCTCCCACGCAGAAGGCGGCGACCTCCCACGGAGTCCTCCCGGGGGACGACGAGGGCAGCCGCGATCGAGTGCTGCTCTCCCACGGTGGCGGACACCACCAGGACGTCCAGGAATTCCCTCACTTCGGATCCTCGAGCCGCCCGTGGTACGGGCAGAGCCCTCGATCGGCCCTCTCCACGGGGCACAGCGGGGCGATCAGGGGGTCCCGGCAGCCGTAACGGTAGGGGTCCGGCTGCGCGTAGGCGGAAAGTATCACGTGTCGCACCTCCTCGACCGCCAGGGGCTCCTCGTTGCCCTGGTTCCACCGTAGCAGGCGAGCCTGCGCCTCCTCCCGGTCCAGTCCGCCCTCCCGGAACCAGGAGGCGAGCCGGATCGCCACGTTGTTCCGCTGACCGACCGGAGCGCCGCGCCGGAGCAGCGCCAGCCGCGCGACGCACGACAGCGCGGGGGCACCCCGGGGTCCGGCGGGAGGCGGGGGACTCGTCCGCCGCCCACTCGCCGCGACCTCCCCGACGATCGCCCGCAGCCGCGCCGAGGGCGGCGGGGCGCCCTCCCACAGCAGCCCCGTCGGGTCGAGGCCCCGGAGCGGCCTCGGCGCCCCGGCCAGGCCCCGCACCGCAGCCCCGTCGAGCGAACCGAGCTCCTGGAGCGACACCGGCACCTTGAACAGCGCCGTCGCCTCGTGGCGGGTGTTGGGCAGCCGCAGCAGCCGCATCCTGTCGCCCAGGGTCAGGTCGAGGGGGCCCCCCGGGCCGAGCCGGAGCTCTCTTCCCAGCCTCCGGGTCAGGCGATGGAGGACCACGGGAACCGCGAGGGAGGGTGTCGGGTCCAGGAAGGCCCGGGTGTCCACGGTGACGTGGAATCCCTTCTTCCCGCTGAAGTAGACCCGAAGGCCGGCCTCCCCGAGGCCCCACTCCCCCGTGAGCCGGTCCACGATCGCGCGGGTGGCCCCCAGCGCCGCGTCGAGGTCCGGGGCGTCCACGTCCAGAGGCCAGACCGGGGCGTAGACCGGTCCGTCATAGCCCGCGACCGAGGGGCGCCGTCCCCGCCGGTGCGCTCGGGCGTACTCGGCCAGGGTGTGGTCGTAGAGGTAGAAGGTGGAGTAGCAGCCGAATCGCCCGTAGCGCTCGACCAGGGCCGGCACCGAGCCGACCGGCACCACGCAGTTGCGGAAACCGGGTCGCCGGCGGGCCGCGAAGTCCACGAAGCGGAACCCCTCGGGCCGCCCCGTCCCTCCCGGGTCGGCCACGTCGGCGTCCGTCGAGGTCCCCCGGGGCCGGACCGCGCCGGGCACCGGGTCACGCCGCCTCGGGAACGGGCGCCTCCCGTGCCACCATCGGTCGGTTGCAGCAGAGCAGCTCCATCGACTCCGGTGCCCCGCGCAGCACCGCGAGCTCGCTTCCGCACACCGCGCACCGGAAGACCGGCGAACGGTCCCTGGGCTCCATGGGGCGATTGCAGCAGTGCAGGTCGAGACCCTGGGAGGCCGCCCGGATGACGAGGACCTCGGAACCGCACACGGGGCAGCGGTACCGCTGCCCCAGGCGCACGGGCACCTTCATCGGCGCGTCTCCACGGGCACCATGGGCTTCGCGTGGCATCGGGGCTCCAGGTTCCCCGTGCCGCCCTTGATGACCATCACCATGTTGGAGCACTCCTGGCAGCGGTAGGCGCTGCCCACTCCGATGCGCCAGGCGTGGAGCCAATCGTCCGTGGTCCATTCGGGGGTCGAGAAGTTGTCCGCCATGGAACACCTCCGTTCGTGTGCCGGCTATATACCACGCGCCTCCCCACCCCTTCCAGGAGGCTCCCGCCCGGCCTCCGGGCCGGACGGGAGCCGGATCGTTGACCCCCTTTTCCACGGTTGCTATCATCCGCCGTCCCGAAATCCGTGAGGAGAAACCGATGTCCCAGCACGTCCTCGACGTCCTCGCCGACCGCGGCTTCCTGGAGCAGACCACCGACGAGGCGCAGCTGCGCGAGATGCTCGCGGAGCCCACCACCTGCTACGTGGGCTTCGACCCCACGGCGTCGAGCCTTCACGTGGGTCACCTCCTCCCCGTCATGGGGCTCGCGCACATGCAGCGGGCGGGGCACAGGCCCATCGCCCTCCTGGGGGGCGGCACGGCCCTGATCGGGGACCCCTCGGGGAAGACCGAACTGCGCAAGATGCTCACCCGAGAGGAGATCGAGGCCAACGGAGTCGGGATCAAGGAGCAACTGTCCCGTCTGCTGGACTTCGGCCGGGGCGCGATGCTCCTCAACAACATCGACTGGCTGGGCCCGCTCAACTACATCGAGTTCCTCCGTGACATCGGGATCCACTTCTCGGTGAACCGGATGCTCGCGGCCGAGTCCTACCGGCAGCGCCTGGAGAGCGGCCTGAACTTCATCGAGTTCAACTACATGCTCCTGCAGGCCTACGACTTCCTCGTCCTCAACCAGCGCCACGCCTGCACGCTCCAGATGGGCGGCAACGACCAGTGGGGCAACATCCTGGCCGGCGTGGACCTGATCCGCCGGGTCGAGGGCAAGCCCGCCCACGCCCTCACCTTCCCCCTCATCACCACGTCCTCCGGCGCCAAGATGGGGAAGACGGCCCAGGGAGCCGTGTGGCTCGCGGCGGACCGGACGAGCCCCTACGACTTCTATCAGTACTGGATCAACACCGAAGACCCGGACGTGGCTCGATTCCTCGGCCTGTTCACCTTCCTCCCGATGGAGGAGGTCCGCCGCCTCGGAGCCCTGAGCGGGGCTGACATCCGCCACGCCAAGGAGGTCCTGGCCTACGAGGTCACGAAGATCATCCACGGCGGGCAGGAGGCGGAAAAGGCCCGGGCTGCCAGTCGAGCCCTGTTCGGAGGCGAAGGGAGCCTCACCGACGTCCCCACCTTCGAGGTGCCGGCGGCGCGCCTGGCGGACGGGATCGAGGCCTTCGTGCTCTTCGCCGAAGCGGGTCTCGCCAAGAGCCGGGGGGAGGCCCGCAGGCTGATCCAGCAGGGGGGGGCGTACGTGAACAACGATGGGGTGGGCGCCTTCGACCGGCGCATCACCGCGGCGGACGTCCGGGACGGCGCCGTGCTGCTGAGGGCGGGCAAGAAGAAGTACTGCCGCGTGCGGCCGGTCTGAAGCGGCTCCCCTCCGCCGGGGCTACGACGCCACGATGCCGCGCACGCACTGCCGGCCGTGGGCGAGGGTCGGGTAGTCCCGGCACATCGCCGGTTTGGTCTCGTGGATCCAGCACTCGGCCTTGCCGGCACCGGTCGCGATCAGGAAGGGGCACTCCTCCAGGAACGATCCGGAATCCGGGTCCTTCCAGAGACGGCCCCGTTCGCCGACCCGGACGAGCAGGTCGAGCCGACCCTCTCCCTGCCAGCGATGGAGATCGTTCGTCGTCGCGCGCAGGTTCCCTCCGAAGAGTTCACAGCACGTCCCGCAGGCCTGGCACCCGCGACTGCGACCGGCACCGGTGAACACCCGATCCCACCAGCGCCCGATTCCCCCGCCGGCCCTGGTCCGGGCTTTCGCCCGCCTCGTCTCCGTCGAATCGGTTCGCTGGAGTCCAAACATCGTTCACCTCCCGTGCGGCGTTCTCGATTCCGGCCTCATCTCTCCCGAATCCATGCGGATCGGCAAAATGTGAAGATGGGTACGATCTAGCCCCACAACAATAGCCGCGGGTCTCCTCTTCGCCCCTCGTACCCGTGTGCCTTCCAAACAAGGGTACACGAATCACCCCGTGTGACAAGGCCCGAGCAACGTGCGCGCAGGAACTCCGATGGGAGGCCCTCACCCGTCGATGCGGTCGGCCAGGGTGCCCACGGCGATCCCGAAGTAATGGGACCGATTCCACTTCAGGATGACGCGGTAGTTGTCGTACACGAGGAAGGTCCGGGTTCCGGCCCCGTCCGGCTGGATCACCGAGGCGGGAAGTCCGACCACGGACGGGAGGGGGCGCCCGTCGATGCGGCGGACGCCGAGGCCTCCCCACTCCTCCAGCGGCCGGCGCGTCTCGAGCCCGAGGCCGGCGGCATCCATCCCCGCCGGCAGTCGCACCTCCCGGCCCCAGGTCCGGTCGGCCACCCACCCCGAGCGGGACAGGTAGTTGGCCGCAGAGGTGAGGGCGTCCTCCCGGCTGCCCCAGATGTCTATCCGGCCGTCGCCGTCGCCGTCCGCGGCGAAGTTGCGGAAGCTCGAAGGCATGAACTGCACCTGCCCCATGGCCCCGGCCCAGGACCCCGTCATCCGGTCCGGGGTGACGTGGCCCTCCTCCAGGATGCGGAGAGCCTGGAGCAGTTCTTGGCGGAAGTACCCGCTGCGGCGCCCGTCGTACGCCAGGGTGGCGATGGCGGCCACCACGGGGAACCCGCCCCCCAGGCGCCCGTAATCGGTCTCGATGCCCCAGAGGGCCACGAGGAACCGGGGCTGGACCCCGTAGCGCGACGAGATCCGCCCGAGCAGGGCCCGGTTCTCCGCCAGTTTCTCCCGGCCGCGGGCCACCCGCTCCTTGGAGACGATCCGCTCCAGGTACTGCTCCAGGGTCCAGGTGAGCTCCGGCTGGCTCCGGTCGAGTTCTACCACGCGGGCTATCGGCGAGACGCCGGCGAACGCCGCGTCCATCGTCGCCGCCGAAATCCCCGCACCCGCGGCCTCGGTGCGGAACGCGGCGAGCCACGCGTCGAAGCCCTCCTCCGCCCCGAGCGCGGTCCCGCACACCAGGAGCAACGCTCCCAGGGCTCCCATCCCGTGTCGAACTGCGCTGCGGCCCATCCTCATCCCGTTCTCCTCTCGTCCCCGTTCACCGGGGCACCCCACACCCCGCTCTCGACCCGACGGCGGCCCGCCGTCGGCCCCCGGTAGCGGTAGGCCCAGGCCCTCACGGGACCCGCAGCGGTCATGGCCTCGACCTCCACGCGATCGTACACGGAACGCGGGTCATCGGGCCCGAAACACTCCTCGAACGCATCGAGCCGGCGCAGTGCCTCCGTGGCCCGGCGCAGCAGGAGCACCTCGCCCCACACGGTGCCCTCGCCCGCCACCCACCCCGGGTACGCACCGAGGTCCAGGAGGACCCCGCCCACCCGCGCCTCGACCGCTTCCCGCACGAAAGGTGCGACGATCGCGTGGAAGCGCCCGGCGCGCCGGAGGGTCCCGTACACGAAGACCCGCTCCGTCACTCCCAGAACCGCCGCAGGGCCCAGTCCAGGCCGAAGAGCAGGACAGAGGCGCACAGGAGCCACGGGGTCGCCCAGACCTCCTCCACGCGGCGCCCCACGACCTCCACCTGCGTTCGGGCCCGCTCCCGCAGCGCATCCAGGAGCCCCCGCTCCCCCAGGCGGAACACGGCGCCCCCCGAGTCCTCGGCCAGCGCCTGCAGATACGCCAGGTCGACGCCGAGGCGCAGTGCCTCGGGACTCTCGGGCTCCACGGGGAACTCCGCGGCGTCCCTCCCGAGGAACGTGCCGTTCACGCTCCCCTGCACCTCCACCCTCCACAGGCCGGAGGAGGGGAACCGGACCTCCTCCGTCGCGTATTCTCCGGGCGCAGTCTCCCGCCACTCCACGGGTACCGGCTCCCGCCCCTCCCCCGCCAGCGCCCCGGTCACCCGCGCGCCCTCGGCCGGATTGTAGGCGCGGTCCAGCACCCGCGCCTTGAGGCGGACCTTCTCTCCCGCCCGCAGGGGCCCCGGCGGCATGGACAGGCGCACCAACTCCATCTCCGGGTCGTGGATGAGCCAGCGCAGCGACCGCGTCCAGAAGTCGCGGTAGGCGATCTCGTCCCCGCCTCCCGAACCGGCATGCGGCAGGCCCCACCGCCACAGGCTGTCGCAGGTCACGACCAGCGTGCGGCCGTTCCCGTACTCGCCCAGGGCGACGAGGGGCTGCGGACCGTATTCGTTGCGGGCCTCGGGATTCTCCGCGAGCACCACCGCCCCGGGCTTGGCCCGGAGCATCCAGTTCATCCCCTCGAGTTCCGGGAGCCGGTTCCAGAGGTCGCGGTTGGCCTCGGGGTCGGGAAGCCACTGGAACAGCGGGTGCCTCACCCCCTCCTCCGTGAGCCGCGGGCGGAACGTTCCCGGCGCGTACGCGCGGCCGGGGGCGGCTCCCGAGAACTCCACGGGCAGGATGCGCTCCAGGGGGCTCCCCTCGTATCCGCCCAGGGAGAACGACCGGTCCCCGCCGAGCATCGCGAATCCGCCCCCCGCCTCCTCCACGAACCGGACCAGATTGTCCAGGTAGTGTCGGGGGACGTAGGGACCGTAGTCGAAGTTCGCGAACACCACCGCGTCGAAGGAAGGAAGCTCCTGACTGAAGAGCTCCTGCGTGGGAAACGGGATCAGCGACAGTTCGTCCTGTGGGACGAGGTTCAGGTCCTGCGGGGTTCGCAGGATGAGGAAGGTGATCAGGTCCACGCCGGGGTCCTGCCGCAAGCGCCGGCGCAGGAACTTCACGTCCCAGGAAGGGGTTCCCCCGACGAGGAGCACCCGGGTCTTGTCGCGCACCACGTTCAGGGAGAACTGGGCGCGGTTGTTCTCCGTCCCCGCCTCCCCGGGCCACGGAGACACCTCCACCCGGTAGGCCTTCCGGCCGGTGCGCTGGGGCACGAAGCTGAGGATCCCCTCCCCCCCGGAAACCCCGACGTCGAGCACCTGGCTGGCGAGCGGCCGCCCCCCCTCCAGAAGGGTGACGGCCGCCGGGCCGCGGGGCAGGCCCTGCACGCCGAGTCTCACCCGGACGTCGACGGGCGTTCGGATGAAGGCCACCGGCGGGATCTCCACGCCCTCCACCCAGAGGTCCGGCGCTCCCTCCCCCTGCGGTGCCGCGGCGAACACCGGGAAGGGCAGGCCCTGCGGCGGGACCCCGGGCCTCTCGGTGTCGCGGCCGTCGGACACCAGCACCACCCCGGCCAGGTCGGGCCTCGATCGCGCCAGAGCCTCCAGCGTCCTCCCCAGGGGGCTCTCACCCCGCTGGAAGACCCCACCGGAACCCAGGCCGCTCCGGTCGACCGCCGGGGGCGGGTCGCCGAGGGCGACGTATTCGATCCGGTAGTACTCCCCCACGCCCTCGTCCAGGTCGCCGTCCGCCAACCAGCGGGCGGCCGCCGGGCCCGCGGGGTCGGGCCCCAGGGTCATGCTCCGCGAGTCGTCCGTCACCACGACCAGCGGCGATCGCTTCGCCCGGAGCAGGTCCACTTCGCGGGCCGGCCGCACCACGGCGATGGCCACCAGGGCGAGCGCCGCCAACCGGAGGGCCAGGAGGAAGGTCCGGCGGCGGGGCGGAAGCCCTCGGCTCGACTTGAGTCCCGACACCAGCGCGAGCACGGCCAGCGCGGCCAGGCCGGCCAACCAGGCCGGGTGCCCGTTGAGCAGGGCCCATGCCGCGCCCTCGCTCACCGCTGCCTCCTCTTCAGGATGAAGGGAATGTGGACCTGGTCCTTCTTGTAGTTGCCCGTGAGGGCGTAGAGGACGAGGTTGATTCCCATGCGGAAGCTCATCTCCCGCTGGCGTTCCCCGCCGGGCACGCACGGATGGGTGTACCCGCCCACCGGGTCCCCGTCCCACGCCCCTCCCAGGTCGTTGACGCACAGGACGAAGGGGGTGAGGTCCTCCACACCGATGCCGTACAGGAACGGGCGCACGATCTTGCGTCCGGGCACGTCGCGCAGCAGGTAGAAGCTCTGGAACACCGTGTGCTCCGCAGGGAGGGGCCGCAGGGTGCGGCCGGGCACGACCCGCTCCGCCGTGTCCCCGACCGCCCGCGCGAACTCGGAGTCCGGGATGCCCGTCGCATCGTCCCACAGAACGAAGCCCCCGTGCTCCAGGTAGCGGCGCAGCCACGCCTCTCCGTCCGGCCCGAGCCCGGGGAAGGAGCCCCGTCCCGCGACGTAGAGGAAGGGGAGGGAGAAGAGGTCGGGGCTTCCCACGTCCACAACCTTGCGCCGCCCCGCCCCTTCCACGCTCGTGCGCCGCCGGAGGGCCTCCAGGAGGCGCTCGGGGCCCCGGGGGTTGGGGTCCCAGGAGCCGCGGTACCGCAGCTGCGCCCAGCTGAAGTAGGTCGTCTGCCCGTAGGCGCGGGCGACTCCCGGCACGGCCAGTGCGGCGGCCGCCGCCCCCATCGCCCGCAGTGCCTCGCGCCGAGACACGCCCCCTCCCCCGCGCGGTGTGCCGTCCCTCCGATCTCTCACCCGCCGCCCCCCTCTCCGAGCACCGCCCTCCGACGCCCCCATCCCCAGCGGGCGGAGAGCAGGGCCTCGAGAACCAGCGCCGCCAGGATCAACCCGGCGAACCGGGTGGAAGCGTCCCGCCGCCCGCCGGTCCAGGACCCGCCCTGCCCCGCGGACGCGGCCGGCCCGAGATGGGCCTCCGCCTGGGCAGGGCTCAGGGCCCGGAGATCCGACTCCGCGGGGTCGATCCTCGCCGCGAAGGCGTCGACGGTCTCGCCCTCGGAGACGATCCGGTAGACGCCCGGTTCTCCGGGCACGAAGTCGGGCCCGCCCGGTTGCCAGAGGCTGCGACCTGCGGGGCCCTCCACCACCACCGCCTCGGCGTAGGGAAGCGGGAACGCCTCCCCGGCCAGCGCCCAGCGGTCCAGCGCCGGCCGCAGCCTGCCGGCGGCGTGGAGCAGCAGCCTCTCGAGCCAGGGCAGGAAGGCCGGCTGGAGGCAGAGGTCCGCGCTGTCCCGGTCGACCGTCGTCCCGAGCAGGAACGTACGCCCCCTTCCGACCCGCCGCTCCACCAGCAGGGGCGCACCGTTCTCCAGCCGCATCCAGACGGCCACCGGTTCCCCGCCCCGCAGCTCCGGCAACCAGTACCGGGAGACCCGAACCCCCGTCAGGTCCCCCAGCCCCCTGTCCCGGAACGGCTCCAGCGGTCCGCCGAGGGCCCCGACGTCGATCCCCTCGTAGGGCCGCCGCGACGGGTCGTCCGGCGGGATCGCCACGACGTCCCGAATCGGCGCGGCCAGCGCGGCGCCGAGTCCCTTCCCCGCCTCGCGCAGACCCCACCGGTCTCCCGCGGTCACGATCAGGCCCAGGCCCGCCTCCAGGCGCGCCGCCAGGGCCGAGGCCAGTTCCGGAGCCACCGGCCCCGGGTTCGCGAGGACGACGACGTCCGCGCCGGCGAGCTCCGAAGAGGAGAGGTCGCCCAGCCGGATCTCCCGGGTGCGGAACACGCTCGCGAGCCGGGTCCCGGGGGCGAGCGCCCGCCGCACGAACAGCAGTTCGTCGCGGATCTCGAACCCCCAGGGGTCCCCGTTGACCAGGAGCACCCGGGTGAGGCTGCTGCCCCGCCCGGCCAGGGGAAGGCGGTCGTCGAGCGCCAGCGCGCCCCCGGGAGAGACCCGCACCTCGGCCTCGTACGAACCGGCGGGCGGGTCGAAACGGAAGCTCGTCTCCCCGTCCTCCACGAAGGCGTTGAGGACGGGGCGCCCGCCGACCGCCAGCTGCACCGTGCGCCGGACTCCCCCCGTCTCCCCCGTGGCCCCCAGGACCACCCGCACGGAGCCGTCCCCTTCCTCCGCCGACTCCACCCACGCGTTCGACCGCTCGGCGAGCCCGACGTCCGCCAGCCGCAGGGGACCGCTCAGGGGTTGGCCCGGCGGCGAGTCCGGCCACGCCGAGGCCTGGAGATCGGTGGCGAGGACGACCTGCCCGCCGCGGATCCCGTCCACGAGCGCGAAGGCGTTCTCCACCGCCCGGCCCGGGTCGTGGCGCCCGAACTCGACCCGGGCCTCTCGGATGGCCCTCCGGACCGACGCGGGATCTTCCGTGAAGCCCTCCCGCCACGCCGCCTCGCCCCCGTGCCACGTGGTGGCGTAGAGGAAGCGGTCGTCGGGCCCGGCACCGTCCAGGGCCGCGAGGAGGACGCGCCGCCCCTCCTCCAGGGGGCTCCGGCCCCCGGCGGACGCCGTCATGCTCGGCGACGTGTCGAGGATCAGGACGACGGACTGCGGTCCCTGCGGCCCCGCCGCCTGGCGGCACCCGGGTCCCGCGTAGGCGACGGCGAGCCCCCCCAGCGCGGCGGCGCGCGCCAGGAGAAGGAGCACGCGGCGAAGTCTCAGGTGGGCGGCCGCACGCGCCCGCGCCCTCTCGAGGAAGCGGATCGTGGCGAAGGGCACCGTGCGCACCTGCCGGCGGCCCAGCAGGTGGATGAGCACGGGCAGCGCGATGCCCAGGAGGCCCCACAGAAGGGCGGGACGGAGGAACTCCACGTCAGCGTCCCCCGAGCGTGCCCAGCAGGCGGCTCAGCGTGGGCGCCGGGTCCTCCCCCGTGGACAGGAACCCGTACGGGACCCCCAGCGCCTCGGCGGTGCGGGCCACGCCCCGGACGAACGCACGCATCTCCTCGGCGTAGGCCCGTCGGATCGGCACCGGGTCGAGAACCAGGAACTGGGGGCCCTCCAGGTCCTCGAAGCGGGTCGTGTTCTCGAAGGGAAGGTCGAGTTCGTGGGCGTGCAGCACCTGCACCATGCGCGGGGCGAGGCCCCGCGCCCGGAGCAGGCGGCCGCCCGCCAGCTCCTCCTGGCCCTCGTCCAGGAAGTCCGACAGCACGAACACCGAGGCCCCCCGTTTGAGCCTCTCTCCCACGGACCGGCAGGCCGCCGTGACGTCGGCGGTGCCGGAGGGCCGGGTACCCGCGAGCACCTCGACGACCGCCTCCAGGTGCCCGGAACCGCTCCGGGGCGGAAGCCAGGCGCTCTCCTTCCCCCCGGCCACCTCGATGCCCACCGCGTCTCCCTGCCGGAGCAGGCACGCCGCGAGCGAGACTCCCGCACGGGCGGCCAGGTGGTACTTGGAGCCCCGCAGGGTCCCGGCCTCCCCCCCGTAGCCCATCGACCCGCTCGCGTCCACGAGCAGGACCGCCCGCTGCAGGCGCTCGTCCTCGTAGCGCTTCACCAGGTACCGATCGGTCTTCGCGAAGACCTTCCAGTCCAGGTGCCGCAGGTCGTCCCCCGGCGCGTACTGCGTGTGCTCCGAGAACTCCAGGCTCGCACCCCGCCGCGGGCTGCGGTGCTGCCCCCGGTGGGGATGAGGCGAAGGGGGCCCGGGGATGGAGAAACGACTCAGGCGAGCCGTGAGTTCCGGGTCGAAGACGTCCGACCGGTCAAGCACTCGGCACGGCCTCCAGCACCTCGCCCAGGACCTCGGCCATCCCCACGCCCTGCGCCTCGGCCCGGAAATTGAGCACGATCCGGTGCTTGAGCACGGGCGAGAGCAGGGAGCGCACGTCCTCCGGGCCGGCCGCGAAGCGCCCGGAGAGCAGCGCCCGGGCCTTGGCCCCGAGCACGAGGTGCTGCGCCGCCCGGGGCCCCGCCCCCCACTCGACGAACTCCTGGACCGACTTGGGCGCGTCCGGCCCCGGCCGCGTGGCCCGGACCAGCCGGACGGCGTACGAGAGGGCCGCGTCCGCGATGGGCACCCGGGGCACCGTCTCGCGGAACCGCCGGATCCGGGCGGGGTCCAGGACCTTCCGGAGCGGGGACGGCTGCCCCGCCGTGGTCCGCCGCACGATCTCCAGTTCCTCCTCCGCACCCGGGTAGTCCATCTCGATCGCGAACATGAACCGGTCGAGCTGGGCCTCCGGCAGCGGGTAGGTGCCCTCCTGCTCGATGGGGTTCTGCGTGGCGAACACCAGGAACGGCGCGTCGAGCACGTGGTCCGTTCCCGCGACGCTCACCTTGTACTCCTGCATGGCCTGGAGCAGGGCGGCCTGGGTCTTCGGCGACGTCCGGTTGATCTCGTCCGCCAGGAGGATGTTGGTGAAGATCGGCCCCCGGACGAATCGGAACACCCGCCTCCCCGTTCCCGCGTCCTCCTCGAGGATCTCCGTGCCGGTGATGTCGCTCGGCATCAGGTCCGGCGTGAACTGCACGCGCTTGAACTCGAGGTCCAGGGCGTCCGCCAGGGTCCGGATCAGGAGGGTCTTGGCGAGCCCCGGCACCCCGATGAACAGGCCGTGCCCGCCCGCGGCCAGGGCGATGAGGAGGAGGTCCACCACGGACCGCTGCCCCACGATGACCTTGGCGATCTCCGACGAGACCTCGTCGTGGGCGCGGGCCGCCTCCTCCACGAACTCCCGGTCGCTGAGGGTTTCGACGATGGTGTCGTTCATCGGACTCCTTCCTCGGAAATCGCTGGGGCGCGAGGGAAACCGGAGGGTACCACCGCCGCCTCCGCCCTGGACAGGTTGCTCTCGGTCTGCGCTCTGCGCCCCGTGCCGCTCACCGCCCCTCCTCGAGCAGGCCCAGGGCCCATTCCTGACGCCCGGCCTCGGCCCGGTCTCCCGACGCGTGGGCCGCCGCCAGGAGCCCCCGGCGCCCGGGGACGTGGAAGGGGTTGATCTCCAACACCTCCCGGAAGGCGTCGGCGGCCTCCTCCGGGCGGCCCAGGCCCATCAGGGCCTCGCCCCGCCGTTCCCACAGCACGGCCAGGTCCGGGTAGAACCGCAGCGCCCCCTCCGCCACCGAAGCGGCCTCGCCGAACCGTCCCGCCTCGAGCAACCCCAGCGCGTGCCGGGAGGCCACCCCGGGCGTCTCCGGCGACTGCTCGTACGCCTTCTGGTACTCGACGCCGGCCGCCCCCATCCTTCCCCTCGCCCGCAGCATGTCCCCCAGGCGCAGATAGTCGCGGGCCTGGGGGTCCCGCACCTCGCCCGGTTCCTCGTCCTCCGCCCCGTGCTCCGCGAGGCGCAGGCCGATGACCTGCACCTCCGCCCGCTCCACGGGGAGGAGTGCCGCCCAATCCCGCCAGGCCGCCTCGAAGGAGGCGAAGGTGCCGCCCCAGACCGCCTCGAGCGCCTCCCGGTCGCTGCGGCCGGACCCGATCTCCGACAGGAGCCTCCCCAGGGCGCCTCTCCCCTTGCGCTCCACGAGGAACGACATCATCGTGCCCACCTGGGCGAAGGCCAGGGACGTGTCCTCCGCCGAGGGCAGCTTGGCCACCGACGGGCTCATCGCCTCGAGGGGGATCAGGGTTCCCTCCTCGAACCGCCGGGCCAGCAGCGCCGCGCTCGACGGGTCGAGTTCGCCGAGAGACCCCCTCCAGCTCCCCTCCAGGTACTTCGCGATGCCCTCGTGCACCCAGATGGGCGCCAGGCCGTGGGTCAGGCGGTACAGGGCCAGGTGGACGTACTCGTGGCAGAGGGTGTCCCTCCACCGGTACCCCCACAGGGTGGCCCGGGGGCTCGTGATCATCAGGCGGTCGAACTTGCACAACCCGATCGTGCCCGAGGTCTCGACCTCCTCCCGGGTCAGGGTCGAGACGGAGGTGAAGGCGGCGACGGTCGGGTAGACCTCCACCCGCACCCGATCCTCGGAGGCGAAGCCCAGTTCCCGGAGCAGCGCGGTCCGCGCCGCCTCCAGTCCTTCGAGGGCGCCGTCCACCAGCACCTCGTCCTTGGGGTTCCCCCAGGAGATGCGGAAGTGCTCGCTGTCGCGATGGGCGAAGTCCCGGGTGGCCTCGGCCGTGGCCCGGACCAGGTCCCGGAACGTGCCCTCGATGCCCAACTCCCCCATCCGGGCCAGGGACTCCGGGTACGCTCCCTCGAAGAACAGCACGTGGGCCTCCAGGGCCTTCGCCTCCTCGTCCCCGGGGTTCCGGGCCAGGAGGGTGTCCACCACCCGGCGCGCCTCCGGCACCCTCCACGAACTCAGGAAGGCGTTGCCCATGTAGAGCCCCAGGTCGGACTCGGAGAGCCCGTAGATCTCCCGCGCGGCCGCGGGCCCCGAGACGGCGGTCCCCAGGGCCAGGAAGACCAGGGCCACGACGCTCCCGCGCGCCGCCCGCGCTCGAACCTTCATCGGATCAGCCTCTCGTAATAGCGCTCCACCTCTTCCTCGTAGTCCTTCGGGTA
>CAZJSF010000014.1:0-28601 GCA_964548515.1 uncultured Thermodesulfobacteriota bacterium
GGTGTCGGTTGCCGCCGTGGCCAGACGCCATACGGAGTTGCGAGGACCCCACCGCCTGTCGTGCTGACACGGATCCATCCCCGTCCCCACCCCCGAGTGCGTCCCATTGGGTGTCCACAAGACCTAGATGGCGAAATGGTTCTTGACTCGGAAGGTCGGGGTCTCTATGATGCAAAGGGTTTTCAATATCAGGAGGCAGCGAGATGAGCGTCAGCGAGCTTCGGCGGGGAGAGTGGGCCCGGGTGGTGCGGATTCCGGACGAGAGCCTGCGGGTGCAGTTGCTGCGGTTCGGGATCCACGACGGCAGCCGGGTGCAGTGCCACGCGAGGCTGCCCCTCGGTCCGGTGGTGCTCAAGTCGGGGGGGCAGGAGATCGCGCTGGGGCGGCAGGTGGCGCGTTGCATCGAGGTGGAGAGCGAGCGCGTGTTCCCAGCCGGGCAGCGGGGGGAGAGGGGGCTCCCGTCTTGAGCCACAGCTGCGCCGCGCCGGTCCTCCAGGATGTGGAGGGCCGCCGGAAGGTAGTCCTGGTGGGCAACCCCAACGTGGGCAAGTCCATCTTCTTCGGGGCCTGGAGCGGGGTCTACGTGGAGGTGTCGAACTTCCCGGGCACGACGGTGGAGGTCCACCGGGGCCGTGCCGGGGAGGACGCCCTCTTCGACACGCCGGGCGTTTACGGCGTGGGGTCCTTCAACGACGAGGAGCGTGTCGCCCGGGACGTGATCCTGGAGGCGGACGTTGTCGTCAACGTGGTCGACGCCACCCACCTGGAGCGAGATCTCTTCCTGACCCTCCAGGTGATCGACATGGGCCTCCCGACCGTGGTGGCCCTGAACTTCTGCGACGAGGCGGAGGAGGCGGGAATCGCTGTTGACGTCGAGGCCCTTGCGGCGGAACTCGGGGTCCCGGTCGTCCCGGCGGCGGCCGTTAAGGGCAGGGGACTCCGGGAGGTCTACGAGGCCGTGGGGAGGGCGCGGCCCGGGAAGAGCATCCCCGAGATCGACGCCGAGGTCCTCCGGCTGCTGGATCGGATCGACTCCCGGCCGGAAGCGCTCCTCGTGCTGGAGGGGGACGAGGTGGTCGCCGCGCGCCACGGGGTGTCGGCCCTCCCGGACCGGGAGCGGGTCTACCTCCAGCGTCGGCACCGCGTCAACGAGTTGGTGGCCCGCACCGTGCGGCGGCCCGAGCGCGCCGCGCGCCTGCGCGACCTGGTGGGGAGGCTGTGTCTCGAGCCCGTGACGGGCATCCCGATCCTGCTGATGGTCCTGTGGGGCTGCTACCAGCTCATCGGCGTGTGGGTGGCCGGCGACGTGGTTGGGTTGACGGAGGAAACCCTCATGCAGGGCCATTACGAGCCCTGGGTGAGGCACTGGGTGGGGGGCTGGGTGCCCGAGGCTTCGGTTGCGGGGCAGATCCTGATCGGAGAGTTCGGCGTCCTCACGATGACCGTGACCTACCTGCTGGGGCTGCTGCTCCCCCTCGTCATGGGCTTCTACACGGCGCTCTCGCTCCTCGAGGACTCCGGCTACCTCCCCCGGTTGGCCACGCTGCTCGACCGCCTCATGAACGCCGTGGGGCTGAACGGCCGGGCGGTGATTCCCGTGATCCTGGGGTTCGGGTGCGTACAGCTGGGGACGATCACCACCCGGATCCTGGGCTCGAAGCGGGAGCGGACCATCGCCACCTCGATCCTCAATTTCGTGATCCCCTGCTCCGCGCAGTTGGGCGTGATCGCGGGGATGCTGGCGGCGATCGGGATGGGGTTCACCCTGGCCTACGCCGGCGTCATCTTCCTGTGCCTGGCGGTCATCGGCACCATCCTGGCCCGGGTCGTCCCCGGCCAGAGCACGCCCCTGCTGATCGACCTCCCCCCCATGCGCCTCCCGCGTCCCGGCAATGTGTTCCGGAAGGTCTTCATGCGGTCCTACTTCTTCATGAAGGAGGCCTACATCTGGTTCGTGGTGGGGGCTCTGGGGGTGTCCACCCTCCAGGTGAGCGGCGGTCTCGACCTCTGGCAGCGGCTCTTCGCTCCTCTCACCGAGGGCTGGCTGCACCTGCCGCGGGAAGCCTCCACCGCCTTCGTCATGGGGATGGTCCGGCGTGACTTCGGTGCGGCCGGCCTGACGAACCTCGGTCTGACCCCGTGGCAGACCGTGGTGGCCCTGGTCACGATCACCCTGTTCGTCCCCTGCATCGCGAGCCTCATGATCCTGTTCAAGGAGCGGGGCGTGAAGGAGGCCGCGGCCATCTGGCTCTCCGCTTGTGCGCTCGCCTTCGGGGTGGGCGGACTCGTGGCCCAGGTGGTGATGTAGGGAGGCGGGGGCAGGAGACGGCGATGTGGAACCGGCGCAGGAAGACTCCCCCGTCCAAGACCGAGAGCGTGTCCCGTTGCCCGGGCTGCGGGTGCCCGCTGGTGGAACCCTCGTGGCGCTCCTGCCCCCGGTGCCTCCGAGAGGTGCGCGCCTGCTCGGGGTGCGCCGCGTGCGGAGGTTGTGCCCGCTGAGGCCGGATCCCGGGCGCCTTCCAGAACTCCCCCGTTCTCCGCGTTGACACCGGTGCCGCCGGCCCTACACTGGGCCCCTCGTTCGGTTGTGCTGCCCACCCCCGGCCGGAGGCGTCCATGCGACAGTACGTGATCCTGGGGTGCGGTCCCGCGGGCCGCGCCGCGGCGAAGACCATCCGTCAGGAGGACCGAGGTGCCCAGGTCACCATGGTCTCCCGCGAGTTCAGCCCGTTCTACCTCCGCCCGGCCCTGGCCGATTTCGTGATCGGCTCGCTCGGAGCGCGGCAGCTGGTCCTTCCGGACCCGGAGATCGCCGAGGATCCGGGGATCGACGTGAAGGCCGGTCACCGGGTGTACCGGGTGTATCCCCACGAATCCCGGGTCCTCTTCTCCGACGGCACAAGCCTCTACTTCGACCGGCTGCTCCTGGCCACGGGCTCGAGCCCGAGGCTCTCGGACTACGCGGCGCGGTTGCGGAACAAGGTCCACACCCTGGCGTGTCACGCCGACGCGGTGCGGCTGGCACACCTGGGGATCCCGAAGGACGCGTGGATTCTCGTCACCGGAGCCGGGCACACCGGCGTCGAGGTGGTGCGGGCCTTCGCGGCGCGGGGGTGCCGGGTCGTCTACCTGACCACCCATACGCGGTTCTGGAGCCCGCGCTCGCCCGTGGCCCGGGCCGACGTCCTCCAGAAGCTCCTCAGCGAGAAGGTGGAGGTGCTCTTCGACGAGACCGTGCTGGACGTCCTGGACCTCAACGGGAAGGCCTACCGCGTGATCACCTCCAGCCGCCGCGCCATCGACGTGGCCGCGGTCTGCGAGGCCCGGGAGCTGATGCCGTCGGTCGAGTACCTCGAGGGCAGCGGCATCGTCCGGGACCACGGCATCGTGGTGGACCGGGAACTCCGAACCAACTTCGACAACATCTTCGCCGCGGGCGACGTGGCCCAGGTGTTCGACAGCGAGGGCAACTGGCACCGCGTGAACTTCGGGTGGGCCAGCGCGGGGCGCCAGGGGCAGGTCGCCGGGCGGAATCTGGTGCACGGAGGGGGGGCGAGCGTGGAGGGCGCCGACGCCTACTTCCGAGACCTCTCGGGAAAGACGCTGCTCGACCGCTGGTCGTCGTAGATCCCCACCGGAATGCCGAGGGTCTCCGTCGTCATCCCCACGTTCAACCGCAGGGGCATGGTCTTCGAGGCGGTGGAGAGCGTGCTGTGCCAGACGTGGCGGGACTGGGAACTCGTGGTGGTGGACGACGGGAGCACCGACGGCACCGCCGAGGCGCTCGAAGCCCGGTTCGGGGACCCCAGGGTCCGGGTGGTCCGGCAGGAGAACGCGGGGGCGAGCGCCGCGCGGAACCGGGGGGCTCGGGCCACCCGCGGGGAGCTTCTCGCCTTCCTGGACTCGGACGACACCTGGCTGCCGCGGAAGCTGGAACGCCAGTTGGAGGCTCTCCGAGAGCACACGGAGAGCCCCGCGTGCTATACGGAGGAGATCTGGTACCGCAGGGGGCGCCGGGTCAACCCCAAGACGGTTCACGGGAAGCACGGCGGCTGGATCTTCGACCGGTGCCTGCCGCTGTGCATCATCAGCCCGTCGTCCATCCTGCTGTGCCGAGCCGTCTTCGAGGGGCTGGGGGGGTTCGACGAGAGCCTGCCGGCCTGCGAGGACTACGAGTTCTGGCTCCGGCTGGCGGCCCGCCAGCCGATCCACCTCGTGGCGGAGCCCCTCATCGTCAAGCGAAACGGCCACGCGGGGCAGTTGTCGCAGGCGCACTGGGGGTTGGACCGGTTCCGGATCCGGGCGCTGTGGAACGTGGTGCGCGACCCCGGGGTGGCCGACGAGCAGCGAAGATCCGCCCTGGAATGCCTCGCCGCGAAGGCGGCCGTCGTCGCCCGGGGGGCGGAGAAGCGCGGCGAACAAGCCCGGGCCGAGGTGTTCTGGCACTCCCGTAAGGAGGCGATCGCGTGGTTGGAGCGCCTGTCGGGCAAGTCGTCCGACTCGCAGACCTGAAGCAGCAACCGGAGGTCTACTCGTTCTCGTGGCCTTCCGCCGACGAGGAGCAGTTGCTACGCCGGAGCCTGGAGGAGTTCGGCCTCCTCCACCCGCTCCTCGCGGTCCGGACCCCGGACGGCCTCCTGCTCGTCGCGGGCCGCTGGCGGGCGCGCGTCCTGGAGGAACTCGGGGTCGAGCACGCCGCGGTCCGCGTGGTCGAGCCGGGGGAGCCGGCTGCGCTGTGGGACCTCCTGCTCGAGGAGCACCGACTCGCCCGCCCGCTGAACCCCGTGGAGATCGGCCGGTACGTCCGGGCGCGGATGGGCGCCACCGGCGAGCACGGGGAGGAGATCGCGCGGTCGGTGCTGCCCCGGCTCGGGCTGCCCGCCCGGGCCGGCGTGCTGGAGGACTACCTGTGGCTGGCGGAGCTGCCCCCGCCGCTCCGTAGCGCGTTCGCCGACGGGCGCCTCCCGCTCCAGGGGGTTCGCGTCGTGGCCCGCGCGCCCCGCGACGACGCCCTGGCCGTGCTGTCGCTGCTGTCGCAGGGACGGTTGGGGACCAACCGGTTCTCCGAGTTGGCCCGGTGGGTGCTCGAGTGCGCCCGGGCCGCGGGGTCGTCCGCCGCCGAGTGGATCCGGGAGCAGGGGGTGGAGGCGTTCGCGGGTGAGCCGGATGCCCTTCGGAGGGAGGTCCGCCGCCGCCGCTATCCCCGCGTCGCGGCTCGCGAGGCCTCGTTCGGACGGGACCTCCGGTCCCTACGGCTGCCCGGAAACGTGCACGTCGCGCATCCCCCCTGGTTCGAGGGCGGGCGGCTCGCGTGCCAGATCGGCTTCGGCTCGGTCCGGGAACTCGAGGCCGCCGTGGCAGGCCTCTCGGAAGCCGCGGCCGAGGGCCGGCTCCGGGCGCTGGAGCGCTACCTGGGGTGAGAGGGCCGCCGTTTCACGAGGTCGTGGTCGACGAGGACGTGGAGAGCCTCCCCTTCACCCGGGCGTTTCTCGGCCGCGTTCCCGCGGGAGCGAGCGTGCGCCTGCGGCCCTCGGGCGACGGGCCTCCCCGGGGGGAGGGGACGATCCACGTGACCCGGGAGCGGGGCGCCTTCGTCAAGCCCTGCCCGTGCAGCCCCGGCGCGGTCCGCTGCGGGTACTGGGTCCTGTCTCCGGTGTTCCAGTGCCCCTTCCGCTGCGCCTACTGCTTCCTTCGCACCTACGACCCGTCCACCCCCCTGACCCTGTTCGCGAACCTGGAGGACGCCGAGCGCCAGTTCCACGAGCACCTGGCCTCCTGGCCCGGTCGGGTCCGGCTCGGCACGGGGCAGTTCTCCGACTCCCTGGCCCTCGATCCGTGGACGGACCACTCCGACTGGCTGCGGGACCTGGTGGCCGCGCACCCCCGGGTCGTGCTGGAACTGAAGACCAAGAGCGACCGGGTCGAACGACTGCTCGACCGCAGGCCCCTGCCGAACGTCGTCGTGTCGTGGTCGCTGAACCCCGAGGGGAGGATCCGCCTGGACGAGCCGGGGAGCGCACCGCTGGCGGCCCGCCTGGAGGCCGCTTCGGCCGTGGCGCGCGCGGGCTACCCCGTCGGGTTCCACTTCGACCCGATCGTCCTGGATGGGGGGTGGTACGGGGAGTACCGGGAGACGGCCCGCCGCCTCTTCGAGGCGGTCGACCCGGAGTCGATCGCCTGGATCAGCCTCGGCACCCTGCGGATGAGTCCCCGGTTCCTGGAGGATGCCGTCGCCTCCTCCTCGAGCCACCCCTCCCTGTTCGGAGAACTCGTGCCCGCCCCGGACGGCAAGCTCCGGTACTTCTGGCCTTTGCGAAGGGGCGCCTACCGGGCGCTGGCGCGCACGCTTCGGCGCCTCGGCGGGGAGGATCTTCCCATCTACCTGTGCATGGAGTCGCCGGAGATGTGGGGCGCCTCCCTGGGCGAGGTTCCCCCGGAGGACGAACTGGTCCGCCGGCTGCTTCGGCGCTTCGGCTGAGCTAGCGGTTCCGCCCTACGTCAGCGGGAGGTGGACGAGGAAGGACGTCCCCTCCCCGGGCTTGGAGCGCACCTCGATCCTGCCCCCGTGCGCCTCGGCGACCCACTTGGCGATGGCGAGTCCCAGCCCGCTGCCCCCGCCCGCCCGGGAGCGGTGCTTGTCCACCCGGTAGAACCGCTCGAAGATCCTCGGCAGGTGTTCCGCGGGGATGCCGATGCCGGTGTCCTTGACGGTGACGCGGACCCACTCGGGGCTGAGGATCCCGTGGGAGAGGAAGACCTTTCCCCCGGGCGGGGTGTACTTCACGGCGTTGTCGAGAAGGTTCCAGAATAGCTGGCGAAGCCGGAGGGGGTCGGCCATCACAACCGCCGAGGGCCCCCCGACCAGTGTCAGGTCGAGCCCGTCGGCCTCGGCGAGGGCCCTGGCCTGCTCCCCGAGTTCCCGAAGGAACGGGGCGAGGTCGAGGGGGGTCTTCTCCACGGTGACCTCGCCCAGGTCGCCCTTGGCGAGGAGGAGCAGATCCTCGACGATCCGTCCCATCCGCTGGATCTCCTCCAGGCCCGAGGCGAGCACCGCGCGGTACTCGTCCCCCGACCTCTCCTTGCGCAGGGCCACCTCGGCCTCCCCCCGCAGGATGGTCAACGGGGTGCGCAACTCGTGGGACGCGTCCGCGGTGAACTCCCGCACGCGCCGGAAGGCGCTCTCCAACCGGCCGAGCAGCGCGTTGAAGTTCCTGGCCAGTTCCTGCACCTCGAACGTGCCCCGGGCCACCGGCAGGCGGGCATTGAGGTTGTCCGCGTCCAGGTCCCGCAGCTCCTCCACGACCTGATCGAGGGGGAGGAGGGCCCTCCCGGCGAAGACCCACCCACCCACCAGGGCCCCGACCAGAAGGGCCGGAAGGCCGGCGACCAGGATGAGGAGCAGCTCGCGCAGCGCCTCTGCGGCGGCCCCGAGGCTCGTGGCCACCTGCACCACGTTTCGCACCCGAGAGCGCACCACCACGGGGTAGGTGAGCATCCGGATGGGCGCGGGGTCGTCCGGCACGGTCTCGAAGACGGGTTCGCCGTGGACCGCGCGGCGGAAGGCCTCGGGGGAGACGGGGAGCTGCCGCTTCTCGAGGTTGAGGCTGCGCGACCCCACCTTTCCGGACGGGTCCAGCACCTGGATGAACTGGCCGGCGGTGGGAACCCCGAAGAACTCCTCGAGGAGGCGGGAGAAATCGTTGAACCCGGGCCGCAGGAAGTTGCGCACCGACGACTCCGCCACCACCTCGGCCAGGGCGAGCAGCCGCTGGTCGACGCTCCGGTACAGGTTTCGCGCGAGCAGGCCGTACAGGACCGTCCCGAACAGGCTCAGCACCACGAGGAGGAGGATCCCGTACCAGAGGGTGAGCTGCGCTCGGAGGGTCTGGGGCCTCAAGGCTCCTCCCGAAGCACGTACCCGACGCCCCGCACGGTATGGATGAGCTTGGGGTCGTAGTCGTGGTCGATCTTCTTCCGCAGGTAGTTCACGTACACGTCGATGACGTTCGTGTACGAATCGAACGACTGGTCCCACACGTGCTCGGCGATCATCGTCCGCGTCAGCACCCGGCCGTGGTGCCGCAGCAGGTACTCCAGCAGCGCGTACTCCTTCGCCGTCAGGTCGATGACGTTCCCGCCGCGGGTCACCCTGCGGGCGGCGGGATCGAGGCTGAGATCCGCCACCGAGAGCACGGGGCTGACCTTGGCTTTGCCGCGGCGCAGGAGGGCGCGCGCCCTGGCGAGGAGTTCCTCGAAGGCGAAGGGCTTGGTGAGGTAGTCGTCGGCCCCGAGGTCGAGACCGCGGACCTTGTCGTCCACCCGGTCGCGGGCCGTCAGCACCAGAACCGGGACCTGCACGGCCTCGTCGCGCAGGCGCTCCAGCACCCGGAACCCGTCCAGGCGCGGGAGCATCAGGTCCAGGATCACGAGATCGTAGGGGTTCACCAGGGCCAGGCCGAGCCCCTCCTCCCCGTCCAGGGCCACGTCCACGGCGTGGTGCTCTTCCTCGAGGCCTCTGCGGATGAAGGAGGCGACCTTCTCCTCGTCCTCCACGAGCAGGATGCGCATGGGTCCTCTCCGTCGGGTGCTGTGGTTCCCGGTCGTCCAATCCCTGCGGCGGTTGCCGCGCCTACGGTACAACGTCGCCGAGACCTCGGCCAAGAGGTCCCGGCTGGGGCGCAGGCCCGGGTTGTGCATTGACAGGGGGCGCGAGGACGCATACGATTTATGTAAGTTGTTGGAGTTACAGGGTTTTTGGGTCTGTTTGAGCCCAAGGATGGGGAACTTCTTGCCTAAACTGGACAGAATCCTTCCCACTTCCGCATGGGAGCGCTTCGCCGAGCAGTACCTGCGCGCGACGGGCCTCCGCCTCCTGGGCGTGGACCCGGAAGGACGCGAGGTGCTGGGCGACCCCGACCGCTCCCGGGGCTGTCTCCTCGATGGACACGCGGCGTGCGAGACGTGCCCCGCCTTCTACCGCAAGGCGGCGCAGCAGGCCGCGGTGGGGGACGAGCCACTGCTCTTCCGGTGCGACCGGGGCCTGCTGGTGTTCGCGGCTCCGGTTCGATTGGCGGGACCCGAAGGGCCCGCCCCTCTCGTGGTGCTCGGGGGGCCCGCGCGGCCCGGGGAGGGGGAGGGCGGTTCGGCGGGGGTGGCCGGGGCCGCGGAGGTGCCCGTCGTCTCCCCTCCGAGGCTTCTCGAACTGGCCCGGTTCGCCCGGCTTTGCCTGCGCGCCGTCACCAGGGGGCTTCACCTCCAGGAGAACTCCACCCGGCGCCAGTCGCAGATCCTGACCCTCTTCGCCGTGGGCGCGGACCTCGAGCAGGCCGCCACGGGGCACGAGGTCTTCGCCCTCGCCCTCAACACCGTGGGCCTGCTGTTCGACGTCGGAGACGCTGCGGTGCTCCTGTGGGAACCGGCAGCGGGAACCTACCGCGTGCACACCGCCATGGGGGGACTGGAGAGGGCCCTCGCCTCGCTCACCCTGCCGGCCGACGGCTCCTGGATGCCCGCATCCCCCTCGGACCCGACCGCCCCGGTGCATCTCCGCGACATGGTCGCCCTCGGCAGGCTGGGGCTCCCCGAGAGCGTCGAGAGCGCCTCCTTCTTCCCCCTGGCGCGCGGACAGGCTCCCCTGGGGCTCCTGGCGGTGTTCAACACCCGCTTGTCGCCGGAGGACGAGCAGGTCCTCCGGGGGTTCGCGGCCCAGTTGTCGCTCTCGGTCGAGAACCGGCGCCTGCGGGAGGAGATCTCCGCCCGGGCCGAGGAGATGGGGCGGGTGGAGGAGGTCAGCCGCAAGTTCATCTCCTGCCTGCGGCCGGAGGAACTCTTCCAGGCCATCCTCGACGAGGCCCGCCGCATCACCGGGGCGCAGAAGGGCAGCCTCATGATGGCCGCCAACGGCTCCGCGGAGCTCGCGATCCGCTCGGTGAGCGGCCTCAACGAGCGCCTCGTCGACCGACTGCGCATCCCGTCGGGGCGTGGGATCGCCGGCACGGTCTTCGCCACGGGAAATCCCGTGGTGGTGGACAACGTGGAGAAGGACGAGCGCTTCCGGCGGAAGAACCGGCCGCGCTACGTGACCAAGAGCTTCGCCTCGCTGCCCGTCGTCCTCGGGGGGCGGGTCGTGGGGGTGCTGAACCTGTCGGACAAGCTCTCGGGCGACGTCTTCTCGGAGTTCGACCTGCGCGTGCTGCAGGCCGTGGCGGCCCAGGCCACGATCGCCCTCGACCGCTCGAACTACTACGCCCAGGCGCAGGAACTGCGCCGGATCTCCGTGACCGACCCGCTCACGGGCCTGCTGAACCGGCGCTACTTCGAGGAGCGCCTCCGGGAGGAACTCGACCGCGCCACGCGCCACGGGCACCCCCTCGCGCTGATCATGATCGACATCGACGAATTCAAGGCCTACAACGACGCCAACGGCCACCCCGCGGGGGACCGGGCGCTGGTGCAGGTGGGCAGGGCGCTGCGCGCCAGCGTCCGGGGCATCGACGTCGTGAGCCGGTTCGGCGGGGAGGAGTTCTCCGTCATCCTTCCCGAGACCCGGAAGTCCGGGGCGGTGGAGATCGGAGAGCGCATCCGCAAGGCGATCGAGGAGTTGTACTTCAGCGGGCAGGAGGCCCTGCCCCACGGGCAGTTGACGATCTCCCTGGGCGTGGCCGGGTTCCCCGAGGACGCCCGGGACATGAAGTCGCTCGTCCAGAGGGCCGACCGGGCCCTCTACCAGGCCAAGTCCGCCGGGAGGAATCGGCTCGTGGCCTACGCGGCCGACCCCGGAAGGGACCCGCCCCCGGAAGGGGAGGTCTGGACCCGCGTGCTCTGAGGGCCGAACGCGTCCCGCCGGAAACTGGCCTCCACCCAGCCCTTCTGCTACTCTCGCGCCCTTTCCCGGTGAGACTCGAGGGTGCAAATGGGGCCGTACCCGTCCATGCTCCTGGAGATCGGCCTGCCGATCCTCGCCATGCTGTCGGTGGAGCGGTGGCTGGTGCACCGCTGCCTGCGGACCCCGGAGCAGGTGAACTGGGTGCGCCGGCAGCGCCTCCTGTGGCCGAACTCCATCAGCCGCCTGCGCTACCCCATGGGGTTCGTGTCCGTCGCGATGCTCCACGCCGGGTGGTCCCGGGCGGCGTTCCTCTATTTCGCCTTCTGGATGATCACCGACATCACCGACGGCGACATCGCGCGTCGGTGCGGCTTGTCGACCGAGGAGGGGGAGACCATAGACCCCCTCTCCGACAAGCTCATGTACAGCCCCGTGATGCTCTACTTCACCTGGCAGGGCCTGCTGGAACCCTGGCTCGTGGCGATGTTCCTCCTGTTCGACTTCACGGGCCAGGTCTCGCGGCGCTTCATCAAGCGCAAGGCCGCCAACCTGTTCGGCAAGGCCAAGACCTTCCTCGTGGTCGTGATGCTCACGATCACCGCGCTCGAGTGGATCTACGGGCCGGTGCCCTTCGCCCGCACGATCCGGCCGCTCCTGACGTTCTGCACCGGCCTCGCGTTCTGCTCGACGGCGTTCAAGGTCATACCGAACTACTGGTACGCCAACATCCTCAGCCTCATGAATCTCGTGTGCGGCCTCGGGGGCATCTGGGTGATCCTCGCGGGCCACCCCCCGGTCTACGCGTTCGGGCTGGTCTTCCTCGGCCAGTTCCTCGACCTGTTCGACGGCCGCGCCGCAGAGCGCTGGGGATCCACCCCGAAGGGGGAGATCTTCGACGACGTCGCCGACGGGACCAGCTTCGGTGTGACCGTGGGCCTGATCGTGGCCACCGCGTTCCGAGACCTCCGCATCGGGGCCGCCCTGGGCATCCTCCACCTGGGGGCCACGGTGTACCGCCTGATCCGCTTCGTCGTCGAGAAGCGCAAGGCCGGTGTGGAGGGGGGGGTGGCGCTCTTCTCGGGACTCCCCTCCCCGGGCGGGGCTCTCGTGGCGGGCACCTCCTGCCTGCTGCTGGACAGCGACCTGTGGAAGGGGCTCCTCGTGGTGGCCAGCGCCCTGCTCATGGTCTCCCGGGTGCCGTACCCGCACTTCGGGCGGGCGGTGCTGCCCGGGATCCCCAAGGTGGGGAGGGTGCTCTTCCTGGCCGTGTTCCTGCTCATCCTGGCCCTGGGGGTGCGCAGGGACGAGTACGGTCCCCCGCTCTTCATCATCTTCGCGGCGATCTGCACCTACATGGTCTCCCCCCTGTGGTCCCTGGTTCGGCGGGGCCCGAAGGACTGAGAGGGCCCGCGGCGAAGGCCCGTGAGGGCGAGGTCGCCGGTGCGCTCGCAAGTCCCAGACCCTTCGGTGTCCCTGTCCCCTTGGGTTGACTTCGGCACCCTGGAACGGCTACAAAGTGCCGACCTCGGAGGGGAAGCGGACCATGGCTGGAGAGAACCCGACGGAAATCGAGTCACCCCGCCCCCGAGTGCTCGCCGCAGTGCGGTGGGGGCTCGGGGCGCTTCTGCTTCTGCCGCTCCTCGTGTCGCTGGGGCCCGCCAATCGGCCCGTCGCCGTGCCGGGGGTGTTTTCGGGCGCCGACGGGCTGCTCCTGTTCGAACCTTCCAGCGCCGAGGATCTCGCCCGGGTGCTCGAGCGCCTCTGGGGCACGGCGGGGGAGGGGGCGGTTCCCAACCTTGCGCCCTCCAGGTTCCCGGCGGACATGGCGATGCTCGGCACGGAGGACCGGAAACGGGTCTTCGTGCAGAGCGTTCTCCCGCACATCCTCCAGACGAACCAGCAGATCGGCAGGGAGAGGGCGGCGCTTCTCGGCACGTTGGGGCGGCTTGGCAAGGGGCGTCCCCTCACTTCGGTGGAAACGGCGTGGGTCGCCGGGTTGGCTCGCCGATACCGTCTCGGTGAGGACGCGGTGGCCGTGGTCCGAAACGATCCGGCCACCCTGCTGCGGGAACTCCTGACCCGAGTGGACGAGGTGCCGGTGAGCCTGGCCCTCGCCCAGGCGGCGGTGGAGTCGGGGTGGGGTTCCTCCCGGTTCGCGGTCGAAGGCAATGCGTTGTTCGGGCAGTGGGTGTTCTCCGGCAAGGAGGGGATGGCGCCGAGCGAGCGCCCGGAGGGGGCCTCTTACGCGGTGGCGCGCTTCGGCACGGTGGCCGATTCGGTCGAGGCCTACGTGAGAAACCTCAACACCCTCTGGGCCTACGCTTCGTTCCGAGAGCTCCGTGCAGGGCTCAGGCGGGCGAAGGGGGCGCTCGACCCATACAAGCTGGCCCAGGGCCTTCTGATGTATTCCGTGCGGCGGGAGGAGTACGTGGAGGAGGTTTGCCAGGTCATCCGGACGAACCGCTTCGTGCGCTTCGACCCCGCCGACACCCGGTTCGTGGACCCCGTCGAGGTGCACGAGATCCTCTCCGTGTCGGATGCCCTTCGGATTTCGTCTCCTTGGGGTGGCTCATCCCGCCCCGATGCGTAGGTTTCGGCCCGGTTTCGTCCGGGTGCTCACCGCCGTTCTCCTGCTCTTCGCGTCTTCCGTTCGCGCCGAGGACCTCGTCGCCCGGGTGCTCCTGTACCATCGCGTCGCGGACGCACGGTATCCCTCCACGAACGTGAGCCGGGAGGCCTTCCGGGCGCAGTTGGAGTGGCTCGGGGACAACGGCTTCTCCGTGGTGTCCACTGCGGACATGGAGGGAGCGCTCCTGGGAAGGAGGCCCCTGCCGGACAAAGCCGTGGTGATCCACTTCGACGACGGCTACCGCAGCGTCTTCGACGAGGCTTTCCCGGTGCTTCGGGAATTCGGCGTCCCGTTCACCGTGTTCCTGCCCGCCGAGGCCATCGACAAGGACTACCCCGACTTCGTCACGTGGGAGATGGTGGCGGAAATGGCGCGTCACGGGGGTGCTTTCGGGGTCCACGGGGTCCGGCACCTCCGGTTGGAGCCGGGCGAGGCGCGTGAAGGCGCCTCCCGCTCGGAGGAAGAGTTCCGTGGGGGCGCGGAGCGCCTGCTGGCCCGGGGGATCGAGCCCCGGTGGCTCGCGTATCCCTACGGCGAGTACACCGAACGGACGATGCAGGAGGCCGAGAGGGCGGGGTTTTCGCTGGCATTTTCCCAGGACCCGGGCAGCATCGGCGCCCGGTCTCCGAGATTCCGCCTTCCCCGCTTCGCCGTCGTCGGGTCGGTGGGCGACATGGCGACCTTCCGGGAACGGATGGCCTACCGCCCCCTGACGTTGGAGGCCCAGGAGCCCCCCTTCGGGTTCCTGAGCACGGGGAGGCCCGGGGTATTCCGCGCCAAGGTGGCGGACCCGGGCCGGTACGAGGCGGGGTCGGCGAGCGTGTTCGTGAGCGAACTGGGGAAGCTCCCGGCTCGTTTCGATGCCTCGAGCGGGGTGGTCTCGGCCCAGGGAGGGCAGCCCCTCCGCCGTCGGTTCAACCGGGTGCTGGTCTCCCTGCGGGAGAAGGCGGGCGGGGCTTACGCCGTGGGTTCCTGGGTGCTCCTCAACGACTCCGCGCCGCCACCCTGATCGCTGACTCCGCACGGGACTTTCGGCCTCAAGCTCTCGCCCGCTCCGGCCGATCCAAGACCGCACGGCTGCGTTTCGCGATTGCCGGGCAAGGAGGTCCCATGGCGGTCGAAGGGTCACTGAGCTACATGGACATCGCCCACCTGCTCAACATGGTGGGAACGTCCCGAAAATCCGGCGTTCTGACGATCCGCTACGAGTCCCGGGAGGCGAGGCTCTTCTTTCAGCAGGGCCACCTCACCCGCGCGGCTTCGAACCAGATCTGCGACGGGATCGGCTCCCTGCTGGTGGAGGCCGGGCACCTCGACGCCGAGGACCTGGAGCGGGCGCTGGTGGTCCAGCGGCAGGAGGGGGGGATTCGGCGCCTCGGGGTCATCCTCTTCGAGGACTTCGGCATTCGTCACGAGGACATCCAGGGCCTGCTGCTGGAGCAGGCCCGCCGGATCGTGTTCGACGTGTTCTCCTGGCCCGGGGGATCCTTCTCCTTCCGCGCCGACGATCCGGCAGCCGAGTTGGACCGATTCCACCACGACCCGGTCGATCTCATCCACGAGGTGGGCATCCAGGCCGGCCTCCTCGCGGCCGAGGGCTCGGCGTGGGAGCGGGCGGTCGCCGGCGGTCGGCACTGATCCGCCGCCGGGGCTGCTTCAAGGACCTCGGCCGGGTTCCCACGCCCCGAGCCCCGAGCGCTCCGCCTCCACTCCTCGGGCCAGGATGAGGGCCTTGTGGGCTTCGCCCATCGCGAGGAGCAGCGGGGCGAGGGCGTGGCGGGAGCGCAGCGCCTCCACGTCCGAAGCGGCCTCGGCCTCCATCGCCTCCACCTCCTCGATCAAGCCCAGCGCGAAAAGGAATTCCCGCAGGGGCAGCAGGGCGCCCGGGCTCCAGCCCAGGCTCGCCCCCACGCGCCGCAGGGAGGAGAAGTTCACGTGGGCCGTCAGGTCGCGGCTGCCGGGATCGGCGAGGAGATCCTGGGAGAGTCGATGGCCGCGGTACGCTGCGCAGGTGCCCTGGGGGCGGTGCGGGCCGTAGAGTCGGTGGGCTTCGTCTCCGTAGTCCACCGTGACCACCCACCCTCGGTGCAATCGCTCCCCGACTCCCCGGAGCCATCCGGCCACCCCGAGGTTCACCTCCACCTCGCATCCTTCGGCGACCTCGATGCCGTCCGCAGCCAGCTCCGCCGCGCATTCGGGTCGACTTGGCGGGCCGAAGACCTCGTGGAAACGGCCACCGTCCCAATCCACGTAGATCTCCTGGAGTTCCGATCCCCTTCGCACGAGGCGGTGCACCGGGAAGGCGTCCAGAAGTTCGTTTGAGAAGTACAGTCCCTCCGCGCCCTCGAACTCGGCCACGGCGGCGATCTTCTCGCGATGGCTGCGCCAGGCCTCTTCCTGTCTCGCGCTGAGTGCCGCACTACGCTCGTCGGGCGCGTACCGGAGCCTCTGGTAGAGGGCCGGTTCCCGGAGGCGGAGAGCGTCCAGGAGGTCTGCCGCGAAGCGACCCTCCCCGGGCCCGCCCTCGAAGAACACGAACGGGTCGGGGTGCCCCAGTGCGTCGTCCAACCGGGCGGCCAGGCGGCCCAGGCATCGGGCGAAGACGGGCGTCAGGTGGGGCGCCGTGGTGAAGTCGCCCCGATCCTCTCCCACGTGCACCCGGCCGGAGGCGTAGTAGCCGTCCTCGGGATCGAAGAGGGCCGACTCCATGAAGGACGCGAAGGGGATCGGGCCGCCGCGCCGGATCCGCTCGGCAAGGCGGGTGGAAAGTTCTTCGGACAAGGGCGGCCCTCCCGGATGGGGTCGGCTCGGGGCGAGTTTCGCCCGAACCGGGCCGGAGGCGCAAGCGGCGGCGGGCCGGGCTTGAACGACCCGGGGGGATGGGTTACCTTCCGGCGGTCCCCCACGCGGAACCGAGCCCCATGCTCCCGACTCCCATCGCGAGACTGATCCGAGAACTCCAGAGGCTCCCCGGCGTCGGGGAGAAGACGGCGACCCGCTTCGCCCTCCACATCCTGCGCCGCCCCCCGGAGGAGGCCCGGACCCTCGCCCGGACCTTGGAGGAAGTCACCGAACTCATCCGCCCCTGCTCGAACTGCTTCCAGTTGACCGACGAGGACCCGTGCGCCATCTGCCGCTCCCCTCGGCGGAACGGTCGGTTGCTGTGCGTGGTGGAGGACCAGGCGAGCCTGATGGCGCTGGAGAGAAGCCGCGTCTTCCAAGGCCGCTACCACCTCCTGGGCGGGCGGCTCTCCCCGATGGACGGGGTCGGGCCGGAGCATCTGCACATCCGCGAGTTGGTGGAGCGGGTCCGGAGGGAGGGGGTGGAGGAGGTGGTGCTCGCGACCAACCCCGACGCGGAGGGCGACGCCACCGCGCTCTACGTGAAGCGGTGTCTCGAGGCCACTCCCGCCCGGGTCACCCGCATTGCCCGCGGGATCCCCATGGGAGGCGACCTCGAGTACGCCGACGCCCTCACGCTCGGCAGGGCCCTGGAGGGGCGGGGGCAGTACTGAAGGGGGCGCGGGAACGATGGAATGCATCACGTACAAGGCCGGATACAAGTACCAACTCAAGGAGCCCTACGTGGTGGACGTGGGGATCCAGCCGAAGGAGGGCATCGAGACGGACTACCTCGCCCTGACCGTCGACGGGATCCCGACCGTGAAGAAGGGGTACGCATGGGACGGTCCCTCGGGACCCACCTTGGATACGGCGAACTTCATGCGCGGGTCCCTCGTCCACGACGCGCTGTACCAACTGATGCGCGAAGGCCACTTAGACGGGGGGTGCCACCGGGAGGCGGCGGATCGCCTGCTCCAGAGGCTCTGCAGGGAAGACGGGATGAGTGCCCTGCGGGCGTGGTGGGTCTATCTCGGAGTCCGGTTCGGGGGAGGGCCATCCGTTGACCCGGCCAACGACAAACCCCTTCTCCGGGCCCCCGGTGCCTGCCGGTGAAACCGCTGCGGCCGGAATGCCGGCTCCAGAGAATGGAATCCTGCCCACGTACCGGCTGATATGGGTGGGGCAGTTCCCTCCCCCGAGGGCCCCCTGAGGACTACTCCGGACGCGTTCCGGTTGCATCGGCCGGCGTGCCGATGGGGCCGGGGTGCCGTCCGGATCGGTTCAGGCCCCATGGCCCGCGCCGGGTAGGGGGTTCACGGCAGGATCCACAGCGACGCGCGGAGATCCGTCCCCAGGTCCGGCAGTGGCTCGCGACGGGGGTCCTGGGCCTCCAGGCGCAGCTCGGGCACCGGGTTCTCGCGGAAGCTCTCGGCCGACGAGACGACCCGTTCCACGCCGTAGCCCTTCCTGCGGGCGTAGACCTCGTACTCCCCTCCGAAGAGAGGTTCGTCGCGCGCCTCCTGGGACCCTTCGCCGGCCGTCTTCCGACGGGAGATCCGGAAGACGCCGTCGTCTCCCGTGAGCGCCTCCGCGGTGTACGGAGAGGTCCAGATCTCGGCGCCCGGAAGGGCGTTGCCCTTCGCGTCCACCACCTTTCCAACCAGCACGGTCGGCGTGACCGTGACCGGCACCTCCACGGAGATCTGTGCAGCCTCGCCGGCGGGAATGGTGACCTCAACATCCGAGGCCAGGAGGAAGCGCAGGTCTTTCACCTTGAGGGTGAGCACCGTGGGTTCGGACAGGACCGGCAGGCCCTCGAGCCGGAAGCGGCCTTCGCTGTCGGTAGCGGGGAGCACGAACCGGTCGAGGACGATCCCAACGCCGGCGAGCGGGACCTCGCGGCTGAGGGACTCGGCCAGCCGCAACCGCCCCTGGAGCACCGAGCCGCCTTCGGCGGGAAACCCCCGGGTCATGGCGAGGCGGAACAGCTCCCGGGCGACCCGAGGGCGGTACGCGCTGGCCGGGTAGAGGTCGAGAAATTCCCGGTACGCCTCGGGGGAGTTCTCGGCGATGACCCGGGCCGCCGCCTCGCCTTCGCTCTCCAGGCGCAGCCGGTCCCCTTCGGAGACCGAGGTGGAACGCTCGGGAGCCAGCAGGTAGGTGCCACCCTCCAGGGGTTTCGAGACGATTGCGAGGCCCTTGCGCCGGAGCGAGGGGTCTAGGACAACGATGCGCTCGCCGGGATGCACGGGGCCGTCGAGTTCGGCGACCACCTGGTCGCCCCGGACGAAGATGACGGAACCCGAGGGCGGGGCCGCGCGGCGGGCCGGCGCTGCGGCCGCGTCCTCGACGACGGGAGCACCCTTCTGGATCTGCATCGCCCCTCGGGCGTCCGCGCTCGCCAGGGAGAGCAGCAGGGCCAGGGGAAGGCAGCGGCGGACGGCGATCGGCATGGTGGCGCTCCTGGTGGGACGAGGCTGCGGGACGCGGCAGGCGAGATGATCCGATACCGGAGCAGCGGAGGTCAACGGGACTGTCCGGCGTCGTGACGCGTTTGGGGAACAGTGGAGCGGATAGGGACGATGTTCCGGGCGGACCGGGCAGGTGTGCGCCGGCCTCGGGTCGCTGGAAGCGGTCTCGTGCACGCGCCGCATTGACCCGTTCGACGGCCATCGCTTAGAGTACCGCCCAAACAGCGGTTCGGAGAGAACTCGAGATGACGATCGGCACCGAGCCCAAACCGAGCAACCCCGTGCTTCGCTACTTCGGTCTCGAAACGGTCGGGCGAGCCCGGGAGGTCTTCCTCTGGGCGCTCCCGTTCCTGCTACTGCTGGGCGCAGGACTCGCGGGACTCTCGTTCGTGGTCCACTGGCTCTTTCCGCTCCCCCTGGTTGTGTACGTCGCAGCCGCGGGGTTGGCCCTGGTGTACTTCTTCTTCTTCCTCTCGCGCGTCCGTGCCGTTGCCGAGAGGGCCTCCGAGGAATCCGGTACGGGCGATTCCCCCCCTTGACGGCAACGGTTCCGCGTCGTTCCGGGGGCTCGAGCCGCCGATGCGTCGGCCCGTGCCGGGAGCGCCAGCCATCGAGGTAGACGCATGGATGTACGGGAAGAACTGAGCATCCTGGTCCGTTCAAGGCAACCGCTCTTCTCGTTCGTCACGGGCGAGGAGGAGCGGGCTCGCGAGATCCTGGAGCGGCTGGCCGTGGAGTTGGGGAATCGCGAGTTGTTCTTCTGGAACTCCGTGATGGGGTTCCGGAAGGTGAGCGCCGGCACGAACACCCTGGAAGAGGGCCGGATGGACCCGCTGACGGCCCTCCAGCGGCTGGAGGCGTACCGGGGGGAAGCGATCTTCGTGCTGGAGGACTTCCACCCGTACTTCGAGGAGCCGGTCGTCGTCCGGATGCTCCGCAACCTCTTGTACTCCCTGCGCTCCGCCAAGAAGACGGCGATCCTCCTGACTCCGTCCTTCAAGCTCCCCCACGAACTTCGGGACGACGTGCCCCAGGTGTTCCTGCCGCTTCCCGATTACGAGGCCCTCGGGGAGCTCCTCCAAGCGGTGTGCGAGGGCCGCGACGTCAAGGTGGACCTGACCAAGGAGGGCAAGGAGAAACTGGTGAAGTCGGCGCTCGGCCTCACCGAGAACCAGGCCCGCAGCGTGTTCGTCAAGTCGATCCTCAAACACCAGGTCCTCGACCAGTCGGCGATCCACCTGGTGCTCTCGGAGAAGCAGAAGATCATCAAGAAGGACGAGGTGCTCGAGTTCTTCCCGGCCCGGGAGAAGATCTCGGACATCGGAGGCCTCGACAACCTGAAGGAGTGGCTGAAGAAGCGCGACAAGGCCTTCAGCGACCGGGCCAAGGACTACGGGCTCCCCAACCCAAAGGGCATCCTCATCATCGGCGTGCAGGGCACCGGCAAGAGCCTGACGGCGAAGGCCACCTCGGCACTGTGGCGGCTGCCGCTCCTGCGCATGGACATGGGGAAGGTCTTCGGGAGCCTGGTCGGAGAGTCCGAGGAGAGAATTCGGAAGGCCCTGCTCCTGGCGGAGACGATCAGCCCGTGCATCCTCTGGATCGACGAGATCGAGAAGGGGTTCGCCAGCGTCGTGGGGAGCGGCGACTCCGGGACCTCCGCGCGCGTCTTCGGGACCTTCCTCACCTGGATGCAGGAGAAGGAGAAGCCCGTCTTCGTGATCGCCACGGGCAACGACATCGCGAACCTGCCGCCGGAGTTGATGCGAAAGGGGCGTTTCGACGAGATCTTCTTCGTGGACCTCCCCACCTACGAGGAGCGCATGGAGATCCTCCGGGTTCACCTGGCGCGCGTGCGGCCCGTCATCCGCAACTATGACGTGGCGTTTCTCGCCGGGGAGACCGAGGGGTTCAGCGGCGCGGAGATCGAGCAGTCGATCATCAACGCCATGTACAACGCCTTCGACGACGGCGAGAGGGAGTTCAGCACCGAGGACATCCTGCGGGGTGCCCGGGAAGTGATCCCCATCGCCAAGCTGATGAGCGAGCGGATCGAGAAACTGCGCGACTGGGCCTCCGAGAGGACGCGGCGCGCCAACAAGGACAGCCACTGAGGGAACCTCCCGATGTCTCATTTTTCCAAGGTCAAGACCCGCATCGTAGAGCTCCTGTACCTGAAGAAGGCGCTGAAGGACATGAACCTGGAGTTCCAGGAGGGGAAGGTCAAGATCCGGGGTTACCTGGGCCGGAAGATGACGGTGGACATGAAGGTGCGCACCCGCGACGGCTACGACATCGGGTTCACGCGCAACGGCGACACCTACGAGGTCGTCGCCGACTGGGAGATGGTGAAGAGCTTCACCCAGGAGTCCTTCGTCCGGGAGATAACGCGGCGCTACGCCTACCACGTGGTGACGGACCAGCTCCAGGTGCAGGACTACCGGGTCGTGCAGGAGCAGAAGGAGGGCGAGAGGATGAGCCTCACCCTCAGGAGGATGTGACGTGGAAGAGGTCAAGGTGACGATCGACGAGGAGGGGAACGTCAAGGTCACGGTGTTCGGAGCGAAGGGGCCGAAGTGCCTGGAGATCACCGAGAAGCTGGAGGCCCTCCTCGGCGGGCAGGTGGAGCGGGAGTTCACCTCGGAGTACTACCAGGGCACCCAGGCCGAAGAACTCAAGACCAAGGTCGGACAGAAGTCGTGATCTTTCGGAACCGTTCCGGTCCCGCCCCGGGGACCGCGGCCGGACCGAAGGCACCGTGAAGGGATTCCGTGGCGGACCTCACCATCGACCTCGGCAACTACAACACCATCGTGACCTTCCGGAACGGGGGCCATCCCGCCCCCAGGGTCCTGGAGGGCGTGGCGCGGGAGATCCGGGAACTCCCGTCGGCGCTCTTCATCCCGTCCCTCGTCCACGTGGGGGACGGGATCCGGATCGGCGAGGAAGTGCTCCGCGAAGGCCTCTACGAGGACGAGGGGTGCTTCCGCGACCTCAAGGACCACATCCTCCACCCGTCCCCCGTGGCCCGCAACGTGCGCGGGCTCCGGTACACCCACAAGAAAGCCGCGGCCTCGTTCCTCTCGGAGCTCGCCCGGCGCCTGTGGAAGGACCTGGCCGAGCCCCTCACGGTGGTTTTCCTGTTCCCCAGCGTGGGGGGGGATCTGTTCCGCGAGTGCCTGCGGTACGTGGACCTCGAGGGCGCGACCTCGGTGACCCTGGTCGACGAGGACACCGCCGTGGCCCTCGGGTACGGGCTGAACCTCTTCGTGGACGACCTCGTCCTGATCTTCGACTTCGGATTTTCCGCGGTACGCGCCCGGGTCGTGCAGTTCCAGTGGCTCGGCAGGGAGGCCTACAGCCTGCCCGCGGTGAAGGCCAGCGTGAGCCTCCCGGTGGGGACGGCCGACCTGCGGCTCAAGATCCTGCGGGAGCTCCACACCGACGAGGAGAACGGAGCGCTCCCGGCGTTCTACTGGAAGCGCTTCCGCCTGCACGACCTGGACACCGAGACCCTGAGCCACGAGCGTTTCGAGGAGATCCTCCGGCGCGAGAACCTGGCCGCGACGGTGCAGCAGGCGATGGAGCGGGTCCTCGAGGAGGCCCGCATCGCCGGCGTGGGGCACGACGACATCCGCAAGGTGCTGCTCGTGGGCGGCGGGACGAGGATCCCTCTCGTTCGGCGCGTGCTGGACGAGTCCTTCGGGGACCGGGTCTTGGGGGACCTCCCCGAGATCGCGGCGGGGCGGGGCGGCGTGGAGTTCCTAAGCGACACGCCCACCGACGACATGGTCCACAACACGTATTCGATCCAGGTTCGCGATCCGGTGACGGGGGAGTACCGCTACCCCGAGGTCGTGGGGAAGTACGCCCGCTATCCCTCGCGGGGTCCCACCGCGCGGTACGTGGTCAACACGTTCTACGATGGCCAGTACGAACTGCACCTCCGCCTGTTCCGCACGATGCGGTCGGACGAGTCCGCGGAGGCTCGCGAGATCGTGTACGGGGACGACGGGAAGATCAGCTTCATCCAATCCGGCTCCCAGGAGGTCCACGAGCCTGCGATGGCGACTCCCCTGATCCTCCCGGTGAACCCTCCCGGCCGCATCGGAGAGCGGCGGTTCCTGATGGAGTTCAAGGTGGACAACCAGAAGCGTCTCGTCGTGACGGTGAAGGACCTGCGAGAGGACAAGACCCTGTGGGAAGACCGGCCGATCCTGCCCATCGCGTAGAAGACGACCACCGCGCAGCAGGCCCCGAGACGGCCCGCCGTATCGCCCTTGCGCAGCTGGCGATCGGTGTCCCGGCGCTGACGATCGTGCTCTTCGGCCTGGTTCTCGGGTTCCTTCTCTCCGAGAGGGATCTGGGCATCACCTTCTGGGGGGTCGCAGTCCCGGTCGTGGTCGCGTTTGCGGTGTACCTCGGCCGTGCTATCGTGGCGCTCCGGAGGGCGAGCCGCGCCGTGGCGGCCGCCGGGACAGCCGAGAGCGAGGAGGGGTAGGGGATGGAAGAACGCAAGGGGATCGTGACGCTCAAGGGAAACCCGATGACCCTGCTCGGGCCGGCGCTCAAGCCCGGAGACGCGGCGCCCGCGTTCACCGTGGTGGACGGAGGCCTCGCACCCGTGCAACTCGCGGACTTCCAGGGGAAGACGAAGCTCATCAGCGTGGTCCCGAGCCTGGACACGCCGATCTGCGAACTCCAGACCAAGCGCTTTCACGAGGAGGCGGCGAAACTGCCGGACAGCGTGGCGGTCCTCACGATCTCCATGGACCTGCCCTTTGCGCAGAGCCGCTTCTGCACGACCCACGGCGTCGACGGGATCCGGGTGCTTTCCGACTATCGCGACGGTTCCTTCGGCGTGGCCTACGGCGTCCTCATCAAGGAGGTGAGACTGCTGGCCCGGGCGATCTTCGTGGTAGGCGCGGACGACCGCATCCGATACGTGCAGATCGTACCGGAGGTGACCACCCACCCGGACTACGAGGCAGCCCTGGCGGCGGTTCGCTGACGGTCCCCTCGACGCTTTCGGCGCCTCCCCGGGCAGCGGGCCCCGCAGTTTGTGCGTTGACAAAGGGATTCGGGACGCTACGCTTGTAGACGAATCTGGGGCGTGCGGGACAGGGACGGCGAGTAAGACGAACTCGCTCCCAGGTCGTTCAGGGTTGCAGGAACGCGAGACACTCTGCGAAGGCGGAAGTCGAAGTTGCGAGGCCCCTGAAATCCTAGTGACCGCGGCGTCCCAGAAGAAAGCCGGCCCCGGCGGAACGATCCGCCGGGGCCGGCGCACGTCTCGGAGGGATCCCTCTCCTTGGGGCTAGCCGACCCGGATCTCCTTGGAACTCTCCCACAGGCCGTGGATGTTGCAGTAGCTCGTGGCGTAGAGGGTTCCCGACTTCTGGAGCTTGAGGCACGCGGTGGCCTGGTGGTGGGTGTAGACGGGGCCCTGGTTGGCGCCCTCGGTGGACTCGCCGTGGGCCGTGAACTCGACGCTCGCGACGTCGAAGGCGGCCTTGCCCCCCTCGGGGAGGAAGTGGAGGCGGACCCAGCGAATGTGGTGCTCGGTGGTGTTCGGGTGGGCCACCTCCTTGCCCACGCCGACCTTGACCTCGAAGGCCTGGTCCTTCGAGACGGTCTCGGGGCACTCGATGACTGGCACGTGCTTCTCGGTCTTCCAGTCTGCCTTCTTGTACAGGTCTCCGATCTGGGCCATGACGATCTCCTCTCTGCACGGGACGGGATTCGGATGCCGCCATTCTTCGGTGCGGCACGGACGGGGCGCCAGGATACCAGTCATGCCGCCGGTGTCCAGGAACCCCGCGCGGTGCCGCCGCAACCATCGGACCAGGAGCGTCCCATGCGCGAACGTCTCACGACCTTCGACGACCTGCAGCCGGGGCAGGAAGCGAGTTTCTCCAAGACCATCACCGAAGCGGACATCGCCCATTTCGTGGCCTTGACCGGCGACGTCAACCCGCTTCACGTCGACGCCGAGTTCGCCCGGAGGACCTTCTTCGGGGAGCGGATCGCCCACGGCATGCTGTCCGCGTCCCTCTTCTCCACCCTGGTGGGCATGAAGCTGCCCGGACTCGGTGCCATCTACCGCTCCCAGACCCTCGAGTTCCGGAAGCCCGTGCGGATCGGCGACACGCTGACCGCCCGTTTCCGGGTGGATTCCGTCGACCCCGAGGCCAACCGGATCGAGATCGAGAGTTGGATCGAGAACCAGAGGGGTGATGTGGTGGTGTGCGGGCGTGCCGTGGCGGGACTGCTCCGGGGGATGGTGGAGTGAACCCGCAGGACCGGGGGCAGGAGAAATCTCTTCGAAATCCGCTTGACCACGGGGCGTTGTCTGGTAGTTGTGGAAGCGCAATGCCGACCTCATGGGGGGGTCGGGGGGTCGCTCCTCTCCAGGGAGAGGGGCGGAAAGGAGGATCAGCATGCGGAAGAACCTGGGAATCCTGCTCGTGGTGTTCGCCATCGGGGCGCTGGCCGGCCTTCCGGCCGTCGCCTCACAGTCGGTTGCGCCCGCGTCGGGGGCCGCGGTGCAGTCGAGAGTGGAGATCAACAAGGCCCCCGCGGAAGAGCTCATGAAGCTGCCCGGGATCGGGGAGTCCACGGCGAGGGCGATCGTGGACTACCGCCAGCAGAACGGTCCCTTCGGGTCGGTGGACGATCTCATCCGGGTCAAGGGGATCGGCGAGAAGAAGCTGGAGGCGATCCGCGACCTCGTCGTCCTGAACTGACACAAGCGGTACCGGCAGGGAGAAGCGCCCCCCGCAACGCGGGGGGCGCTTCTTTTCCGGAGCCGGATGTCTCGGGTTTCGGGCAGAGACCCGCCGTGGGGAGCGTGGCGGAGGGAGGTCCGCGGCGGGCCTTGACATGCGCACAACTTACGCATATGCTTCAGCCCATGAAGATCACCGGACTGACCCCGAAGCAGAAGCAGGTCCTCGAGTTCATCCGCGACTTCGCGGAATCCCAGGGGTACGCGCCCTCGCAGCAGGAGATCGCCCGCCGCTTCGGGTTCCGCTCTCTCGGTACCGTGCAGAACTACCTCGTGCGCCTGGAAGCCCAGGGGCTCCTGCGCCGTTCCTGGAACGCCAAGCGGTCGTTGGAGGTCGTGCCCTCCGACCGAGAGGTCGCCGGGGGCGAAGGAGAGCTTCCGCTGCTCGGCTACGTGGCGGCGGGGCGTCCGATCGAGGCCCTTGCGAACCCGGAGGCCATCGAGGTTCCGGCCTGGCTCATCGGGAGGGGGGAGCACTTCGTCCTCCGGGTGCAGGGGAGTTCGATGGTGGGAGACGGGATCCTGGACGGCGACTACGTGGTGGTGCGGCGGCAGGCGGATGCGGCGGACGGCACGACGGTCGTGGCTCTCGTGGACGGGGAGGCGACGGTGAAGCGGATCTTCCGGCACGGTGGGAGAGTGGAACTCCGGCCGGCCAATCCGGCGATGGATTCGCTCTGGGTCGAAGAGGAGCAGGACCTCCGAATCCAGGGGGCGCTGGCCGGAGTGATCCGTAGTTTCCGGTAGAGGGGAGGCGGGCTCATGGTGGTCACGGGAATGCTGAACGGTGTGCTGGCTGCGCTGGGGTTCCTGGCCGGATACCTGTGGGCCGTGGAGGGGTGGGCTGCCCGCTTCGAGGGGATCCGAAGCGCGTTGCTTCGATCGGCGGTCCTGCCCGGCGTTGCGATTGCGGCGCTGTACGGGGTTGGCTTGCTGCTCATCTTCCGGCCGCTGTTGGCGCCGAAGGGAGAGGGCGGTTTTCGGGCGGCGGTCGCTCCGGCGTCGTTCAGCCTCTCGGTTCTGTTGGCCGCGGCGGGCACGCGGGCCGCCCTGGCGTTGGTCGGCTTGTAGGGCCACAGCTTGAATGTTTGATATAGTACCGTCCTGCATCTCTCTTGTGACCTCGGCATCCCAAGTATCAGCTGATTGCCGAGCAACGCCCCCGAGATTCTCGTTCGGGTTCCACGTTGCCGGGCTGCGGGCTCATCTGTTAGCGTAACGGCTCGCCGCCACCCTCTTCTCGCAACCGAGCGCCGAACGGCTCCATGTCCTCCTCTGACCGCGGGGAACGCCCGGACCTCTCGCCATGCGCCGCCCGGAGCGCTTCCAGCCGCGGCCGGGAGCACCCGGAGGAGCGCAAGGACTCCCGGCCCCACTTCGAGCGGGACCGCGACCGCGTCATTCACTGCGCAGCCTTCCGGCGACTCGAGTACAAGACGCAGGTCTTCCTCAACCACGAGGGGGACTACTTCCGCACGCGCCTCACCCACAGCCTGGAGGTGGCGCAGATCGCCCGCGGACTGGCGCGGCGTCTCGGGTTGAACGAGGAACTGGCGGAGGCGCTGGCGCTGGCGCACGACCTCGGGCATACCCCCTTCGGCCACACGGGCGAGGACGTGCTCGACCGCCTCGCGTCGGAGGAGGGCGGCTTCGAGCACAACATCCAGGGCCTTCGGGTGGTGACCCTCCTCGAGGAACGGTACCCGCATTTCCCGGGACTCAACCTCACCTGGGAAGTGCGTGAGGGCATCGTCAAGCATTCGTCGAGTTGGGATTCACCCAGATGGAAGGGCTTGGACGCCTACGACCCGGGTCTGCAGCCGACGCTCGAGGCGCAACTGATCGACCTGGCCGACGAGATCGCCTACAACAACCACGACATCGACGACGGCCTGGAGGCAGGTTACGTGACCGTGGAGGATCTCTCCGAGGTCGCCCTGTGGGAGGAGACCTGGGAGGCGGTGCGAGGCAGGTTCCCCGGCTTGTCGGGTCGGCGCGCCGTGTACCAGACCATCAGCGCGCTCATCGGGCGGATGATGGCCGACCTCGTCGCCGAGACCGAGGCGCGTCTCGCCGCCGCAGGGGCCGAGAGCCTGGAAGACGTCCGAAACGCGGGCCGCCGACTGGTGGGAAGATCGCCGGAGATGGAGCGGAAGAACCGCGAGTTGAAGGACTTCCTGGCCGCCCGGCTCTACCGCCACCCCAAGGTGGAAGCCATGCGCTTCAAGGCGGAGCGTTTCCTGGAAGAACTCTTCGAGGCGTACCATGCCAACCCGGGGCTCCTGGAGCCCGAGGCCCGCGAACGTGCGGAACGGGAGGGCCTGAAGCGGGTGATCTGCGACCGGATCGCCGGCATGACGGACCGCAGTTGCCTGCAGGCCCACCGGCGGCTCTTCGACCCCCTGGAGAAGGTTTGAGTTGCGCCGCGCTCTCGCCCACGCGGCGGAGTACGCGTTGCTGCGCTCCGCCGAGCTCGCAACGGGAGCCGTGGCGTGGGAACGGCGGGTTGCCCTCGGGGCACGGGTGGGGGACCTCTGGTGGCTCCTGGACCGCCGAAGGCGCCGCGTGGCGCAGCGGAACGTCCGGAGGGCCTTCCCTTCCTGGAGCCGGCAGCGGGTGCTCCGCCTCGTGCGGGACAACTTCGCGCACCTCGGCCGGAGCGCGGCCGAGGTCCTGGGCCTGCCGAGGACGTCCCCGGAGGGACTGCTGGCTCGCTGCCGGTTCGAGGGGGTCGAGAACCTGGACGCGGCGCTGGCCCGCGGGCGGGGGGTTCTCCTCCTCACGGCGCACCTCGGGAACTGGGAACTGGCGGGACTGGCCCTCGCGGCCAGGGGAACCCCCTTCCTGGCGGTGGGGCGGACCCAGAGCAATCCCTGGGTGGACCGGCGCGCGAGGGAACTGCGGGAGCGCTTCGGGGGCGTGGCCGTTCCCCATCGGGGTGCCGTGCGTCCCGTGCTCCGGGGCCTCCAGCGGGGGGCTGTCGTGGGGTTCCTGATGGATCAGCGCTCCCGGGGAGGGGAGGCGGTGCCGAGCCGGTTCTTCGGC
>CAZJSF010000015.1:0-27642 GCA_964548515.1 uncultured Thermodesulfobacteriota bacterium
GGGCCTTCTGCTCTTCCATGCGAGCCCCCCGTGACTGCATCCCCGCCCTTTCTACGACGGGTCGGGGGGAAAAGCAATGCCCCTGCCCCGGGGACCGGCCGCCAAGGGCCGCCCAAGAAGCCGCGGGGGCCGGGGGGGTTAGGTCTTCCGACCTGCCCAAATGAAGAGGGAGGGCCGAAGCCCTCCCTCTGTGGTCGCTGCGTTCGTGGCGACCTGCTCAGCGCCGCCGCACGGCTCCGGCCAGGACGGCGCCCAGTGCCCCGAGGAGCCACGGGCCGAGCCCGCCGGCCTCGCCGCCCAGGGTCTGGACGAAGCACTCCGACGAGCCGCCCTTGCCGGACTCGACGTCGCCGGGGAGCACGTTTCCGCCCCCGTCGGTCTGGCCGGTGAGCTCGGCGATCCGCTGGGCGGAGTAGCCGAGGACCTCCCAGTTGGTGGCGAGGCGGGTGGTCGGGGTGAGGACGGCGAGGTACTGGCCGCCCTTGCCGAAGGTGATCTCCCGGCCGAGCTCGTCGGCGAGTTCCGCCGCCGCCTGGCCGGCGGTGACGAAGGTCACCCCCATCTCGAAGTCGCCGCCCTTGAGCAGGTAGCCCTCGGCCTCGACGTCGTCGACGTAGGTGCCCGCCTCCGCCAGGGCCAGGAGCTCCTGGTCGAAGAACTCCCAGTGGAAGAGCGGCATGCGGTTCGGCCCGTAGGTCGGCACCTCCACCGGCTGGTCGAACACGCCGCCGGGCTCGTGGCAGTCGGCGCAGAAGAGCGCCTCCTCCTTCTGCACGCCGTGGCCTCCCAGGGTCACCCCGTTGCTGTAGGCGGGGTAGTTCTGGACGAGCAGCGGGTTCACGCCGGGCATCTGGGAGAGCATGGCCTGGATCTCCGAGCCCGGGGGCGCGGCCATGGTCACCAGCTGGTCCGGGGTGAGGGCGAACATCTGCTTGAACTGCGCCAGCGCTCCCTGGACCATCGCATCGTCGAGGGGCAGGCCCTCGAGGCCCTGGGGCCGGAAGCCCATCTGGAACATCATGTCGACGAGGCGCGCCATGCCCACCTCGACGGCCTTCTTCATGTCGCGCACCGCGAGCGGCCGGTACGCCTCGTCCCACAGGGTGATCTTGGCGTCGGACCCGTCGCCGTCGCCGTTGGGGTCGGCGAGCTTCCCCAGGTCCTGGTACCAGTTGTAGCCGAAGGTGTACTTGTCGAAGAAAAGCAGGTTCGGGAACTGCCCCATCTGCGCCATGGCGGCGTAGGAGGGGTAGGCCGGGTCGGTGGGCGGCACGGTGGTCACCACCATCCCGTCGCTCACGGCGAACTTCGAGAAGTCGAAGTCCGCGTCCATGAAGCCCAGGGCCTTGTACTGGGCCGCGAACATCCGCATGGCCGCGAACATGGAGTAGTCGTTGATCCCGTCGCCGTCCTCGTCCACCGAGCCGGTGCCGTCCTGGTTCGGGTCGGGGAGCGGCCCCACGCCGAAGAAGCGGCCGTCGAAGGGCATGGGGTTGATGATGGTCTTGAACGGGAAGATCCGCGGCGCGTCGCCCGTGTTGGGGTTCGTCACCGGGATCGGCTGGGCGAGGAAGCTCGTGAGGCCCGAGAACGGCATGTAGACCGGGCGCTGCTTGTAGAGCTCGAAGAGCTCCTCGGGGGTGAGGCTCTGGCCCCCCTCCTTCTTGGTGTAGAGCTTGCGGGGCAGGCCGTCCTTCTTGGCCAGGGCCAGGAACCCTCCGTCGGCCCACACGGTGGTCTCCGCCCCGGAGGTGAGGGTGATGTGGCAGGTCTCGCAGGAGATCTTCGCCACGTGGTCGTTGAGCCGCGCGCTGCCGTGGGGGCGGTTCGTGTGGCACGACGCGCAGGAGGTGCTGTTCTCGGGGCTGTTCACCGGGTAGTCGCTGGCGAAGATGTCGCCGTTGACCATGATGCCCCGGTCGAACTTGTGGTTCGCGGCCTCGTGGCAGAACAGGCAGGGGTTGTCGCCGGAGACGCCGAGCTTGTAGTGGATGTCGTACTCCGGCTCGGGGAGCTCGCCGCGCTTGTAGTCGGTGCGCCCGTGCTCGTGGCAGCGCAGGCACATGTCGTCGGTGGGCACGGCGCGGATGGAGTCGAGCGCCTCGCCGGAACGGTCCTGGCGGATGCGCTGCGGCACGCCGCCGATGGTGCCGAACCCGGCGTTGAGCCCCGTGGGGTCGGGCTCGTAGGTGGTGCGCAGGCCGAAGGCGTACTCCTCGGCGTGGCACACGAGGCAGTCCGCGCCGGAGAGCATCACCCGCTGGGCGTTCTCGGGGCCGGACTGCATGGCCACGAACCCCTCCAGCAGGGTGTTGTAGTAGTTGGCGTGGCACGACCCGCACTGCTGGGCCGGCTGCCCGCCCTGCTCCGCGGCGGTGGTCTCCCCCACGTAGGACGTGGTGAGCATGTTCAGGAGCATGTTCGAGCCGACGAGCGCGCAGGCGCGGTCGAGCATGCCGTGCCTGCCGCCGCCCGGGAAGAAGAAGTTGGGGTTCTCCACGGCCGAGCGGCTGGCGTAGTGGACCGTCGCCCGGAAGTCGGCGACCGCTCCCGGGTGGCAGCCGGCGCAGGTGTTGGCGCCGTCCAGCGCGTAGCTCACCGACAGGGAGTGCCAGTCGGCCGGGTCCGCGGCCAGGGTGCCGTCGAGGAGCCGGGAGACCTGGTCGTCGTCGTACCCCCGGAAGGCCGCCATGGACTCGGAGATGTCGGGGTCGGCCAGGAGCGCCGCGTCGATCTTGTCGGTGCGGCGGCTCAGGTAGGTGGTGACCTCGCGCACCTGGGGGTTGTAGAGCGCGCTGCCCGGCGCGTGGCAATCGGTGCACCCGCCCGCGCCCAGGGGCGCCCGGGAGAGATCGTACCCCTCTCCGGCCGGGTCGGCGCGCCACACGTCGTGGTTGATGGAGAAGTCGTGGCAGCTCTCCGCCTCGGCGAACTCCTCGAGCGCGACGAGCTGCCCGTCCACGATCCCCTTCACCACGTCGGTGACGAACACCACGCGGCCGAAGCCCGGGTGGCCGTTGGCCTCCCGCTGGAGCTCCTCGATCATCCGCACGATGTCGGCGTCCGCGAAGACGCTCGGGCGCTTCTGGGTGGAGTCGGCGAAGGCCACCCCGGCCAGGTCGTCGGGCACCGTGAGCACCGGCACCTTGGGGCCGGTGTTGCTCGGCCACACCGCCCCGTACGCCGCGGACACGTGGCGGAGGAAGATGGGCTGGATCTCTCCGTTGGGGTAGACCGCGCCGAACCACGCGGAGCTCTTGGCGCCGAAGGGGAAGTACCTGGCCGGCTTCGGCCCCGCGGCCCCGTCCTGGTCGTACATCTTGAGGAAGGGGGCGAAGGCGCCGGGCTTCTGGAAGTCCTCCGCCCAGGTCGGGGTCGTGCCGTCGGAGAGCGTCCACACCTGCTTGCCGCTCGACATGTCGATCAGCGACCCCTGGTTCCACTCCAGCTTGCGGATGTGGCACCCCTCGCAGGAGATCTTGTCGAGGTGGAAGCCCACGTCGCCGAACGCGCCGGCGTGCCCGGCCTTCGCGGACTCCGCGGCGCCCTGGAAGTGGCAGGAGAGGCACGGGGCGTTCCCCGGCGCCATGGTTCCGTCGAGGTCGTTCCTAACGCTGCCGAGGCGCGCGTACCCCTTGCCGATCTGGTGCTCCAGGCGCGAGACCCCGTGGTCCTCGCTCTCGAACACCCCGTGGCAGTCGAGGCAGTGCAGGTTCCCCGCGTGGACGTCGTACTCGGCGCTCCACTCGAAGCCCCGCTTCTTGGTGTCCGAGCCCTCGTGGCAGAAGAGGCAGTAGATCTTGGAGCCGGTCTGGTCGGGGCGCTTCGCGAGGACCGCGCCCGCCAGGTGGAGGACGCCGTCCACGTCGAGGACCTTGGCGCCGGGGGTGTACGTCACGGTGGGCGCCACCCCGGTCCAGGTTCCGGCCATGAAGTTCCCGGTGTTGTCGGCGAACTGGAGGACCCGGCCGCTAACGGTGCCGAGGCCCGCGGCCGCCGTGGGCGCCCAGCGGTAGTTGCGCCAGGTGAGCTGGCGGAAGCGCGTGGGGAAGCTGTAGCCGTCCATGTGGCACATGAGGCAGTCGGCCTCGGCCACGCCGCTCTCGGCCCAGTGGCTCCCGCCCCCGCCGTTGACCCGGGTGTAGAAGTCGCCGTCGAGGTAGGAGCCGGCCGAGGCCGCGGCGAGCGCGGCCGCCTCGGCGTCGTCGAAGCGGGCGCCCACGAGGGGGCTCCCGTCCTCCGCGTAGGCGAGGCCCGTCGCCGGGTCCCGGGGGTACTCCGCGGGGCCGCCGCCGGGGTGGCACAGGCCGCAGGGGGGCGTCTTGTACTTCTCGACGGTCCCGTCGCCGTCCGTGTCGGTCTGCTCGACGTACAGGATGCCGGCACCCACCCAGTCGAAGGTGGACACGTCGATCTCGTCGCCGCCCTTGCCGTCCCCGTTCTCGTTGATCTTGGCAGCCAACTGGCTGCTATTGTTGGAGGGGGGTCACCACTTGCCGGCCATCCCGGGGCCGTGGACCCAGGGTTTCTCGGCCTTCCTCTCCCCGTCGTAGAGTTCGTCCCAGCCCTGCTGGAAGTGGTAGCCCTTGGTCACCGTCGCGTAGTCGTGGCACGCACCGCAGGTCTGCCTGGGGCTGTAGGGCTCGGTGCTTCCCACGGCGATCGGGTTGCCCGCGACGTCGCGCAGGACGACGTCGCCGCCGGTGTGGGCCGCGAGACCCGGGTGGGCGGTCAGCAGCGCGAGCGCCGCCGCCCCCATCCCCCCCTTCCAGAGGTTGCGCAGGAACACTCGTCTCATCGTCTCTCCTCCCGTGGTTGGCAGGTTCTCGGTCGTCACAGGCCGCCGGGGTGGCACGCGAGGCAGAAGCTGCGCTCGTGGCACGCCACGCAGGACCGGGCGCTGCCTCGGCGGCCGACAAGGCCCGCGTGGCCCTGTCCGTCGCCGAGGGGGATGCGGAAGTTGGCGCCGAAGTGGCTCGGGGGCCGCATCTGGTGGCACCGGGAGCACTCGTCCGCCCGGTGGCACGTGGCGCAGCGGTTGCGGTCGTGCTCGGCCTCGATGCCGTGCTTGGAGTTCTTCCAGGCCGGGGTGTGGCTCTGGGGTCGTTCCAGCTTGTGGCAGTCCTGGCACGCGTTCTCGCTGTGGCAGTACGCGCAGGAGCGGTCGCCCGAGGTGGCGAAGCTCCCGTGCTGCCGGGGCCACAGGGACGTGTGGTCTTCCGGGCGAACGTCGCGCCGGGTCCTTTCGTGGCAGGTCGCGCACTCGGCCGGGGCCGTCCGGCCGTCGTGGCACGGGGTGCACACGCCCATGGCCGGCAGGCTGGTGTCCGACGCCCGGGTGCTGGCCGACGCCCCGGCGTGGCAGCGCTCGCACGCCACCCCGTCGTGGGCGTCGTGGTCGAAGGTGACGTCGCCGTAGCTCGCGGGGCGCGCCGCCTCGACCTTGTAGTCGCCCTCCACGTGGCACGTGCGGCAAGCCTCCGAGGGCTTGGCCTCGTCGATCTCGTGGCACTTGACGCAGGCGTCGTGGCGGGCGCGGGCCCCGCTGGCTCCGTGGCAGTCGGAGCAGGCCGCCTCGGAGGCGTGCTCCCGGTGGGAGAACCGCAGGCCCTTGAGCCCCGCGAGGCAGCCCACGAGCACCAGCGCCGCCGCACAGGCGGCCAGGATGCCGACGGAAGTGATCTTTCGCATGGGCATCTCTCTCCTCAGAAGCTCAGGTCCAGGCGCGCCGTGAAGCGGTGCAGGTCCTGGAACCCGTCGTCCTCGTACAGGTCGTCCTCCTCCTGCTCGTAGCGCAGGTGGAGGCGCGCGAACTCGGCCAGTCGCAGGCGCGTCCAGAGCTCGAAGCCGGCGCTGTCCCGCGACGCCCCGTCGGTGTCGTAGGCCTGCCGGTACACGCCCGCCCCGACGACGTGGCCGAGGAAGTGCTGCTCCGCGCGGACCACGTACCCCCACAGGTCGTCCTCGGCGATGTCGTCGCGGTCCATGTCCTCGGCCCAGCGGGTGTACTCGACACCGGCCCGGAGCCCCCGCCAGGGCCAGCCGTCCAGGTCGAAGAGCAGCGCACCCTCCTGGTAGTCGGCGTTGAACTCGTCCTCGTCCTTCTTGTCGATGACGTTGTGCCGGCGGTAGCGGGCCCCCACCCCGAACGCGCCGAGGAAGCCCTGGCGGAACTCCGCGATGTAGTCGGCGTAGGGCGCGAGGGGCTCGAGGCCGAGGTCCGGCACCGTGTCGTCGCCCGCGGAGGTGTAGTCGTAGGCGAAGTCGTCGTCCCCGGCGTCGGAGATCTTCCTGCGGTAGGTGAGGTGGGCCTCGGCCGCTTCCCACGGCGTCAGGTGGAGGCCGAGGCTCGCCTCGTTGGGGTCGTCGTTGATCATCCGGTACTCGGCCCGGCCGAAGCCCCACTTCCCGAGGTCCTGCACCAGGCTCAGTTCCAGGGAGTTGTCGATGTAGTAGAGGTCCTGGAGGCGCAGCAGCGTGCCGTCGAGGGGCCGCAGGTCGAGGTTGCCCCCGTAGAGGCCCTCCGGGTCCGGGTCGCGGTAGTGGCTGACGCGCTGGCCCCCGAAGACCTCGAGGGTGGCCCAGCGGCAAGGCTCGACCCTCAGGAGTCCGCCGTCGATCGTGGCGATCTCGGCGCTCCACACCTCCTGGCGTCCGGCCACGGCGGTGAGCCAGCCGGCGGGCACCCGGTACGCCAGCGCCGCGCGGTAGACCCGGAAGTCGTCGCGGTTGGAGTAGCTGTCCAGGGTGTCCTTGAAAGGGCTCGACTCGGACGTGCCGTCGGTGTCGAGGCCGTACCACAGGAGCACCGAGGCCGAGAGCCCCTCCACCCCGGTGCGGTCGAACTCGGCCCCGAGCCAGGTCCGCAGGTCCTGGTCGCGGGTGTCCTTTCCCTGGGCCTCGGTCCACTGCGCCCGGTACTCGGTGGAGACCGAGACGCTGCCCCACGGGGTCGCCGCACCGGCGGCGGGAACCCCCAGTGCGACGGTTGCGAGGCCGACGATGACGGCTCTTCGCATCGAACACTCCTCCTGGAAGCTTGTGCCATCGCGAACGAGATCCGGCCCGTGGATCAGCAAGAAGCGGGCCGGGCTCCCGGGAAGACGCCGATTCCGCACAACTATTCGTTTTTAAATGACTTTACGCGAAACGGCCCTGCACCACGGAGGGCGAACGTTTCACGACGCGTGTTTCATCGTGTTTCGCGGGAGAAACAACGGCGGGGAAACCCTAGGGCAGATGGGATTTTCGGGCTGGGTGCCCGTGGAACAGGCGGGGCGGGATGGTACCGGCCTAGTGGCGGGGCCCCCGGCGCTCCCGGATTCCCAGGTCGCGCATGCGGCGCCACAGGGTCGTGCGGCTCAGCCCGAGGCTTCGCGCGGCCTCGCCGCGGTTCCACCCCGAGGACTCCAGCGCCTCTCGGATGGCCTGCCTCTCTTCGGCTTCGAGTTCGTCGTTCTGGGACGTCGCCTCCCCCTTCAGCACGTGCTCGGGCAGGGCCTCGGGGGTGATCACGTCCGCGGCGGTGCAGACGAAGGCGTGGGAGACCGCGTTCTCCAACTCCCGGACATTGCCCGGCCAGTCGTACGCCTGCAGGGCACGGTACACCGACGGGGACACGATCTTCCGGCGTCCCTCGCGCACGGCGAGCCGCCGGAGGAAGTGGTCCACCAGGAGCGGGATGTCCTCTCTGCGGCTTCGGAGCGGGGGCAGCTGCACGGGGACGACGCACAGGCGGTAGAAGAGGTCCTCTCGGAACCGCCCTTCCCGGACCTCCCTGCGCAGGTCCCGGTTGGTCGCGGCCACCACCCGGACGTCGGCCCTGCGGGTGCGGGAGTCGCCCACCCGCTCGAACTCCCCCTCCTGGAGGACCCGGAGGAGCTTGACCTGGAGTCCGGGGGACGTGTCGCCGATCTCGTCGAGGAAGAGGGTTCCCCCGTCGGCGGTCTCGAAGCGGCCGGGCCGGTCGCGCACCGCGCCGGTGAACGCGCCCCGGACGTGGCCGAAGAGCTCCGTCTCCAGGAGGGTCTCGGCCAGGGCGGAACAGTTGACCTTCACGAACGGCCCGTCGGAGCGGTTGCTGAGATCGTGGACCGCCCGGGCCACCAGTTCCTTGCCGGTGCCGGACTCGCCGAGGATGAGGATGGACGCCTCGCTCGGCGCCACGGTCTCCACCTTCTCCAGCACGGCCCGGATGAGCGCGTGGTTTCCCACGATGCCGTGGGACCCCGACGGCCCCCGCACCTCCTCCCGGAGGCGGTCGATCTCGGTGAGGTCCCGGAGGATCACCACCGCCCCCTCGACGCCGCCCCCCGGGTCCCGCAGGAGCGAGGCGTTGACCGCGACGTGGAGCGACCGGCCACCCTTGCCGGCGATGGTCATGTCCCGCTGGTGGAACCCCTGCCCCTTCCGGATCATGGCCTCGAAGGGGCACTCCATGTCGGGCGGCGCGTGAAACACCTCGCGGCACACCCGCCCGACGACCTCTCCCTCCGCGAACCCGGTGATCCGCTCGGCGGACAGGCTGAACGCGACGATCCGCTGCTGGGCGTCCAGGGCCATGACGCCCTCGTTCAGGCTGTGGAAGATCGCCTCCAGCAGGGCGGTCCGCCGCTCGGGTTCCCCGGCCTCCCGGTCTCCCGCCGTGGGGGCGCAGACCAGCACCCGGTCCCCGGAGGGGCCCGACACGAGGGAGAGCTTGAAGACGCCGACCCCCGACGAGGACGAGAGACGCCGGAAGACGCTGCGCCGCTGCAGAAGTTCGTCCCACAGGGGCGATCCGCCGGGGGGCGAGGCGGCCTCCCAGTCGGCGAGGGTCCGGGGGGGGGCGTCCGGGACGAACAGTCTCGCGAAGGCGGGATTGGCCCACGAGATGTTGCCGGCGCGGTCCAGCAGGGCAGCCGGCTGGGGGATGGCGGCCAGGACCTCCGTGAGGGGGGGCGGCGGCGGGGGGCCCTTGCTACCCGCCACGCCTGCGAACCTCTTCGGGGCGGGCCTCCCGTGCGATCCGGTCGAGGATCCCGTTGACGAAGCCCGCCGACTCCGGCGTGCCGAACTCCTTGGCCAGTTCCACGCTCTCGTCCAGGATCACCGGGGCCGGGGTCTCGGGGCAGTCGAGGAGTTCGTGGGCGCCGAGGCGCAGGATGCTCCGGTCCACCCGGTCCATTCGGTGAACCTTCCAGTGGTGGCTGAAGCGTTCGACGACGGAATCGAGACGGGCCCGGTCCCGCCATGCGCGGTCCACCAGGCGTTCGAGGAAGTCGGCCTCGATCTCTCCCCGCCCCTCTTCCAGGGCGCGATCCAGGGCCTCCCGGGCTCCGATCTCCGGGTTCATGTCCAGGGCGTAGAGGACCTGTGCGGCCACACGCCTCGAGGCGTGTCTCGAGCCCATGCGCGCTCAGGCCTCCGCGCGCAGCAGGTTGACCGTCTCCACCACCGCCATCGCGGCCTCCCACCCCTTGTTCCCGGCCTTGGCTCCCGCGCGCTCCACGGCCTGCTCCAGGGTGTCGGTGGTCAGCACGCCGAAGCCCACCGGCACGCCGGTCTCCAGGGCGACCTGGGCGACGCCCTTGGAAACCTCGGCGGCCACGTAGTCGAAGTGGGGCGTCGCGCCGCGGATCACCGCTCCGAGGCAGACGACGGCGTCGTATCGCCCCGAGGACGCCAGCCTCTTCGTGACCAGCGGGATCTCGAAGGCCCCGGGAACCTTGTAGATCCGCACCGCGTCCGGATCGCCGCCCGTCCGGGCGATCGCGTCGACGGCCCCCTCGACGAGGCGGTCCGTGACGAAGCTGTTGAAGCGGCTGGCGACGAGGGCCACCCGGAGGCCCTGGCTGGAGAGCTTCCCTTCGATGAATGCGGGCATCGTGCCTCCGTTCTCTTGGGGCATGGGCAGGCGGAGAGGACCGGGCGGCGGTCGCGGCGGGCGACGGCCCCTCAGGCCTTCCGCTCTGCGGTGTCCAGCATGTGTCCGAGCTTGTCGCGCTTGGTGCTGAGGTAGCGCTCGTTCTCCGGCCGGGGCTGCACCTGGATCGACACGCGCTCCCCCACTTCCAGGCCGTACCCCTCGATCCCGATGATCTTTCGGGGGTTGTTGGTCATGAGGCGGATCTTCCGGATCCCCAGGTCCACGAGAATCTGGGCTCCGATGCCGTAGTCGCGCAGGTCCGCCTGGAACCCGAGGTCCTCGTTCGCCTCCACCGTGTCGCGGCCCTGGTCCTGCAGGGAGTACGCCTTGACCTTGTTGACGATGCCGATCCCCCTGCCCTCCTGGCGGAGGTAGAGGATGACCCCCCGGCCCTCCTGCTCGATCATCCGCATGGCCTCGTGGAGCTGCTCGCCGCAGTCGCACCGGAGGCTGCCGAAGATGTCCCCCGTGAGGCACTCGGAGTGGACCCGGACGAGCACGGGGTCCTCCGTGCGGACATCCCCCTTCACCAGGGCCACGTGCAGGTAGTCGTCCACGTCGTTCTCGTAGACGATGGCCTCGAAATCCCCCCCGTGGGAGGTCGGCAGCCTCGCCGTCGCCGCCCGGTGGACGAGGCACTCCTTGCGCATCCGGTACTCGATGACGTCCGCGATGCTCACGAGGTGCAGCCCGTGCTCCCGAGCGAAGGCCTCCAGCTCCGGCCTCCGGGCCATGGTCCCGTCCTCGTTGAGGATCTCGCAGATCACCGAGGCCGGCTTCATCCCGGCCAGCCGGGCCAGATCGACCGAGCCCTCGGTCTGCCCCGTGCGCACCAGCACCCCGCCCTTTCGGGCCCGCAGGGGGAACACGTGCCCGGGGCGCGCGAGGTCGTCGGGGCCCGTCTCGTCCGCGATGGCGGCCAGGATCGTGGTGGCCCTGTCGGCCGCGGAGATCCCCGTCGTCACGCCGCGGCGGGCCTCGATGGACACCGTGAAGGCGGTCTGGAACGAACTGGTGTTGTCCTGCACCATGGGCGTGAGCCGCAGGGCGTCGCAGCGGGCCTCCGTGAGGGCGAGGCAGATCAGGCCCCGACCGAACCGGGCCATGAAGTTGATGGCCTCGGGGGTCACCTTCTCGGCGGCGATGGCGAGGTCCCCCTCGTTCTCGCGGTCCTCGTCGTCGACGAGGATCACCATCCTGCCGGCCCGGAAATCCTCCAAGGCCTTTTCGATGCGAGCCAAGCTCATGGAATGCCACCCCGCGGAAATACTGTGTGGGCGTGTCTGCGGCGATCCTATCGCAGGAAACCGGAGCGGGCCAAGGTGTCCAGGGTGAGTCCTTCCGAGGGCTTCCGCCCTCCCAGGAGCCGCTCCACGTACTTGGCCAGGACGTCCGCCTCCAGGTTGACCCGATCACCCGGCCGCCTGCCCGGCAGGTTCGTCCGCTCCAGGGTGTGGGGGATCACCGCCACGGAGAACCCGCGGGGGTCGAGCCCCGCCACCGTGAGCGAAACGCCGTCCACGGCGACCGAGCCCTTCTCGACCAGGTAGCGGGTGACCTCGTCCGGGGACTCGAAGCGCAGGACCTCGAAGCCGCCCTGCGCCGAGCGGCTCGAGAGGCGCCCGGCCGCGTCCACGTGCCCGAGCACGAAGTGCCCGCCGAGGCGATCCACGGGCCGGAGGGCCCTCTCCAGGTTGACGGCGTCCCCGGGCCGCAGTTCCCCGAGGTTCGACCGCCTCAGCGTCTCCGGGGACACGTCCGCCTCGAACGAGGCGCCGCCGAGGGCCGCCACGGTGAGGCAGACCCCGTTCACGGCGATCGACTCGCCCAGGGCGAAACCCGACGCATCCAGGGCCGTCGCCACGGACAGCCGGCGGCCGCCTCCGCGGGTGGTCATGCCGGCCACCCGCCCCACATCCTGGACGATCCCCGTGAACACGTCGGTCACCTCCGCCGCGGTACGCCGGTGACGTACAGGTCGGTCCCCACCCGTTCGATCTCCATTTCGTCGAGGCCCACGGCCTCCTCCATCCGCTCCGGGCTCCCGCCGCCCAGGACGGGCACGGCGTCGGTTCCCCCGAGGAGGCGGGGCGCCAGGAACAGGTGGAAACGGTCCACCAGGCCGGCGTCCAGGAACGCCCTCGCGGTATGGGCCCCGCCCTCCACGAGGACCTCCATGACGCCCCAATCGTAGAGGGTCGAGAGCAGGGCCGCCAGGTCGAGCCGGCCCCCGGCGGCCGGCAGGCGCAGCACCCGGGCTCCCGTCCCACCGAGCGCCCGCGCCGCGGCCGGGGCTGCCCCGGCCGAGCAGGCGACGACCGTGTGGGCAGAGCCCGGGCGCGCGAAGAGCCGCAGGGACGGCGGCGCGCGGAGGTCGGGATCGAGGATCACCCGCAGGATGAGGCGCTCGGGCCGGTCGGCCACCCGCACCGTGAGGAGGGGGTCGTCGGCGACCGCCGTGCCGACCCCCACGACCACCGCACCGCACGCGTCGCGCAGCCCGTGCACCCGTCGCCGGCTCTCCTCGCAGGAAACCCACCGGGAATCCCCGGATCGGGTGGCGATCCGGCCGTCCAGGGTGGCGGCGAGCTTCAGGTGGACGAAGGCGCGGCGCTCCCGGATGGACAGGGCGAAGGCCTCGTTCAGGCGCCGCGCCTGGGTCTCCTCCACCCCCACGGCCAACTCGACCCCGGCCTCCCGGAGCCTCGCCAGGCCCCGCCCGGCCACGGCGGGGTTGGGGTCCTCCATGGCCGCGACCACGCGGCGCAGCCCGGCTTCGATCAGGCGGTCGGCACAGGGAGGGGTTCGACCCCGGTGGGCGCAGGGTTCCAGCGTCACGAAGAGGTCGGCCCCGCGGGCCGCGTCCCCGGCCTCCTGGAGGGCGAAGATCTCGGCGTGGGGCTGGCCCGCGGCCGGGTGGAAGCCCCGCCCGATGACCCGACCCTCCCGGACCACGACGCAGCCGACCGCGGGGTTGGGGCTCGTCCGACCGACCCCCTGTCGAGCCAGTTCCAGGGCCAGCCCCATGTAGAAGCGGTCGGCCTCGGCGCTCACGACTCCTTGCGTCCCAGGAAGTCCCTCAGGGCCTGGGTGAACTCGTCCACGCCCCGAAAATCACGGTACACCGAGGCGAAGCGGACGTAGGCCACGGCGTCCAGTTCGCGAAGGGCCTCCATGACGGCCTCGCCGATCTCCCGGCTCGGGACCTCCTTGCGGCCCTCCTCCTGCAGCCGCGCCTCGATGCCGTCGGCGACGCGCTCCAACGCGTCGGTGGCGATCGGCCGCTTCTCGCAGGCCCTCTTCAGCCCGCTCATGATCTTCAGGCGGTCGAAGGGTTCGCGGCGCCCGTCCTTCTTCACGACCTGGGGCAGGACCTCCTCGACCCGCTCGTAGGTGGTGAACCGGCGCTCGCACGCCACGCACTCGCGCCGCCGCCGGATCACGTCGCCCTCCCGGGAGACCCGGGAGTCGATCACCTTGTCCTCCCGCTCCCCGCAGAACGGGCAACGCATCAGGGGGCCTTCCCGGAGGGCTGCACGGGATCGGACGGCGGCAGGGACAGCGGGACGAGGTCGATGGCGGCCGTGCGGAACATCTCCCCGCTGAGCGGGTCCGGGTAGCCCTCCATGTAGTAGACCCGCCGGATCCCCGCGTTGATGATCATCTTGGTGCAGATCACGCAGGGGAGGTTGGTGGAGTAGATGTCGGCCCCCTCGATCGAGACGCCGTGGTGGGCGGCCTGCAGGATGGCGTTCTGCTCGGCGTGGAGCCCGCGGCACAACTCGTGCCGCTCGCCGGAGGGGATCCCCAGTTCCTCCCGCAGGCAGCCGATGTCGAGGCAGTGGGGAACCCCCGAGGGGGCGCCGTTGTACCCGGTGGCCAGGATGCGCTTGTTCTTCACGAGGATCGCGCCCACCTTCCGCCGGCGGCAGGTGCTGCGGCTCGCCACCAGCCGGGTGATCTCGGTGAAGTACTCCTGCCAGGACGGCCTCTGCACGGCGTTCTCCCTAACGGGGCAGCAGATGTCGGTAGAAGGGGAACCGGCCGCAGAGCCCCCGCACCGAGGCGCGGACCTCCTCCTCCACGGAGGAGTCCCCGCACCGGCCCAGGACCTTCGCGATGGCCTCGGCGATCTCGTCCATCTCCGCCACGTCCATGCCGCGGGTGGAGACGATCGGGGTGCCGATCCGTATTCCGCTCGTCACCCGGGGGCTCCGGGTCTCGTAGGGGATCGCGTTCTTGTTGACCGTGATGCCGGCACGGTCGAGGCTGCGCTCCGCGTCGACCCCGGTGAGTCCGGCCGGTGTGAGGTCCAGCAGGAAGAGGTGGTTGTCCGTGCCCCCGGAAACGACGGGATACCCCCGCTCCTGGAGCCGGGCCGACAACCGGGACGCGTTCTCCACGATGCGGCGCGCGTACCGCCGGAAGGGCTCCCCCATCGCCTCGTGGAAGGCCACGGCCTTGGCCGCCACGGAATTGACCAGGGGCCCGCCCTGGAGCCCCGGGAAGACGGCCTTGTCCACGGCCTCGGCGTACTGCCGGCGGCACAGGACCAGCCCCCCGCGGGGCCCGCGCAGCGTCTTGTGGGTCGTGCTCGTCACCACGTCCGCGTAGGGCACCGGGTTGGGGTGCTGCCCGCCGGCGACGAGCCCCGCGATGTGCGCCATGTCCACGATGAGGTACGCCCCCACCTCGTCGGCGATCCGGCGGAACGCGGGGAAATCCAGGGTGCGGGAGTACGAGCTCGCGCCGGCCACGATCGCCCGGGGGTTCTCGCGGCGGGCGGTCCGGAGGACCTCGTCGTAATCGATGCACCCGGTCTCCCGATCCACGCCGTAGGTCGCGGTCCGGTACAGGCGGCCGGAGAAGCTGACCGCCGCCCCGTGGGTGAGGTGCCCGCCGTGGGCCAGGGCCATGCCGAGGATGGTGTCGCCCGGCTCGAGCAGCGCGTAGTAGGCCGCCATGTTGGCCGCGGACCCCGAGATCGGCTGCACGTTCGCGTGCTCGGCCCCGAAGAGGGCCTTCGCCCGGTCGATGGCCAGGCTCTCCACCCGGTCGGCGAACCGGCAGCCCCCGTAGTACCGGAGCCCCGGGTAGCCCTCGGCGTACTTGTTGGTGAAGACGGATCCCTGCGCCTCCATCACCGCCTCGGACGCGTAGTTCTCGGACGCGATGAGGACGATGCCCTCCTCCTCCCGCAGGATCTCGCCCTGGATCGCCTCCCAGACCTCCGGGTCCGCTCCGGCCACGGCCGGGCACGCGCCGGATTCGCGCCCTCCCTGCTCGATCTCTTCGATCTTTCGCAGGCGGCGCTCGTGGCGGCCCCCCTCGAAGCGGGCGTCGAGCCAGGTCCGCACGATCTCCCGGGCCAGGCCCTTGCCCGTGGTGCGGCCCCCGATCACGAGCACGTTCGCGTCGTTGTGCTCCCGGGCCATGCGCGCCGAGTACACGTCGTGAACGAGGGCGGCGCGCACACCGGGAACCTTGTTCGCCACGATGCTCATCCCGATCCCGGTGCCGCAGAGCAGGATGCCCCGCTCGGCCTCGCCGTGCCCCACCCTGGCGGCCACCTCGAGTCCGAAGACCGGGTAGTCCACGGGATCTCCGTTGGCCGGTCCGAGGTCCTGCACGGAGAGCCCCAACTGCCCCATGTAGGCCTTGAGGTCCTCCTTGAGCTCGAAGCCGCCGTGGTCGCTGGAGAGCAGGATCATCTGCTCACCCCTCGAACTTGCGGAAGAGGAGGCTGCCGTTGGTGCCGCCGAAGCCGAAGGAGTTGGAGAGGGCGCAGTCGATCTTCCCCTCGCGGGCCTGGTTCGGGACGTAGTCCAGGTCGCAGTCGGGGTCGGGGGTCTCGTAGTTGATGGTCGGGGGCGCCACCTGGTCTCGCGCCGCGAGCACGGAGAAGACCGCCTCCACGCTCCCCGCCGCGCCCAGGAGATGCCCCGTCATGCTCTTGGTGGAGGAAACCCAGACCTTGCGGGCCCGGTCGCCGAAGATCCGCTTGATCGCGAGGGTCTCGTAGTAGTCGTTGAACGGCGTGCTCGTGCCGTGGGCGTTGATGTAGTCCACGTCCGAAGGGGACAACCCCGCGGAGCGAAGGGCCATCGCCATGCAACGGGCCGCCCCGTCCCCCTGGGGGTCGGGGGCGGTGATGTGGTAGGCGTCGGCCGTGGCGCCGTACCCCACGAGCTCCGCGTAGATGCGGGCCGTGCGGCGCCGGGCGTGGTCGAGGTCCTCCAGGATGAGCACCGCCCCGCCCTCTCCCATGACGAAGCCGTCCCGGTCCTTCTCGAACGGTCGGGATGCCTTCTCCGGCTCCCCGTTGCGGGTGGACAACGCCCTCATGGAGTTGAAGCCCGAAACCGCCAGGGGCGTGATCGTGGACTCGACGCCGCCCGCGATCATCACGTCGGCGTCCCCCCTGCGGATGATGTGCCACGCCTCCCCGATGGAGTGGGCCCCGGTGGCGCACGCCGTCACCAGAGACAGGTTGGGCCCCTTGGCCCCGCTCAGGATCGATACGTAGCCCGGGGCCAGGTTCACGATCACGGAGGGGATGAAGAAGGGGCTCACCCGGCGCGCGCCCGCCTCGAGCAGCTGCTTGTGCTGGACCTCGATCTCGGGAAGCCCGCCGAGACCCGCGCCGATGGAGACCCCGACCCTCTCGGCCTCATCCTCCGCCGGCTCGAACCCGGCATCATCCAGGGCCATGCGCGCGCACGCCACAGCGTACTGGATGAAGAGGTCCATCTTCTTGAGTTCCTTCTTGTCGACGTAGAGGGAACCGTCGAACCCCTTGACCTCCCCCGCGATCTGGGTCTTCATCCCCGCGGCCTCGAACCGGGTGATCGGTCCGATCCCGGATCTCCCCGCCAGGCAGGCCTTCCAACTCTCCTCGACACCGAGTCCCAGGGGCGTTACCGCGCCCAGGCCGGTGACGACCACTCGCCGCTGTGTCACCGTTCTCCTCCTGAACCCGCCGACGACGGGTTCACTTAGGGAAGAGAGCCAGGTGCACCCTGGCTCTCTTCCCTAAACTCGGTTGCGGACGCTCGAAAACCTCAAGCGGCCAGGCGATCCTGGATGTAGGTGATCGCATCCTGCACCGTGCGGATCTTCTCCGCGTCCTCGTCCGGGATCTCCTGGTCGAACTCCTCCTCGAGGGCCATCACCAGTTCCACCGTGTCGAGGCTGTCGGCGCCGAGGTCGTCGATGAAGCTCGCCTCCGGGACGACCTTCTCCATGTCCACCCCCAGCTGCTCCGCCACGATCTTCCGTACGGTCTCTGCAATGTTCGCGCTCATGTGCTCCTCTCTTTCGCTTGGCCTCAACCCATGTACATGCCGCCATTGACGTGCAGGATATGCCCGGTGACGTACGCGGCCCGGTCGGAAGCCAGGAAGGCCACCGCCTCCGCCACGTCCCGGGGGCTTCCGAGACGCCCGAGCGGAACCTGGGACATCAGGGCTTCCCTGGCCTTCTCCCCCAGGGCCTCGGTCATGTCCGTAACGATGAAACCCGGGGCGACCGCGTTCACCCGAACGCTCCGGTTCGCGTACTCGCGAGCCAGGCTCCTCGTCATCCCCTCCAGACCCGCCTTCGACGCGCAGTAGTTCGCCTGCCCCGGGTTGCCCAGCCCCGAGACGACGCTCGACACGTTCACGACCGCCCCCCGGCGCGCGCGAACCATGTGGCGGAGGCACTCCTTGGTGCACAGGAACGCCCCGGTGAGGTTCGTCTCCAGGACGGCGCGCCAGTCCTCCACCTTCATCCGGAGGACCAGGTTGTCCCGCGTGATCCCGGCGTTGTTCACGAGGATGTCGACGGCGCCCCACGCCTCGACGACCGCGGAAACGGCCGCCGCGACGCTCGCGGGGTCCGTCACCTCGAGCTCCAGGGGCAGCGTGGTTCCGCCGAGGGAAGCGCAAACCTGCTGCGCATCAGCCAGCTTGCGCCCGGTGACCGCCACCCGGGCTCCCCGCTCCGCCAGGAGCGACGCGACATCCAGGCCGATCCCGCGGGTGGCCCCGCTCACCAGGGCGGTCTTCCCGTCGAACTCGCCCATCACTTCCCTTCCAGCATGGCGCTCGCGGCGGCCAGGCTCTCGGGATCCTCCACGTTGCCCACCCGCGCCGAGGGGAGGATTCGCCGCACGAGGCCCGTCAGGACCTTCCCGGGCCCGACCTCCAGGACCAGCTCCGTCCCGAACGCCTCCAACGCGCTCGCGCACGCCTGCCACAGCACGGGGCTGCTCACCTGGCGTACCAGCCGGTCCCGGATCGCATCGGCCCCCCCGTGGACCTCTCCGTCCACGTTGGCCACCACCGGGTACTGGGGCTCCGAGAGGCGGACGGCGGAGAGCTCGGACGCGAGCCGCTCGCCGGCGGGTCTCATGAGGGAGCAGTGGAACGGCGCGCTCACGGGCAGGGGAACCACCCGCTTCGCCCCGGCCTCCTTCGCCCGGCGACCCGCTTCCTCCACCGGACCCGCGTGGCCCGAGATCACCGCCTGGCCCGGGGAGTTGTCGTTTGCCATCTCCACCACCCGGTCCGGGCCGGCCACCCCGGCACAGATGGTGCGCACCTGCCCGGCCTCCAGACCGAGCACGGCGGCCATGGAGCCGACGCCGACGGGGACCGCCTCCTGCATGAAACGGCCTCGGGCCTCCACCACCCGGAGGGCATCGCCGTACTCGATGGCTCCAGAGGCTACCAGCGCCGAGTACTCACCCAGGGAGTGCCCCGCACCGGCCACCGGCTGCAGACCGGTGCGCGCCGTCAGGGCCCGCAGGCACGCCACGCTCGTCGCGAGGATCGCGGGCTGCGTGTTCCAGGTGAGCCGCAGCTCCTCCTCGGGCCCCTCGAACAGGAGCCGTCTGAGGGGCCGGCCCAGGGCGTCGTCGGCCTCCGCAAGGGCATCCCGGGCCTCCGGGAAGGCTTCCGCCAGGGCTCTACCCATCCCGACGTACTGGGAGCCCTGTCCCGGAAACACGAGGGCGACACGCATGGGGAGACTCCCGGAGGGGGATCCGGCCGGTGGGGTCAAAAGATTCGGCAGACTATACAAAGCGAGGCGGGGAGGCGCAAGACAAACCTAGAGGAGTTCACCAGCGCAGCAGCACCGCTCCGTAGGTGACTCCCCCTCCGAAGGCGTCGAGCAACACCACCTGCCCCGGCCGGAGCCGCCCCGAGCGGGCCAACTCGTCCACGGCGATCGGGATCGAGGCCGCCGAGGTGTTCCCGTACCGGTCCACGTTCACGTACACCTTCTCGTCGGGCACCTTGAGGCGCTTGGCCACGGCGTCGATGATGCGCCGGTTGGCCTGGTGCGGAACGAAGACGTCGACGTCCTCCCCCCGCAGGCCCGCCTCTTCGAGGACTCCCTCCGCGGCTTCCTGCAGGGTGCGGACGGCGATCTTGAAGACCTCGTTGCCCTGCATCCGGATCGCGTGAAGCCCTGCCGCCAGCGTCTCCGGGCTCGCCGGGTTCGCGGTGCCTCCCCCGGGCATGTTCAGGATCGGCCATTGACTCCCATCCGCCCCCATCCGCGCCGCCAACAGACCCCGCCCCGGTTCGGTGGCCGGGCCCACGACCACGGCGCCGGCCCCGTCGCCGAACAGCACCGACGTCGCCCGATCATCCCAGTCGACGATGCGGCTGAGGAGTTCCGCCCCCACCACGAGGGCGTACTCCACGGCACCCGACGCCACGAACCGGTCCGCCACGGTCAGCCCGTAGAGGAAGCCCGTGCACGCGGCGGTGAGATCGAACGCCATCTGTCCGCGGATGCCCAGCCGCTCCTGCAGGAAGCAGGCGGTGGACGGGAACGGCATGTCGGGCGTGGCGGTCCCCACCACGATCAGCCCCAGCTGCGAGGCGTCCACGCCGGCCGCTTCCAGCGCCTGCCGGGCCGCCACGTCGCACAGTTCGCTCGTCCGGACGCCCGGGGGCGCGATCCGGCGCTCGCGGATCCCGGTGCGCTCCCGGATCCACTGGTCGCTCGTGTCGACCCTGGCCTCCAGGTCGACGTTCGTGACCACGTTCTCCGGCACGCAGCGCCCCGTGCCGAGGATCTGCGTCCGCCGCCTCCCGCTCGACTCCATGGCTCACCCCTCTTCGGGGCCCTCCCGCTTGGGGTGAATGATCTTCTCCTTGAGTTGGGCCCAGAAGCGCCGCTCCTTCTTGGAAGCCCAGACCTCCAGGTCCTCGTTCCGCTCCAGCATCTGCGTCAGGTGCAGGTTGACCCGGCGGTCGGCGAAGTCCCGGGCGACCCGCACCGCGTTCTTGATGGCGCGGGCATCCGAGGAGCCGTGGGCGACGATCCCCACCCCGTCGACCCCGAGGAGCGGCGCTCCCCCGACCTCCGCGTGGTCCATCCGGCGCTTGAGGCTTCGGAACGCGCCGCGAGCCAGGAGATACCCGATCTTCCTCACGAAGCCCCGGTTGAGCTCGTGGCGGAGCATGTCGCCGATGGCGTGGGCGAGCCCTTCCGCCGTCTTCAGGACGGCATTCCCCGTGAAGCCGTCGCAGACGACCACGTCCGCGTGCCCCGGGAAGATGTCCCGACCCTCGACGTATCCCACGTAGTTGAGGTTGGAGTGCTTGAGCGACTGGTGGGCGCTACGCGTCAACTCCGTGCCCTTCGTGTCCTCCTCGCCGTTGGAGAGGAGACCCACCCGGGGGCGCTCCACCTGCAGGACGTACCGGGAGAAGACCTCTCCCATGACCGCGAACTGGGCGAGGTGAACGGGCTTGCACTCCACGTTGGCGCCCGCGTCCAGGAGCACCACCGAGCCGGAGACGGCGGGCAGGACCGCCGCGATGCACGGCCGCTCCACGCCGGGGAGGCGACCCAGCACCAGCATCGCGATGGCCATGGCGGCCCCGGAGTTGCCGGCACTGACCGCGGCACGGGCTTCGCCGCTCTTGACGAGATCGAAGCAGACACGCAGCGACGAGTCCCGCTTCCGCCGGGCCGCGACGGAAGGACTCTCGTGCATGCCCACCGCTTCCGACGCGTGCTTGACCGTGATCGGGAGATCGGACGCGCCGTGGCGCTGCAGGAGGTCGTGAAGGATCTCGCGATCCCCCACCAGGATCACGTGGGTGCCGAACTCGCGGGCGGCCTGGATCACCCCCTCGACCACGGCCTCAGGGGCGTTGTCGCCCCCCATGCCGTCGACGGCGATTCTCATGGCCGCCCGCTAGACGGTTTCCCTCAAGACTCCCCCTCGTCCACGGGAAGGACCGCGCGGCCTCGATAGGTGCCGCAGGCGCCGCACGCGCGGTGGGGCTGCTTGGGCTCGAGGCACTTGGGGCACGTATCCAGGTTGGGCGCGCTCAGCGCCAGGTGCGAACGACGCTTGCGCTTGCGAGTCACCGACGTTCGGTTCTGTGGGACTGCCATGATCGTCTCCTCGGTTGTCCTTGCGTCCGGCTCACCAACCCCGCCGGTCGTCCGGGCGTCTCAGTCGCGTCCGGGGTTCCAATTGGCCAATTTCGCGAAAGGCGAGCCCTCCCGCGAGGCTCCGCAACCGCACGGCGCATCGTTCAGGTTGGCTCCGCACCGCTGACACAGTCCCCGGCAGTCTTCGCGGCACGCCGGGTAGGGGCGGAGGGAGAGAAAGAGCTCTTCCGCCAGCACGCGGGACAGGTCGATCTCCCTGGCCGGAAGCGCCTCCGTCTCGAGGTCCTCGCTCCGCAGCTCCCGCTCCCTGCCGTCCGCTTCCTGCGCGTCGGTGAAGGTCCGGTGGAACTCCCCCCGAACCTCCTCGCGGAAGGCCGCCAGACATCGCGAGCACTCGTACTCGACCGCTACCGACAGCCGGCCGATGACGAAGGTGTCCGACCCGGACCGCATCGCGGTGGCCGTAGCGTCGAGGGGCCCGGCAGCGGCCACGCCGCTCCAACCGGCCCCGACCATCGCCTCGTTCACCTCCGCAGGCTCGAAGTGGAGGGAAAACGTCTCGCCGCCGGGCGGTAGGACATCGACGGAGAGTACGAAGGGTCGCACGGGTCGCACCTCCGGCGCGACGAAACGCAAAGGACCCGATTATAGGCGAGACCGCCCCCTCGTCAAGGCAAATCTCCGCATCGAGACGTGGGACCCGCTTGTGTTCGATGTGCGGCGTTCCTATACTGGGCCGACTGCGATTCGAGCTGCGGCAACCCCTCGAGGAGGAGAGCATGAGGAGCCCCTGGGCCTTCCTGGCGGTCGTGCTCGCGGCCGGTGTGGCGCTCGCGCAACCGGTCCCGGACGCCGAACTCCGAAAGGAAGCGGGAAACTACTACCTGAAGAAGAGGCAGTACGAGCAAGCCCGGGACGAGTACCTGGCGGCGCTGAAGATCGAGCCGGACTACGCGGATGCCCATTACAACCTCGGCGTGGTGTATTTCTTCCGCCTGCAGGACCACCGGCGGGCGCTGTACCACTTCGTGCGGTACGCGAAGCTGAAACCGGACGCCCCGGACCTTTCGCAGGTGAGGTCCCTGACCCTGCAGGCGCTGGAGAAGATCGAGGCCGAAGAACGGGTGGCGTACGGCAAGGCGCTGGAGCAGGGCACGGCGGAGGCGGTGAAGGCGTTTCTCGAGTCCTTCCCGGACAGCCTCTACGCGCCCGACGCAGCGGCGAAGCTCCAGGCCCTGAGCGGTTCCGGGAAGCAGACGCTGCGTGGCGACAGCAGCGGGGACGCGGCCTACATGGAGGCGCTGGCCCGGGGAACGCCGGAAGCCCTGGATGACTTTCTCGCGGCCCACCCGGACGCACCCCAGGCGCCTGAAGTGCTCCAGCTGCGCGAGCGGTGGCGCCAGCGGCGGGCCGCGGAATCGAAGGAACTCGAGGACGCGCTGGCCGCCAACACGCCCGAGGCCCTCGAGGCGTTCCTGGCGGCGCGGCCGGACTCGTCCTTCGCCCCACGCGCCCAGGCAGCCCTGGACCGGTTGCGCGCGAGCGAGAAGGCGTACCGGATCGCCTCGGAAGCACGCTCGATACCGGCGCTGGAGGTCTTCCTCGCGACCTACGCCGGCACGCCGCGCCAGGCCGACGCCGCGGAGCTCCTCCGCGAACTCGGGGAAGCCGAGGGCGCGCGACGGGAGGCGGAACAGGCGGCCAGCAGGGCCCCCGCGGCTCCCCCGGAACCGGCGCCCGCCCCGCCCTCCGACGCCTCCGAGAGCCCCCCCGAGGCGTCGGCGGGCACGAGCACGGAGCTGCAGGACCGGCCGAGCGTGACGGGCGAGAAGGGAACCACCCTCGACCGCTACCGCCGGGTACTCCAAGACCAGTGAAGAACCGGGGCTCCGTTCCCCAGGGCCTCAGCCGTCCGTACGCCCTTCCCCCGAGGCCTGGAGCAGGTAGGCCTCGATGAACTCGTCGAGGTCCCCGTCCAACACGCCCTGCACGTTGCCCTCCTCCCGCTCCGTGCGGTGGTCCTTCACCTTCTGGTACGGCTGGAGCACGTAGGACCGGATCTGGCTCCCCCAGGCGATCTCCTTCTTGTCGGCCTCCAGGGCCTCCCGCTCCCTCTCGCGCTCCTGCCGCTGCAGGTCGACCAGCTTCGCCCGGAGAACCCGCATGGCGTTCGCGCGGTTCTTGTGCTGGCTGCGCTCGCTCTGGCAGGCCACCACGATCCCGGAGGGGACGTGGGTGATGCGGACGGCCGACTCCGTCCGGTTGACGTGCTGCCCGCCAGCCCCGCTGGCCCGAAACACGTCGACCCGGAGATCCTTCTCGTCGATCTCCACCTCGGATTCGTCCTCCACCTCCGGGTAGACCCCGACGCTGGCGAAGGACGTGTGACGGCGGGCCTGGCTGTCGTAGGGGCTGATGCGGACGAGCCGGTGAACTCCGGCCTCGGCCTTCAGGTACCCGTAGGCGTAGGGGCCGGCGACCGTGAAGGTGGCGTTCTTGACCCCCGCCTCCTCGCCCGGGAGGAGGTCTACGACCTCCGCCTCGTACCCCCGCCTCTCGGCCCAGCGCAGGTACATGCGCAGGAGCATCTCGGCCCAGTCCTGGGCTTCCGTACCCCCCGCGCCGGCGTTCACCGCCACGATCGCGCTCCCGGCGTCCCGAGGGCCGGCGAGCATCTTCCGCAACTCCATCGCGCGGACCCCGGCCTCGATCGCGTCGAGGTCGCCCTCCGTCTCCCGCTCCAAGTCCGGGTCGTCCTCCTCCGCGATCAACTGCAGGGCGACGTCACAGTCCCCGAGCCGCGCCGCCAGCCCCTGCCAAGCGTCCAATTCCTCTCGCAGGCGCGTCCTCTCCCGGCTCGCGGCAGCGGCGGCCTCCGGATCCTCCCAGAAGTCGGCCCGCGCCATGAGGTCGTCCAGCTCGGCGACGCGCTTTTCCTTGGCCGTCAGGTCAAAGATGCCTCCAGAGCTCGTCCAGTCGCCGCCGAAGCCCCTCTGCTCTCTCGGTCATGTCTCCCGCTCCTTCCCCGCGTTCTCGGTCTTCGCGGCGCGGCCCGACACCCCGGCGCCGCGCGGACCGCGGAGGATAGCAAAAAGGGGCAGGCACGCCAAGGCGGCGCTGGCGGCGGGGAACCACCGCCCGAACCTCAGATAGGGTGTGGCCGGCGCGTGCGGATACGCGACCCGAACGGTCACCGCCTCCGCCCGGAGCAGGTCCGTGCGGCGCACCAGCCGCCCCCGCGCGTCGAACACGGCGCTGATCCCGGTGTTGGCCGCACGGATCGCGGGAACTCCCAACTCGGCGGCACGCCAGGGGACGAACGCCAGGTGCTGGTAGGGTCCGGGCGTCCTTCCGAACCATGCGTCGTTGGTGACGACGAGGAGGCACTCGGCTCCCCCTGCCACGTGCTGCGCCGCCACGCTCGGGAAGATCACCTCGAAGCAGACGAGGGGACCGAGTCGGGGGAGGGATTCGACGGGGGGCAGGGGGCGGACGGCTGCCCCCGGGGTGAAGTCGCCGGCCCCCGTGACCAGCTTCTTCACGAAGGGCAGGTATCTTCCCATGGGCACGTACTCGCCGAAGGGCACCAGGTGGAACTTGTCGTAGCGGCCCACGACGGCGCCGCTCGGGGACATCAGGAAGAGCGCGTTGCGGTACTCCTCCCCTCCGCCGCGCTTCGCGTACGCGGGCGCCCCGAAAGCGAGGTGCGCCCCCATCTCACCGGCGAGAGCCTCCAGGGCCGCCCGTTCCCCGCTGGGATCCTGCGCGTAGAACGGGACCGCGGTCTCCGGCCACAGGACGAGTTGGGGCCTCCCCTCCGACGTGGAGCGGGTCAGGTCCGTGTAGGTCGCGACGATCTCCCGTCGCCGCCGGGCGTCCCACTTGACCGCCTGATCGATGTTCCCTTGAACGACGGCCGCCCGAAGTTCCCCCTTCGGCTCGGGAAGCGGCGAACCCACGGCCGCCAGAGCGGCCCACGCGCCCACCGCGCACAGCGGCGCTGCGAGCGCCGCGACCGGGACCCGCAGGGAGAGGAAGGTCCGCGCGATCACCCAGGCCGCCGCAGAGGCCACGGACGCCTGAAAGAACCGGACCCCGACCATGCCCACCCACGGGGCGGCGTCCAGGGCGGGTCCCCAGGCCCACAGGGCTTGCGGCAGGTCCCCCCACGGGAAGCCGGACAGGGCGACGCCCCGGAGCGCCTCGATGCCGGTCCACGCAGCGGGAGCCAGGGCGACGGCGAGGCCCGGCCGGTGCTCCCCGACCCAGGAGACCCAGAGCGCGGACAGCGCCGGGTAGAGTGCGAGGTAGGCTCCCAGGGCCACCAGACACGCGCCCCCGGCCACCCACGGGAGGCCGCCGTAGCGGACCACCGTGGGCACGATCCACCACAGGAGGGCCCCGAAGAAACCCAGGCCGTACAGCCATCCGCGGCGGAACGCCGGGCCGCGCGGCCCCTTGAGGCAGGCGGCCCACAGCGGAGCGGGTGCGATCAGGGTCAGGGGCCAGAGTTCGGCCGGCGGGAACCCGAGCGACGCCACCAGCCCCCCCCAGAGGAAGAGGGCCCAGCCGACCGGGTCACTCCATTTCGACACGATTGCGGCCACGCGCCTTGGCCTTGTAGAGAGCAGCGTCCGCGGCGTGGATGAGTTGGTCCGGCCCCTGGATGCCCCCCCCTTCCGGCTCGTATCCGGCGACCCCCGCACTCACGGTGAAGGTCACCGGCCCGGCCGGCGAAGCGTCGATGCGCTCGCGTTCGATGCTCTCGCGAACCCGTTCCGCCAGCGCCATGGCGTGTCCCCTCGTGGTCTTCGGCAGGAGCAGCGCGAACTCCTCGCCGCCGTACCGGGCCACGAGATCCTCCCCCCGGACCCCCTCCCTCACGATCTCGACCAGCCGCACCAGCACCCGATCCCCCACGGGATGCCCCCAGCGATCGTTCACGGCCTTGAAGTTGTCGATGTCGAGCATGACGCAGGCCAGCGGGTCGCCGTACCGCTTGGCCCGCGCGAACTCGCTCTTCAGGCGCTCCTGGAAGTGCCGATGGTTGTACGCCTTCGTGAGCCCGTCCGTCACCGAGAGCAGCTGAAGCTCCCGGTTCAAGGCGTCGAGCTGCTCCGCCAGTTCCTCCAGTTCGCGGTTCTTCTGTTCGAGTTCCAGGTTCTGGGAGAGCAACCTCTTCTGGAGGGTTCGAATCCGGAGCAGGCTCTTGACGCGAGCCATCAACTCCATGTGCTCGAAGGGTTTGGAGATGTAGTCGTCGGCTCCCGCCTCGAGCCCGCGCACGAGGTCCTCCAGGTCCGACTTCGCCGTCAGCATGAGCACCGGTATGTACTCCGGCTCCTGTCGGAGCGCACGGCACACCTGATACCCGTCCATCTCCGGCATCATCACGTCGAGAAGGACGAGATCGGGGCGCTCCTGCGCGACGAGATCCAGGGCGCGGCGCCCGTTCTCGGCCTGCCGGACCTGGTAGCCCTCCGTCGTCAGCACGTCGGTCACCATGGCGAGGACGGTCCTGCTGTCGTCGACCACGAGGATGTCTCGCGACTCCCTCACGCGAACTCCTCCCGTGTGGTCGACCGCGCCCCCTCGCGAGCCGCCTCCACCAACGCAGCCGGGATCTCGGACGCGGACAGGACGCGGTTCGCCGCGCCGAGCTCGATGGCCGCCTTGGGCATCCCGAAGATCGTGCTGCTCCTCTCGTCCTGTGCGATGACGAGGCCGCCGGCGCGACGAACCGCGAGGGCTCCTCGCGCCCCGTCCCTCCCCATGCCGGTTAGCAGCACCGCGACGCCGAGGCTACCACACTCCTCCGCCAGCGACCGGAACAAAACATCCACCGAGGGACGGCACCCGTTCTCCGCCGGGCCCGGCTCCACGGCCGCCGTTCCCCGGCGGACCACCAGGTGGCGACCGTCCACCGCCAGGTACACCGTGCCCCGCTCCAGCTTCTCCGCCTGTTCCACCACCTTCACCGCGAAGGGAGTCTCTCGGGACAACCACTGGGCGAAGCCGCCCGTGAAACCCGGGCTGATGTGCTGGACGAGGAGGATCGGGCAGGGGAATGCCTGCGGCAACCCACCGAGAACGCCCTGGACCGTTCGCGGCCCGCCCGCGGAGGCCCCCACGGCGACGACCCGGCGGGAGGACACCGGGACCGGGAGCTCTCGCGACGACGCCGGCCGCTCCCCCTCGCTCCACCCACGCCGCTGGGCCACCCGAGCGTAGAGCTTGACGCGGGAGCGCAGGCTCTCGGCCACCCGCGCGTAGGCCTCGCGGGACACGAGGCCCTCCAGAAAGGCCTGGGCCTCGGCATCCTGGGTGTT
>CAZJSF010000016.1:0-26341 GCA_964548515.1 uncultured Thermodesulfobacteriota bacterium
GACGTCCCGGCTGTTCCGGATCTTGCGGCGGTTGGCGAGGAAGGGGTGGCGGAGCCAGGGGGTGTTGAAGTCCGAGACGAACATCCCGACGTCGAGGTCGTCCGTACGGATCTTCTTGATCATGGTCCCTCCGTGGAGCGCGCCGGACGGGTTCCGACCCGCAACCTTTCCTTATCGGTAGCCGCGGCCCGCGCTTGAGACCGGTCCGAGGACCCGGGGGGCACGATCGGCGACAGGAAGGGGAGGAGGAGTTCGACGGGCCCGCCCTCAGGGCGGGGTCGGCAGGGTGGTCCGTCGCGGGTCGGCGTCCCGAGCCCCGCGGTGCGAGATGGGGGCCGCGGGCTGCGACCCGAAGGCGCCGAGGCCCGCGAGGATGGCGCGGCCCCGGGCCAGGTGAGGCTCCATTCCCCGGACCAGGGCGCAGGCGAGTTCCAGGTGGTCCGCTCCTCCCAGGCCGTATCCGTCGAGCAGGCGACGGACCGCGGCCATGACCCGTTCCTCCCGCACCGGGTCGGGTGGCCCGTCGTCCGGGCCGCCTCCGCGTTGGAGCAGGAACGTGGAGAAGACGGCCGGTGTGACCCCGCCGATGCCCTCCCGGCGGTGGAAGAGCCACGAGGCGACCGTCTGCAGGAAGCCCCGGGCCTCGGGGAGCGGAAGGCCGGCCTCGGTGGCGGCGATGCGGCCGATGGCGAAGAGGAACGAGGCGAGTTCCAGGTCCTCCGGGAGCGGCCTGGTCCCGGAGACGGTGTCGAGGGCCGAGAGCGCCCCGAGAACCTCCGACTCGACGCTGGGGAGGACCGCCTCCGCGAATTCGCCGCCGAGGCGCTGGAGGTGCTGCGGGCAGCGGGGGAGGAGTTCGGTGGTCCCGGGGCGCCGGGGTGGTGCGGGTGTCTCGGGCATGGCTCGCCTCGCCGGAAGAGGGCACCGATCGGACTGCGTCGCCGGGACGCGCGATGCAGGCCCCTTCGTCCCCCGTGCCCATCGCCCTAGCAAGACCGGTGCCCGACGGCCGTTTCGAGGATCGTCCCCGGTCTGTGCTGCACGGGGGAGGCCGCCGGGGCAGGAGGCGTGTGGCGGAGTGTGGCGGACGCTTCCACAAGTGGGCACGGGATTGCCGGTTCGGGGTTGCCCCGCGGTCTCCCCCAGGGCGCGATGCGACGGTGATCGGTTGGGCCGGTTTGGGCTATGCTCTCCCGGCACCCCGCGACGGAAGTGACGGAGGGTTCGGGCGATGAGGGAGCAGGCTGCGAGACACGTCCGGATCCTGGGGCCCTTCGCGGCCGGCTACTTCCTCTCGTACCTGTACCGCGTGGTGAACGCGGTCATCGCTCCGGACCTGGTGGCCGACCTGGGCCTCGGCCCGTCCGACCTCGGGCTTCTCACCTCCGCGTACTTCCTGACCTTCGCCGCGTTCCAACTGCCGCTCGGCGTTCTCCTCGACCGCTTCGAACCGCGCAAGGTGGAGGCGCTGCTCCTCTGCGCGGCCGCCGCGGGCTCCCTCCTGTTCTCCGTGGCGCGCACTCCCCAGGCCCTGGTGGTCGGCCGGGGCCTCATCGGGTTGGGGGTCTCCGCCTGCCTGATGGCCGCGTTCACGAGTTTCGCGCGCGGCTTCCCGGCGGAACGGCTCCCGATGGTCAACGGGTTCCAGATGGCGGCCGGCGGGCTCGGTGCCCTGGCCGCGACGGCGCCGGTGCAGGCGGCCCTGCGGTTCACCGACTGGCGGGGGATCTTCGGCGCCCTGGCGGTGGCGACGGTGGCGGTGGCGGTGCTCATCCGCGTCGTGGTTCCGAGGGACCCCGGAAGCGGTGCCGGGCAGACCCTCGGGGAGCAGGTGGCCGGGGTCCGCAGCGTGTTCGGATCGCGGGTCTTCTGGAGGTTGGCCCCCCTGGCGGTGGCGTCCCAGGCTTCGTTCCTGGCCCTCCAGGGGCTGTGGGCCGGGCCCTGGCTCCACGACGTGGCGGGCCTGCCGCGGGAGGCTGCCGCGGCCGTCCTCTTCTGGACCGCCGCCGCCATGATCGCCGGGTTCCTCGCGCTGGGGGGTGCCGCCGCGTTCGCCGCCCGACGGGGGGTGGGGCCGGGGACGCTCGCGGCGGCGGGCATGGGCGTGTTCGGCCTGCTGCAGGTCGCCCTGGCCTGCGGCGGACTGGGGCTGCCCCGCGTCCTGTGGGTGCTCTTCGGCTTCTTCGGAACCTCGGGAATCCTCTGCTACGCCTCTCTGGTCCGGGCCTTCCCTCCCGGGCTCGCCGGCCGGGTGAACACGGCCCTCAACCTCCTGGTCTTCGTGGCGGCGTTCGGCGTCCAGTGGGGCCTGGGGGCCCTGCTCGGGCTGTGGCCGCGGACCGCGGACGGGGGATACGATCCGGCGGGGTACGGCCTTGGGGTCGGGGCGCTCGCCGCGGCCCAGGCGCTGGGCCTGCTCTGGTACGCGCGGGGGGCCCCGGTTCGCGCCGCGGTTGACTGAACGGGAGGTGATTCCGTGAAGCCAGGCACCCTGCTGACGCTCGGCCCCCACGGCTTCTCCCGCATGGCCTACGCCGAGTGGGCGGGCCCGGGGGGCGCCGGGACGGTGGTGTGCGTCCACGGCCTGACCCGGACCGGCCGGGACTTCGACTTCCTCGCCGCGGCCCTGACCGACCGCTTCCGGGTGGTGTGCCCCGACATGCCCGGCCGCGGGGCCAGCGACTGGCTTCCCGCCGCCGAGGACTACGGGTACCCGGTCTACCTGAACGCCCTGGCTGCCCTGGTCGCGCGCCTGGGGGCGGAGGAGGTCTCCTGGGTCGGCACCTCCATGGGGGGCCTGCTCGGCATGATGCTCGCGGCCCAGCCGGGCACCCCGATCCGCCGCCTCGTCCTCAACGACGTGGGCCCCTGGATCCCCAAGGCCGCGGTGGAGCGCATCGCCGCGTACGTCGGTTCCGACCCCCGGTTCGAGGACCTTCGTTCCCTGGAGGCGCACCTGCGGGAGGTCCACCGGCCCTTCGGTCCCCTGACGGACGAGCAGTGGCGCCACCTGGCCGCCCACAGCGCCCGGCGGCTTCCCGACGGCACCCTCTGCCTGCACTACGACCCCGCGATCGCCGCGGCCTTGCGCGCGGCCCCGGCCGAGGACGTGGACCTGTGGAGCGTCTGGGCCGGCGTGCGCTGCCCGGTGCTCGTTCTGCGCGGTGCCGAATCGGATCTCCTGCTGCCGGAGACCGTCGCCCGGATGCGCCGGGAGGGGCCCCCCGTGGACGTGGTGGAGTTCCCCGGCGTCGGGCACGCCCCGGCGCTGATGGGGACCGGCCAGATCGGGGTGGTCCGCGCCTGGTTGACCCGAGAGGAGTGAGCGGCGGGAGACGGGGCCGACCCCGAACCCGCGGAGAGGAGACGTCGTGGCCGAACCCGTCCTGTTGGAGGTCTTCTTCGACTACGTCTGACCGTGGTGCTACTTCGACACCGTGGGTGTCGAGAGAGCGGAGCGGGAGAGAGGCCTCTCGGTGCGGTGGGTGCCGTTCCCGCTCCACCCCGAGGTGCCGGAGGCGGGCATGGACCTGGAGGAGCTCTTCGCCGGGAGAGGCGTCGACGTGCCCCGGATGATGGGGCGGTTGCGCGGCATCGCGCTCGGCCTGGGGCTTCCCTGGGGAGACCGCACCCGCACCTACAACACCCGGCGGGCGCAGGAGCTGGGAGCGTGGGCCGAGGAACGGGGCAGGGGGGCGGAGTTCCGGCGCGGGGTGTTCCTGGCGTACTTCGCCGAGGGCCGGAACATCGCCCGAACCGGGGAGTTGACCCGCCTCGCGGGAGAAGCCGGTCTGGCCCCCGTGGAGGCCGGACGCGTGCTGCGCGAGGGGCGGTCCGGCCCGGTCGTGGACGAAGCGTGGGGCCGGGCGCGGCGCCTCGGTGTCTCGGCGGTTCCCACCCACGTCGCCGGGGGGCGGCTCGAAGCGGGCTACCTGCCGTGGGAGGAACTGGACCGCTTCCTGTCCGGTGACGCCGAGAGGTCGGCCGGGAGAGACTGAAGAGGCTTCGGAACGGGCGGCCCTTGCAGCTCTACCCGCCGGCCTTCCGCCGCTCCTCGTCGCGGATCTCGCGGCGCAGGAGCTTGCCGACCTTGCTCTTGGGGAGCATGTCGCGGAACTCGATGTACTGGGGCACCTTGTAGGAGGCGAGGCGCTCCTGGCACCAGCGGCGCAGGTCGGTTCCGGAAACCCCCTTGGCGTCGGTCTTCAGCACCACGATGGCCTTGAGCCGCTCGCCGACCGCCGGGTCCTCCACGCCCACCACGCACGCGCCCATGACCGCCGGGTTGTCCTGGAGCACGGCCTCCACCTCGGAGGCGGAGACCCGGTAGCCCTTGTGCTTGATGACGTCGGCGGTGCGCTCCATGAAGCGGATGCGTCCGCCCTCGTCGGCGGTCACGTAGTCCCCCATGCGGTAGTACACCTCGCCGTCGATGGAGACGAAGGAGCGCTCGGTCTCCGCCGGCTTGTTCCAGTAGCTCTTCAGGTTGAAGTCGGAGGTGACCACCAGTTCCCCGACCTGGCCCTGGGGAACCGGCTCCAGGGTCACCGGGTCCACCACGCGGCAGCGGTAGGAGGGCAGGGGCACGCCGATGACCGTGGGCTCGGGCTCCTCCTCGATCAGGCTGTAGGCCACGTGGCCCACCTCGGTGGAGCCGTAGACCTGGTAGATCGGGGCGCCGGTGTGCTCGCGCCACCGCTTGAAGACCTCGCCGGGCAGCACGTCGCCGCCGCAGTAGCAGTAGCGCAGCGAGTCGAGGCGGTACTCGTGGAGGCGGTCGCTCTCCAGGATCATGCGGTAGAGCGCCGGCACGCCGAGCAGCCAGCGGACGCGGTGGCGCTCGATCTCCTTCATCATGGCGTCCACGTGGGGCAGGGGCATGAGGATCACGGTGTTGCCGAAGTTCAGCCCGGCGGCGATGCTGAACCCCTTGGCCATGATGTGGTAGAGCGGGTTCACCATGAGGACGGTGTCCGCCCCCTCCGTGGTGTGGGGCCCCACGATCCGCTCCATGACGTCGCGGATGTAGGCCACCTCGGTGGCGTGGTTGCTCGGAACCCCCTTGGGGAAGCCCGTGGTGCCGCCCGTGTACATGATGTGGGCGAGGTCGCGCCACGGGTCGATGTCGGTGGGGGGCACCGGGCGGGGTGCCCCGGCCAGCAGGTCGCGGAAGCGGTGGATGTGCTGACCCCGGGCGACCTTTCCCTTGGGGATGACCTTGAGGAGGTGGCCGAGCGCGACCTTCCAGCGCGGGAGGAGCTCGGTGAGGGTGGTGATCACGATGCGCTTGAGGCCCGTGCGCATCTCCACCTCGTGGACGTACCCGTAGTTGGTGTCCTGGCACACCACGGTCTCGACGCCGGCGTCCTGGACGAGGTACTCGAGCTCGTGGGCCGTGTAGATGGGGGAGACGGGCACCACCACGGCCCCGAGGCGCTGCACGGCGAAGTTCGCGACCACCCACTGGGGGCAGTTGGAGAGGTAGAGCATCACCCGGTCCTGGCGCCCCACGCCGAGTTCGGCCAGCGCCCCGGCGAAACGCTCCACGGCGTCCCGGAGCCAGCGGTAGGTGAACCGGCTGCCGAGATAGACGATCGCGTCCCGGTCGGGATGGCGCTCCGCCATCTCGTAGAACCGCGTGAAGGTGTACTCCTGCCGCGTGGGGTCGATGGTGAGGCCTGCGACGGTGTAGGGCTGGCTCATGGGCGTCCGGCCTCGGTGGCGGGTGGAAGGCTGACGATCCACGGGTGACGGGTGACGGGTGACGGGCGGAGCATCCGTCGCCTCCGGCTGGCCACGAACGGGGAGCCGCCCGCGCTCAACATCCGAAATAGGCCGCCCGGACGTCGGGGTTGCCCAGGAGTTCCTCCCGGGTGCCGGAGAGCACGGTGGAGCCGTTCTCCACGATGATGGCCCGGTCCACGTACGGCATCACCGGGCGCGCGTACTGCTCGGTGACGATCACCGAGATCCCGCGCTGGTCGCGGATCACGGGGATGGAGGCCACCAGCGCGTGCTGGATGCTCGGTGCCAGCCCGAGCAGCGGCTCGTCGAGCAGGAGGAGCCTGGGCTGCGCCATGAGGGCCCGGCCGATGGCCACCATCTGCTGCTCCCCCCCGCTCAGGAACCCGGCGGCGCGCTTCAGGTGCTTCTTCAGCCCCGGAAAGAGCTCGAGGACGTACTCCAGGGTCTCCCGGGCCTGGGCCGCGGTGGCCAGGTAGGCCCCGATCTTGAGGTTCTCGAGCACGGTCGACTCGGGGAAGAGCCGGCGGCGCTCCGGGCAGAGGATGATGCCCCGGCGGGCCCGCTCGTGGGCCTTGAGGCCTCCCACGACCTCCCCCTCGTAGCGCACCTCGCCGAAGAGCGAGATCCGCTCGCCGCCCCGCATCTTCTCCTTGTGCTGGATGTCGAGCATGATGCCCGACAGGGCGTACATCAGGGTCGACTTGCCGGCGCTGTTGGCCCCGAAGACCCCGAGCACCTCCCGGTCCTCGCAGCGCAGGTCCAGGTTGTTGAGGGCCAGCATGTTCTCGTAGAAGACCATGAGCCCGGCGGCCTCTAGCATACGTCGACCTCCTCGGAGCCCATGTACGCCTCGCGCACCTTCGGGTGCTCCATCACCTCGGCGGGGGTGCCCTCCGCGATCTTCTCCCCCGAGGAGAGGGCGAGCACCCGGTTGGCGACCCGGAAGAGCTCCCGGAGGCGGTGCTCCACCATGAGGATGGTGATGCCCTGCTCGTGGAGCTTCTCGATCAGGGGCACGAGGCTGGAGATCTCGCTCGCCGAGAGGCCGGAGAACACCTCGTCGCAGATGATCACCTCGGGCGCCAGGGCGATGCAGCGGGCGAGTTCGAGGCGCTTGAGGTACCCGGTGGGCAGGGTGCCCGCGATCTTGTAGGGCACCCGGGAGTCGCGCTCGAAGCCGAGCTCCTCCAGGATGTCCACGGCCACGGTGTCGCGGTCGCCGTGGCGGCCGCCGCCCCGCCAGCCGCCCGCCCGCCGGGCCCGGGGGGAGGGGAGGGGGATGATCAGGTTCTTGTACGCGGGCATGCTGAAGTAGGGGCGCATGATCTGGAAGGTGCGCGTCACCCCCAGGTCCGCCACCCGGTGCGGCTTCATGCCGGTGATGTCCCGGCCCTGGAACCGCACCTGGCCCCGGGTGGGCTTGAGGAAGCCGGTGATGCAGTTGATGAGCGTGGTCTTGCCGGAGCCGTTGGGCCCGATGATGCCGACCACGTCCCCGGGCTCGACGCGGAAGCCGACCCCGTCCAGGGCCTTGACCCCGCCGAAGTGCATGGAGAGGTCCTCGACCTCCAGGATCGGGGAGGCGGGGGCGGCCCCGGGCGAGGCGGGCGCGGAAGCGGTCACGGTCACACCTCCACCCAGCGCTGGAACTGCTGATACTTGCGGCTCGCGTAGAGCATGATGCCCTCGCTCCGGAACACCACGAAGCCGGTCAGCACCAGGGCGTAGATCACGATCCGCAGGCTCCCGAAGTCGCGCAGGAACTCGGACAGGGGCACGAGCAGGAGGCTCCCCAGGATCGGGCCCACGAGGGTGCCGCCTCCGCCGATCACGGTGGCCGCGATCGGGAGGATCGAGAGGTCGAGGGCGAAGGAGGAGATCCCGACGCTGCGGTACAGGTGGATGTAGTACGCCCCGGCGAAGCACCCGAGCAGCGACGCCAGGAACACCGCCTTGGCCTTGGTCCACGGCACGCTGATCCCCGAGGCGCGCACGGCCTGGTCGTTGTCCTTCACCGCGCGGATCGGGAGCCCGACGTCCTCGGTCACGAACCGGCGCAGGGCGAACACCGCGAGGAGCAGGCCGGCGATGAGGCCGTACTGCTCGGTCCACGGGGAGGAGAAGCCGTCCACGCCCCGGAAGCCCTCGGTGCCGCCGAGGATGTCCGCGGCCTCGATCACCCGCGTCATGAGCAGCGGGTACATCAGGGTCACGATGGCGAAGTAGATCCCGCGCAGCGGCAGGCACGGGGCCAGGGCCGCGGTGCAGAAGACCGCCCCCAGGAGCGACGCCGCGGGGATCGCGAGCACCGGCGGCAGCCCCAGCCGGGTGTTCAGGAGGGCGGTGGCGTACCCTCCGATCCCGTAGAAGAAGGCGCCGCCGAGGCACACGAGGCCCACGTAGTTGGCCAGGAAGTCGAAGGAAACGGCCAGCAGTGCCAGCACGCACACCGAGAGCACCACGCGGCCCCAGTAGGGCCAGGGCAGGAGCACCAGGGGCAGGAGGGCGAACCCTCCGATCAGGAGTGCCCGGGGTGCCACCAGGTACGCGATCTCCTGCCAGGAACTCAGGGCGTAGAGGGTCTCGCTGCGGACCTTGATGCCCCGATCCACCCGCTCCAGGCGCCGCGCCATCAGACCCTCTCCTCCAGCTGCTTCTGCTTGCCGAAGAACCCCGACGGCCGCAGGACCAGCGTAACGATGATCGCCAGGAGCATCACCACCATCTGGTAGTGGGGCTTGCCGTAGGCCACGGTCACGTACTGGGAGTACCCCAGGGCGAAGGAGGCCAGGACCGTGCCGCCCCAGCTTCCCAACCCGCCCACCACGCACACCGCGATGGCGTAGATGAGCACCTTGTAGCCTTCCTCCACGACGATCGTCCCCAGGGGCAGGAGGATGACGGCTCCGAGGCCGGCCAGCGCGCTGCCCAGGGCCACGGCCACGGTGGCGGCCCGGTCCGAGTCGATCCCGAGCATCATGGCCGCCCGCTCGTCCTGGGCCATGCCCTTGAGCGCGAGGCCGATGCGGGTGTACCGGGTGAAGAGCCACAGCCCCAGGAGCGCGAGGCAGCCCAGCACGACGACCGCCACGCGCTGGTGGTCCACGGGCACGTCCCCCAGGAAGACCACCCCGTCCGAGATGGGAGGCAGGGTGTGGGAGGTGCCCCGGAACCCCGCCCAGCGCAGTCCCTCGAGGATCGCCAGCCCGATCGCGTAGGTGGCGATGACCTCCGAGACCTCCAGGCCGCGCACCCTGCGCAGCACCAGCTGGTAGATCAGCATGCCCACCAGCGCCGCACCGACCAGGGCGAGGGCGACGGCCAGGGGGTAGGGCAGGCCGAGGCGGTTCATCAGGATCCAGGCGACGAACCCCGTCAGCACGTAGAGGGCGCCGTGGGCGAAGTTGGGGAGCCGGCTCACCCCGTAGACCAGGGAGAAGCCGAAGGCGATGAGGATCAGGCTCACGCTCTGGATGAACCCGTAGATGACGATGTCCATCGACCCTGCCTCGGTGGGGTGGGGGTGGAGGCGGGGAGAGGCGCCTAGAAGCCTCTCCCCGCCCAACGCCTCCTCACGCGTCGCGGTCTACTTCATCCACGGCGGCAGCTTGAGCTGGCCGGCGGCGCCGGCCTCGGGCCAGAACACGACCCGCTTGCCGTCCTGCCACTGGAACACGCCGGTCACCGCTCCCTCCTTGGGATCCTGGGAGGGGATCACCTGGTGGGACTTCGGGTCGAAGCGGATGCGGCCGTACACGCCCTCCATGTCGATCCCCTCCAGCGCCTTCACCACCGCGTCGGGCTCCACGGTGCCGGCGCGCTCGATCGCGTCCTTGAGAGCGTAGACGGCCATGTAGCTCGAGCTCGCGCCGTAGCCCTCGGGCTCCAGCCCCCACCTCTTGGTGTAGGCGTCGACGAACTTCATGGTCCAGGGGGTGATCGTCGCCGGCGCGTTGCCGCCGTTCACCACGTCCACCACGGCGTACTCGCAGTTGCCGTCCGAGGCCTTCCAGAAGCCGGGCTGCTCGCCCGCGGACATGAAGCCCATGGGCAGGCTCGTGAGGCGGAAGCTCTTCCACTGCTTCATGAGGATGGCGCTCTCGGGCATGTCCATCCAGATGAAGAGGACCTGGGCGTCCTCCTTCTTCGACTTGAGGAGTCCGGGGGCGAAGTCGGTGTTGCCGGTGGGGTAGATCTCGTGGCCCACCACGTTGTACCCGTTCTTCTTGAGCAGCCCCTCGACGACCTCGCCGGCCTTCCGGGCGTGGGCCACGTCCTGGACCATGATGAAGACGCGGTCGAGCTTGTGGTCCGCCCGGATCTTGGCGAACACCGCCATGAGCTCCTTGGCCACCAGGTTCACGATGTCGTTGGAGATGCGGAAGGCGTACTTGTACTTGTCGTAGTTCTCCGCCACGGTCTTGGTGTAGGCCGGGGAGAGCACGCCCGTGGTCACGATGGAGACCTTCTTGTGCTGGCTGAGGAGGTCCATGACCGCCAGGGCCGCCTCGGAGCGCACCGGGCCGCCCACCAGGAAGTCGACCTGCTTCTGGAGGATCAGCTTCTCCACCGCCTTGATGGCGTCGTCCACGGGCACGCCGGGCTCGAGGTCGCGGGTGTCGATCACCTCGACCTCGAAGGGGCGGCTCTCGGAGCCGACCTTGACGCCGCCGGCCGCGTTGATCTCCTCCACCGCGAGCCGGATGCCCCGCTCCGCGGTCCAGCCGTACAGGAAGGCCGTGGCCAGGGGCGCGCCGAGCTTGATCGGCGCCGCCAGGGAGGGTCCGGCTGCCAGGGCGAGGGCGGCAGCCACGGCGGCGACCAGGGAGAGGCGGGGCAGTCTCTTCATGTTCGGTCTCCTTTGGTGGGTGGGGGACGAAACGACGGTTCGCAAGGACTGTGCCACGGATCCTCGGTGCGGGCAACGCGGAGGTCGAGCGGCATAACTATACGGAATGCCGGAGAAGTCAATCCACGCGAAACGAAATGGCGGTTGGGTTTCGCCCGTCGGGCGTGTAAAGAAGCGGATGCCGGTGTAAACGGAGGGGGCTCCCGGCAGGGTGCTGGAGACCCCCTTCCGTGGGCTCTCCAGCTGCGGGGTCTCGGGGGCGGCCCCGTCGAACCATCACGAATCATTCGCCTTTTCAGGCCGAACGATTCGGCGCCCCGTCCCCGGGGCGCGGCGCAGGCCGCTTCTTGAGCGGCCTGCTAGTCCGGGCCGGCGCGGATGCCGTGCTCGCGGAGCCGCTTGTCCAGGGTGGGGCGGGAGATGCCGAGGACCTGGGCGGCCCGCTTCTTCTCGTGGCCCGTGAAGCGCAGCACGTTCTCGATGTGCTCGCGCTCCACCTCGGCCAGGGTCTTGACCACCAGCGGCAGCCGGTGGCCGTCCACCGCGTCGTCGAGTTGCAGGGTCTCCGGCACGAGCACCCCGCCGGGGGAGAGGAGCACGGCCCGCCGGAGGGCGTTCTCCAGCTCGCGCACGTTTCCGGGCCAGGAGTGCCGGGCGAGGCGCCGCATGGCCTCCTCGGGCACGACCTCCACGGTCCTGCCGAGCTCGCGGGCGATCTTCTCCAGGAAGAAGGGCACCAGGAGGGGCAGGTCCTCCGGGCGCTCCCGCAGGGGAGGCAGGTCGATCGCCACCACGCGGAGGCGGTAGTAGAGGTCCTGCCGAAACCGTCCCTCCGAGACCTGCGCGGCCAGGTCGCGGTTCGTGGCGGCCACCACCCGCACGTCCGCCCGGATGGTCTCCACCCCCCCGACCCTCTCGAACTCCCGTTCCTGGAGGAAGCGGAGCAGCTTCACCTGGATGTCGGGGGAGACCTCGGAGATCTCGTCCAGGAACAGCGTTCCTCCCTGCGCCAGTTCGAACTTGCCGGGTTTCGCGGCGTGGGCGCCGGTGAAGGCTCCCCGCTCGTGGCCGAAGAGCTCGCTCTCCAAGACGGTGGGCGCCAGGGCGGAGCAGGAGACCGCCACGAAGGGACGGCCGGCGATGGGGCTGTTGAAGTGGATGGCCCGGGCCACCAGTTCCTTGCCCGTGCCGCTCTCCCCGTGGAGAAGCACCGTGGTCTTGGAGTCGGCCACGGCGCCGATGGCCTTGTAGACCCGCTTCATGGAGCGGCTGCGCCCGACGATCATGTGGTCGCGGAAGGCGGTGTCCGGCGTTTCGCAGAAGGCGAAGCCGCTGCGGGAGAGGGCGGCCACCTCCAGGGCCTTGCGGATCACCCCGTCGAGTTCCTCCAGGTCCAGGGGCTTGCCCAAGTGATCGACGGCACCGAGGCGGATCGCCTCGATGGCGGTCTGCATGTCGTCGTAGGCCGTGACCACGATGACCGGCAGGGCGGGCCGCTCGCGCCGCAGGCGCTTGAGCACGTCGAACCCCTCCATGCGGGGCAGACGCAGGTCCAGGAGCACCAAGTCGGTCTCGCGGCGCAGGGCCTTCTGGAGTCCCTCGGCTCCGTCCGCCGCCGTCTCCACGGCGAAGCCCTCCTCGCCCAGGTGCAGTTCGAGGGTGCGGCGGATGGCCCGGTCGTCGTCCACTACGAGGATGGTCTTCATGGGCTGTCTCCGGCGAAGTCCCGGCCCTGGACCGGGAGGCGGACGGTGAAGGTGGCCCCGGAGCCGGGCTCGCCCTCCACCGCCACGTGTCCCCCGTGGTGGAGCACGATGTTCTCGACGATGGAGAGCCCCAACCCGCCGCCCCCGGCCTTGGTGGTGAAGAAGGGGTCGAAGAGCCGCTCGCGGTCGCCGGGTGCGATGCCCGGCCCGGTGTCCGTGACCCGGAGGGTGGCGAAGCCCTCGGCCCGGCCGGTGCCCACCGTGAGGACCCGGCGCCCGCCGTCCCGCTCCATGGCTTCGAGGGCGTTGAGGACCAGGTTGAGCAGGACCTGCCGGATCTGCTCCCCGTCGCACACCACGGGTTCGAGATCGGGCGTGAGCCGGAGCTCGAGGCGGGTCCCCGCGGCCTCGAGCCGCTCGCGGAGCAGGGCCAGCACCTCCCGGACGACGCCGTCCAGGTCCACGGCCTCGAGTCGGAGCGCCCGGGGCCGCGCGAAGCTCATCAGGTCGTTGAGGAGCCGATTGAGGCGGAGGATCTCCGCCTCGACGATGGCGAAGTTCTCCTCCAGGGGCACGGCGGGCGCCACCTTCTTCCGGATCATCTGGACGTTCATTCGCACCGAGGAGAGCGGGTTGCGGATCTCGTGGGCGAGCCCCAGCGCCAGGTTGCCCACGGCCGCCAGCTTCCTGGCGGAGAGGAGTTCGTCGAAGGTCGCTTCCAGCCGGCTTCGGGCCGCCGTCAGGTCGCGGGTGCGGGCGGACACCTCCCGGGTCAGGGAGCGGTTCCACCCGAGCAGCAGGCCGCTGAGCAGGACGGTGGCGGCGAGCACGGCCGCCACGGCTCCGGCCGAGAGGCGTTCCTGGCTCCGCAGGAGCGACGAGAGCAGGGCTTCCACCTCGCGCACCGGGGTGCACACCCCCAGCGTCCAGAGGCGGCCCTCGATCCGCACCGGGGCGTACCCCACCAGCTTGCGGACCGTGGCCGAGGGGTCGGCCGGGTCGACGAAGTCGTACCAGTCGGTCCCGGGCTGGCCGCCGCGGGTGGCCTCGAGCAGGGCGTGGAGCTTGGGCCAGCGGGGCAGGAAGGCCTCGCCGAAGCCCTGGCCCCCGATCACGCCCCGGGGGTCCACGAGCACCGTGCCGCCCTGGCTGTCCACGAGCCACGCGTAGCCCTCCTCCCCGATGCGCAGGGAGAGCACGTGCCGGCGAGCCAGTTCGTCGAAGCTCAGGGTGAACATGGCCACCCCGCGGAAGGACCGGTCCGGGCCGTAGATGCCCTCCGCCACGATCAGGGCCTTGTCGCCCCGGTGCTGCCCCCCTTCGAGGCGCATGAAGGGCGACAGGTACATCTGTCCCGGCCTGCCCTCGTCCCTGGCCCAGACGTAGTACTCTCGCCAGGAGTAGTTGCGGCCCAGGGTGAAGGCGTCCGGGGGCTCGATGGCCACCACCGTGCCCTCCGGGTCGAAGACCACGAGGTCGATGATCGGGGTGTCGGCCAGGCTCTCGTAGATCCGCCGCAGGCTCCCGGCCGCCCGCTCGGCCGCCGGCCGCGTGAGGTCGGCGCCCTCGAAGAGCCCGGCGACCAGGCCCAGGTTGCGCCGGTAGGTGTCGAACACGCCCTCCACGTTGCGGGCTGCCTGCTGCGCCAGGATGAGTTGTTGCTGGTTGTACTGCTCGAAGAAGCGGTCCCTGGCTTCGCGGCGCATGCCGGCGGTGGCCCAGAGCAGCCAGCCCATGACCAGGAGCGCCGCCGCCAAGAGGATGGCGAACAGGTGGGTCGGGTTGGGGGCGCGGGATCGGGTCAAGGCGTCCACCCGGAGGCGGGGGAGGGGGCCGACGGGGTCCGTGACGGTCGCCCGGGTCCTCCGGGCGACCGGCGCAGGGGGGCGATCCCCCCGACGGCGCCGGCAGGCCGCCCGTGCACGGGGCGAGGGCCCTCGGCGGGCCGTGGAGTGGCGGGGAACGTCAGGGGTGGTCCTCTTCCTCGCCGTGGGCTCCCGGCCCGGGGACGAAGGCGGAGCGCTCCAGGGCGTACTTCTTCATCTTGCGCTCGACCGTGCGGCGGGAGAGGCCCGCCGCCGCCGCCACCCGGTGGATGCGGCCCCCGAAGCGGCGGAGTTGGGCGTCGAGGTACTCGCGCTCGAAGCGCTCCACCAGGCGGCTGACCGCCTGGTCGAAGGGCAGGTCCAGCACCTCGGGCTCCTGGTCGAGTTCCTCGAACACCTCCGACCCCATGGCCTCGCGCAGGTGCGCCGGGTGGAGCACCTTCCCCGTGCCGATGACCACGGCGCTCTCCACGATGTTCTCGAGCTCCCGCACGTTCCCGGGGTAGTCGTAGCGCTGCAGGATCATGGCGGCCTTGGGGTCGATCTCGTCGAACCCCTTGCCGTAGCGCTTGGCGTAGTGCTGGAGGAAGGCGTGGGCGAGCAGGAGCACGTCCTCCCGCCTCTCCCGGAGCGGGGGGATCTCCAGGTGCACGACGTGGAGGCGGTAGTACAGGTCGCGGCGGAAGGTGCCGGTCGCGACCTCGTCCCGGAGGTTCTTGTTGGTGGCGGCCACGATGCGCACGTCCACGGGGCGGGGGCGGGTCTCCCCCACGGGCGTGATCTGAGCTTCCTGGAGCACCCGCAGCAGGCGGACCTGGAGGCGGGGGTCCATCTCCCCCACCTCGTCGAGCAGCAGCGTGCCCCCGGTGGCGGCCTCGAAGTAGCCCTTCCGCTCCCGGTGCGCCCCGGTGAACGCTCCCCGGGCGTGGCCGAAGAGTTCGCTCTCGAGGAGTTCGCCGGGGATGGCTCCGCAGTTGACGGCGAGGAAGGGGCCCCCGGCCCGGGGGGACTCGGCGTGGATCGCCCGGGCGAAGAGTTCCTTCCCGGTCCCCGACTCGCCCTCCAGGAGCACGGTGGCGTCCGTGCGCCCGGCGCGGCGGACCTTCTCGAAGAGGCGCTGCATGGCTGGGCTGCGCCCCAGGATCTTGCCCTGGAGGTTCGCGTGGTTGCGCTCCTGGCGGAGCGTGCGCACCTCGTCGCGGAGCCCCTTGATCTCCAGGGCGCGGGTCACCGCGTGGAGCAGTTCCTCGGGGAGGAGCGGCTTGCGCAGGTAGTCGAACGCGCCCTGCTTCATCACCTCGATGGCGGAGTCCACCGAGGCGTGGGCGGTCAGGACGAGGATCTCGGTGTCCGGGTGCTCCTCCTTGACCGCCCGCACCAGGAGTTCCCCGCCCTTGCCCCCCATGACGAGGTCGGTGATCACCAGGTCGAAGGGCGCCGACCGGAGCCGCTCCTCGGCCTCCTCCGCCGAGCGGGCGCACTCCACCGCGTGCCCCTCGGCCGTGAGGAGGCGCCGCAGCAGGTCGGTCATCCCCGCCTCGTCGTCCACCACCAGGATCCGCGTCGCCTCCGTCATGTGCCGGTCCTGCCCTCCTCAGCCCGGGAGGTGGGGCTCGGCCCACCAGGGCTCGAAATGGTAGGGGACGGGCTCCCCGTCCAGGCGCACCCGGGCTCCGGCGTTGTCCACCGGCACCACCAGGGCGCAGCCGGACTCGCCCTCCGCCCCGCGGCTCCGCCAGGCGTCCCAGACCTCGGGCCGGCAGCTGAGGGCGAACACGGCGGGGCCCACCGAGCTCATGCCCACGATCTCCGCGCCCTCGCTCCGGAGCTGCCCCATGGTCTCGTAGATCTCCCGCCCGTCCGATCCGTGCAGGCAGCACTCCGCGTGCTTCGAGCCCATGGCGGTCAGGTCCCAGATGACGGCGCCGATGGCCTCGACGTCGCCCCGGATCATGGCGGGCAGGAGGTCCATGAGGATCCGGAACGCCTTCTTCTCCCCGTCCCGCCGGTCCAGGGCCCGTGCCCGGGTGAGGAGGGCCTCGGCCTCGGGCTCCCCGGAGGAGACCTTGGGGGCGAGGCGGGGCACCAGCAGGAGCGCCCGCATCTGCTGGGGCAGCGCCACCCGGTACACCAGTTCGCAGCCGTCCGTGGCGAGGCTCATGCCCCCGTGGATCCCCAGCATGGCGCCCACGTTGGTCTCGAAGCCCTTCACCAGGCGGTCCGGTTCGCCGGGGGCCTCCTCGCAGTAGTTGTGGGCGACGAGCTTGCGCACGTCGCGCAGGGTCAGGGGACGGCCCAGGATCTCGTTGAGGGCCACGGCCCCGGCCGTGAGGGTGCCGATGGAGGACCCCAGCCCCATGTGCCTGCGCCCGTGGTCCGCCACGTCCAGGTCGAGGCCTCCCTCGAACCCGGTGATCTCCCGGAAGAGGTGGACCAGGTGGCGCGCCATGGCCGGCCGGGTGCCCCCGGCTTCGGACCGAAGCCCCCCGACCGCCGTGACCCGGGCCCGGGAGTGCAGGGCCACGGCGAAGCCCACCCCGCCGCCCCCGGGGCGCCCCACTCCGAAGCGGTTCATGTCGGTCACCGAGGCGTGGAGCCTCGCCGGCACCTCGACCTCGCAGGCCGTGCCCAGCGTGCACGGGGTGGCCGCCCGGGCCCGCCCGCCCCACGCCTCGGGCCTCACCAGCGCCCCCGCGTCGCCGGGGGAGAAGGAGACGAGCCGCGCCGCCTCGCCGGGGGGGCCCTTCCCCCCGGGGGAGGGGCCGCTGCGGGTCCTTCGCGCCGTCACGGCCGCGCGCCTAGCGTTCCCCGGTGCGGCCCGCCGGGCCGTCCTGGAACTCCCCGGGTTTCTGTTCTACAGTCACGGCGAGACCTCCCGAGGCTCGGGCGAGGGCGCGTTGTTCGCCGACGGGTGGGACACGCGGCTTGCCTGCCGGCCCCGCCCGCGGCGCTCCCGGCCGCCGGCCCCTCTCCGGGAGGCATCGGAGCCACCCCGCGAGAGGATCTCGGGTCGAGCCTCTGGCCAACGATAGCACGTCCGGGAGACCCGGAGAAAACGGGAGTTGTCGAGTGCGCGAAGGCTTCGCCGACGGCCTCGGTGCCGCCCTGCTGGAGGGGGTCCGAGAGGGCGTGATCCTGGCCGGCGCCGGGGGTGAGATCCACACCTTCAACCCGGCCGCCGAGGTGATCACCGGCCGAACCTGCGGCGAGGTCGTGGGGTCGCGGTGCTCCCAGGCCCTCGGGTGCTCGGAGCAGGGCGGCTGCCCGTGGGAGCGGCCCCCGCCCGGGAGGACCTGGACGGAAAGGCTCTGCCGGGGAACCCGGGCCGACGGCAGGCCCCTGGCGCTCCGCGTGCGGGCCCGTGGGCTCTTCGACGGGGCGGGCCGCCCGGCGGGGATGCTGGCCGTCTTCTCGGAGGCCTCCCTCCAGGAGAACCTCCAGAAGAAGCTCGTGGCGTACGAGAGGCTGGCGAGCCTCGGGGAACTGGCCACTTCCCTGGTCCACGAGGTCGGCAACCCGGTGGCGGTCATCCTCGGGTTCGCCAGCCTGCTGATCCAGGAGGAGGGCCGGGACCCCGGGGGCGAGATCCGGGAGCGGATCTACCGCGAGGCCGAGCGGTGCCGGGCGATCGTGGGGCAGTTGCTCGACTACGCCCGCTCGTCCCGCCATTCGTCGCGCCCCATCCCCCTCAACCTCGGCGACGTGGCGCGGGAGACCGTCCAGCTCCTGAGCTATCGCATGAAGCGGCAGGGGGTAACATGCCAAATAAATTGGGAAAACGAGGCCCCGCTCGTCGAGGCGGACCCGGGGGAGATGAAGCAGGTGCTGCTCAACGTGCTGCTCAACGCGGTGGAAGCGATGGGGCAGGGGGGGGCCATCGCCGTGACGGGCCGCCGGATCGAGCGGGAGACCACGGTGGGGGGGGACTCGCTCCTGAGCCCCCGCGCGGAGGTGGTCTCCCGGCCGTGGGTCGAGGTCCGGGTGGAGGACGAGGGGCCGGGGCTGGGCTCCACCGAGCCCGAACGCCTCTTCGAGGCCTTCTACACCACCAAGGAGAAGGGGGGAGGCCTGGGCCTCGCGGTGTGCAAGCGCATCTTCGTCGCCCTGGGCGGGGAGATCTTCCTGCAGAATCGGCCCGAGGGGGGCGCCCGCGCCGTGCTCCGGCTTCCCGGGTGGGGCAGCGAGGGCTCGTGACCGGGTAGCCGGGACGCCCTTCGGTCCGCTCACCGCGGGGAACCGTACAGGCTCTCCCGCAGCGAGGCGACCACGGGCGCGACGCGGTCCGGGCGGAGGATGGGGCTGAGGGGGCGCCACCGCTCCCACGGCCCGAGGAGCTCCTCGTAGGGGTCGCCGCACGCACGGGAGGCGAAGACGCGGCACGCCGGCGCGCGCCGTCCCGCCACGGCTCCGAGAAGGGCGAGGAGTTCGTCCCGGCGCTCCGCGTCCTCGGTGTGGAAGACGAGCGCGAAGGTCTCCCGGTCGGCCCGCCCCTTCCCGAACTTGCCGTAGACGTACTCCCCGGGGTGCGCTTCGGAGAAGTCGTGCAGCAGTTCCAGGCACTCCTCCCGGCTCCGGGTGACCGCGGTCACCTTCCAGCAGTCCCAGGCCTCGCGAAGCTCCACGGCAGCCGGCCCGGCCCGCAACTGCTCGAGCAGCCCCGTCAGGCAGGGGAGGCAGCGGGCGTGGAGGCGCTCCTTGGTGCGCAGGAGGCGGGGATGGGTCTCGAAGCTCACCCACCCTTCGCGGGAGGCGTGCCGCCCGAGGTGCACCGTCATGGGCCCGAGCCCGGCGCGGTCCGTCGGTTCAGGTCCGCGACCCCTCCCCCCCGATCACGGCGAGCTCCCCCCCGTTCCATCGCCGGAACAGGTCGTGCTCGATGCGCAGGGCGTCGAGCACCTTCCCCACCGTCTGGTCGATGATGTCCTCGACGGTCTTCGGCCGGTGATAGAACGCGACCATCGGCGGCAGGATCACCGCGCCGAGGTCCGCGCACCGCCGAAGGAGGTCCAGGTGCCCCTTGTGCAGGGGGGTCTCCCGGAAGAGCAGCACGAGGTTGCGCCGCTCCTTGAGCGTCACGTCCGCGGCGCGCACCAGGAGGTTCTCGTTGTAGGAGTTGGCGATGGCCGAGGCGGTCTTCACCGAGCACGGGGCCACCACCATGCCGTCCGTCAGGAACGACCCGCTGGCGATCGCGGCCCCCACGTCGTCGACGTCGTAGCAGCGGTGCGCCAGGCGCTGCACCTCCTCCGGGGTCCAGTCGCTCTCCAGCGCGAGGTTCCGGCGGCTCGCGTGGGACAGGACCAGGTGGGTCTCCACCCCCAGCTTCCGGAGCACCTGGAGGAGCCGGATGCCGTACTGCGGGCCCGTGGCGCCGGAGATCCCGACGACGATCCGTTTCTCAGCCATGGGGGTTCCTCCCGGAGATCACGGCCTCGGCCTTCCGCAGGGCCGCGGGGTCCAAGTGGGCGGGCTTCCGCCCCCGGACCCGCTCGTAGCCCGTGGCGTCCACGGCGATCTTCGCGGTGCGGAAGGGTTCGGGGCAAGAGGGATCGATGGGCGCCGCCTTGAGGTCGCCGAGGATCACGATGTCCCGGTCGGGCTGGCAGCGGGTGGCCACGGACCACTCCGTGCGCCGCAGGTCCGACGGATCGACGTCCTCGGCCACGGCCACGGCCTTCTTCACGAGGCCCAGGGTCAGGAGCTGGACGAGCAGGCTCCGGACCTGCTCCCGCGGGGCGGGCGCGAGGCGCACCACCGCGGAGGAACCGCAGGTCCCGGGGACGAAGTGGAGGTCCCGGACGAAGGGGAACAGGGGGCGGAGCCGGGGCACGATCGAGGCCTCCGAGATCGTGGCGAGCAGCAGGTCGCCCTCGGGCCCGGTGGGAAGGAGGGCGTGGTACAGGGGAGAAGCCCGGTGGCTGACCCGCCGCACGCGGAAGGTGGGCGTGCCGGGGAAGGCGAGGGCGTACCCGCCGACTTCGCCCATGGGCCCGTCGTCCCGCTCGTCCCCGGGGTCCACCTCCCCCTCGAGGAGGAACTCCGCCGCGGCCGGCACCGGGATGCCCGTCAGGGGAGCGGGGACCACCTCGACCGCCCGGCGCCGCAGGCCGCCCGCCACGGCGAGCTTGTCCATGCCGGGGGCGCTGCGCAGGGCGAAGGAGGCAAAGGTGAGGGGGTCGACGCCCACGGCCACGGCCGCCGGCATCGGCTCCCCGCGGGCCTTGCAGCGGGCGTAGAGGGGACCGAGGGGCGGATTGAGGAGCGCCGCGCCCAGCTCCCGGGGCCCCCGCAGTTCCAGCCGGTGGATGCCCCTCGCCGCGACCCCGCTCTCGGGATCGACCGCGGACACGAGGCCGGTGGTGATGTAGGGGCCCGAGTCGTCGGCGTGGTGGGTGAAGATGGGCAGGATCCTCTCCAGGGGGCGGTCGTCCGGCTCGGTGACCTCCAGCACGGGAGCCTTCGCCGCGGGTGCGGGCTCCAGCGGGGCGGCCAGCCTCCGGCCCAGTTCCTCGGCCGCATCCGCCTCCGGCACCCCCAACGCCCACCCCAGCACCTCCCGGCCGCACACGACGTTTCCCACCGCGGGGACGTCGTGTCCCGCCAGCTTCCGGAAGAGCACCGCCCCGCGGTTGCGTTCGCCGGCCACGGCGAGAACCGCGGGGGCCTCGTGGGCGGGGGACAACGCTTCCGTCACCTCGAGGAGGCGTCCGCGCTCCCGCAGGGTCTCCACGGTCTCCCGGAGGTCGGCGAAGCCCATCGAGCTACCGCCACTCGGCCGGGATCTTGTCGACGAACTCCAGGACCTCGATCGACCAGGGCTTGCCCACCCACTGCCCCCGGCCGAGGCGGGGCCACAGCCGGTCGCGGTAGCGGTCCGGGTCGTCCGAGATCCGGGCGCGGACACACTTGCAGCAGTACTTGGCGCGCCCGGGGGTCAGGTCGCGGACGGTGATCTCGACCTCGGTGTCGAGCTTCGCGTCCTTCAGGTCGGTCAGGATGAAGGTGTCGTATTCGTGCATGGCGGAGTTCCTCTGTGGTTGTTGGTTCTTCGTTCTTGGTTGTTGGCTAGGAACCAATGACCAAGAACCATGAACGAACGACTAAGCCGGAAATTCAATCCTTGAACCCGTAGTTCCTCCAGTTGTCCAGCACCTTCTTCTTGACATCGTCCGGGTACACCTTGTCGAAGGAGACCATGATCGGGATGTCGCCCTTCTTCCAGTTGAGCGGCGTCAGGCAGTCGAACAGCACCTTGGATCCCTTGCCGATCATCCGCTCCTCGATGGAGGCGAAGGGGTTGAGCGGGGTGCCCGCGGAGTTCTTGTACACGTGGATGCCGTCCACCGGGTGGCACTTGGTGCACAGCGCGTGGATCACCTTGTCCTTGTCGTAGATGTCGGTCTCCTCGTCCACCACCACGGCCATGTGGAACCACGGGCCGAGCTTGCTGCCGAAGATGAGCTGCGCGATCTGGCTGGCGATGCCGGCGTAGGCGTGGCGGGTGCCGACCACCACCAGGTGGTGGGTCGACTCGGGCCACATGTACACGCCGGTGATCGGGATGCCCTGGCTTCGCAGGAGCTTGTCCATCTCCAGCCCCAGGGAGAAGGAGCGCAGGAGCTGGCCCTCGTCGGTGGGGGTGCCCATGCAGGAGACCGGCATCACCGGCTTCGTGCGGTGGGTGACGGCGTGGACGCGGTACACGGTTCGGGGGGAGCGGGGCGAGGTGCGGTACCCGGTGTACTCGCCGAAGGGGGCCTCCTCCAGTTCGACGCCGGGCAGGATCTCGCCCTCGATGACGATCTCGGCGTGGGCCGGCACCATGAGGTCGTTGGTCTCGCACTTCACCACCTCGACGCCTTCGCCCATGAGCATGCCGCAGAAGAGGTCCTCGGGGATCTGCGCGGGCGCGCAGGCGGCGATGCCGGCGAGGGGGTCCATGCCGATCACCGTGGCGAAGGGCATGGGCTGGTTCCGGGGCACGGCCTTGTTGTGGAACCACTTGCCCATGTCCGAGAACGGGAGCACCGGGCCCACCATGGTCTTCTCGTCGAAGACCATCTGGCGGTACATGCCCCAGTTGAGCTCCGGGCCGTCCGGGTCCTTGGCCACGATCATGTGCCAGGTGGAGAGGTAGCGCCCGCCGTCGCCCGCGTGGACCATGGGCGCCGGCAGGTCGAAGAGGTTCACGGCGTCGCCGGTGATCACCACCTCCTTGCACGGGGCCTTGTCGCGGGGGACCTCCACCGCCTTGTGGGGGGTACCCTTCTCGGTGCGCTGCAGGTAGACCTTGCAGATCTCCGGGATGGGCGTCTCCGGCGGCAGCCCCAGGGACACCGCCAGCTTGCGGTAGGTGGCCAGGGGCGCCCCGAACGCCTCGAACCCCTCGTAGTCCTTGATCTTCTTGAAGTAGGGCGACGGGCCCTGCTTCTCGCACACGAGGCGCACGATGGCGCCCATCTCCATGTCCCAGTCCACCTCCTGCTCCACCGTGACGAGGTCGCCGGAGGCTTCCAGGGCCTTGATGAACTCGCGGTTGTCCTTGTAGTACTTGTGCGGCATGAGCGTCTCCCGGCTGGGCAGCGAGGCCGCTGGGCGGCTGGGCTGCCGATTGAGGTTTTCGCCTTGATGAGGGGTGGTGCGATCCGGCTGCTCAGCAGTCTGGCCGCCTAGCGGCCAAGCAGCCTGGCCGCCCGGCCTACCCCCACCCCATGTTCGAGACCTTGTCCACCAGGGGCTGCCACTTGCCCTGGGCCCGCAGGATGAACTCCGCCAGCTCCCGGAGCATCCCCTCGCCCCCGGCCCGCTTCGTCACGAAGTGGGAGACCTCCAGCACCTCGGCGCACCCGTTGGCCGGGGCGACCGCGAAGCCCACCCGGCGCATGGCACCGAGGTCGATGATCTCGTCGCCCACGTAGCAGACCTCCTCGATGCCGATGCCCATCTCGGCGATGAGCTCCTGCATCTTGGTCCACTTGTCCTTGGCCATGTAGACGCGCTTGATCCCCACCTCCTCGGCCCGGGCCAGCACGCTCTTCGACTTCCGGGTCATCAGGGCCACCTCGATGCCCATCATCATCAGCGCGTTGGAGCCGAACCCGTCGTCGTGGTGGAACGCCTGGAACTTCACCCCGTCCTCGTTGAAGAGCACCATCCCGCTGGTGAGCACCCCGTGCACGTCCAGCACCACCACCTTCACCTTCCTGGCCCTCTCGATCGCGTCCACGTAGTCGTAGGGCATGGTTCCACTCCCTTCGGTCGTTAAGGTTCGGCTATCAGCAATCAGCCGTCACTCGTCACCTGTCACCCGTCACTTGTCACTCTTCACCCGTCACCCCAGCCCCAGCTCCGCGAGCCGGGCCCGGGCGCGGTCCATGACCTCCTTGCTCATCTCCACCTGCACCGGCTTCTCCTCCCACTCGAAGGGGATGGTGGCGTCCAGGATGATCCGCGAGGTCATCAGGTTGTGGCCGGTGCCCAGGGCCGGGTCCAGAGGGGTCGAGCGGCCGCGGTTGATGATCTGGGTGCCGCGCTTGGGGTCGAAGCGGGTGGCGAGCGCCCACCACACCCGGGGCAGGTCGTCCGCGGCGATGTCGTGGTCGACGATGATCAGGCCCTTGAGGCCGTAGGTGCACGTGTGGCTCGCGATCACCGCGGCGGCGATCTGGTCGGCGTGGCCCGGGTACATCTGCTTCACCGACACGATGGCCCAGAAGCGGCCGCACGCCTCGGGGGGCATGTACACCGACTGGACGCCCTTCATGCCCATCTTGATCAGCTCGGTCCACAGGGTGGCGTTGCGCACGAACGCCAGCATCATGTGGTTGTCGTTCACCGGGCGCCCCACCGAGGCGGCGAGCAGGATCGGGTCGTTGCGGTGGTAGATGCGGTGCACCTCGATGGCGGGCTTGGGGATGGGCTTGACCAGCTCGTCGGTGTAGTAGCCGGTGTACTCGCCGAAGGGCCCCTCGATGCGGGGCTTGTCGCCGTCGATGTAGCCCTCGAGCACGATCTCGGCCGTGGCCGGGATCGGCAGGCCGGTCAGCGGTGCCTTGACCACCTCGACCGGCTCCCCGCGCAGGGTGCCCACCACGTCGTACTCGTCGGCGTTCTCCACCATGGCGCTGCCGGCGAGCATGAGGAGCGGGTCGCACCCCACCACCAGGCAGATCGGCATCTTCTTGCCCTGCTTGCGGTACTTCTGCAGGATCCGGTCGCCGCGCTTGCCCTTGAGGATCTGGGCGCCCACGGTCTTCTCGTCGAGCACCTGGCTCCGGTAGGTGCCGAGGTTGATCTCGCCGGTCTCCGGGTCCTTCACCACCATGAAGCACGCCGTGCCGATGAACCGGCCGCCGTCCTTCTCGTAGAACTTGGGGGAGGGCAGTTCGAGCACGTTGACCGCGTCGCCCTCGATCACGTTCTCGAAGATCGGCCCGGTCTCCACCTCCCGCTTGCGGATCACCTCGCCGATGGACTGCTCCATCCACGCCCGGCTCAGTTCGCACATGGACGTGTTCGCCGGGCGCCCCAGCACCTTGGCGAGGCGCTTGGTGTTGCTGTACGCGCCGAACATGACGCGCCCCTGGCAGCCCTTGACCTTCTCGAAGAGCAGCGACGGCCCGTCCCGCTCCTCCACCAGCTTGGCGAGGTGGGACATCTCCAGGTTCCAGTCCACCTCGGCGGTGACCCGCTTGAGGTCTCCTTCCTTCTCGCACATGGCAATGAAATCGCGTAGATCCATCGGAAACCTCCTGCGGCTTCGAGTGTGGAGGGGCGGAGATGCCTGGTTCTTCGGGGTGTGCTGGGAGTCTAGGAGGCACCCCGGGTGTGGTCAATTCATATAAGTTTATGCTATCCATCAGCAAAACTTTGAATCCAGCCGCCGGAGTCCCCGTGCTCAACTTCAACCAGCTCCGAGCCTTCTGCGAGGCGGCCCGCTGCCAGAACTTCTCCCAGGCGGCGCGCAACCTCTGCGTCACCCAGCCGGCGATCACCGGGCAGATCCGCGCCCTGGAGGAGGCCCTGGAGCTCAAGCTCTTCAAGAAGCGGGGCCGCCGCATGGTGCTCTCCGAGGCCGGGGCGCTGCTGTTCCAGCAGGCCCGGGAGGTGTTCGAGCTGGAGAAGCGCATGGAGCGCCTGGTGGCGGAGGTGCGCGAGCTCAAGCGGGGGCTCCTGAAGATCGGCACCACCAAGACCTACGCCCGCTACCTGATGCCGAGCCTCATCAGCCGCTTCCGGGCCGCGTACCCGGAGATCAAGGTGATCCTCGACGAGGGCAGCTCGCTCGACGTGTGCCGGAGCCTGGTGGAGCTCAAGAACGAGCTGGCCGTGGTCGCCCTCTCCGAGGAGATGAAGGGGCTCACCTTCCTGCCCTTCCGCCGGGAGGAGGTGGTGCTCTTCGCCGCCCCGGACCACCCCCTCGCGCGCCGGAAGGCCGGCGTGGCCTTCGCCGAGCTCGAGGGGGAGCTGATCGTGCTCAAGGAGGAGGGGTCGAGCACCCACGCGCTGGTGCGCGAGCTCTTCGAGCGCCGGGGCCTCTCCCCGAACGTCCTCGTGGAGACGAGCAACCTGGAGTTCATCAAGGACATGGTGGAGAAGGGGGAGGGCGTGAGCTTCCTCGTGCGCTCCGCCATCGCCCAGGAGCTCGCCGAGGGCCGCATCCGGGTGGTCCCGGTCCGCGACCAGGACATGGCCCTGCAGGTCTACACCGCCTACCTCGACGGCGGCGGCCTCTCCCCCGCGGCCCAGGCGTTCCTGCAGATCCTGGAGGAGGAGCGGGAGGGGTTCGGGAACCGGGGGACCGGGGCGCCGTGAGAGGCAACCTGGGCGGGCGGCGCTGGCGGGCCAAGTCCAGCGCTCTTGCAGCTGAGTTCGTGCCGGATTACGATTCCTCCATCCATCTGCGGGAGGTAAGACCATGCATGCAGCGACCCTCACGTCGAAGTTCCAGATCTGCATCCCGAAGGCGGTCCGCGAGCGCCTCCGCCTGAAGGCCGGCCAGCAGTTCGTCTTCGTCACCAAGGGCGACACCATCAGCCTCGTTCCCAGGCGAGACATCGCGGCGCTCCGCGGCATCCTCCGGGGCGCGAACACGGCCGACGTGCGCGACCGCACGGAACGCACGTGAGCGTGCTGGTCGACACCTGCGGGTGGATCGAGTGGCTCACCGACGGGGGCCTGGCACAACGATTCCAGCCCTTCCTGGCCGACCCGGC
>CAZJSF010000017.1:0-24885 GCA_964548515.1 uncultured Thermodesulfobacteriota bacterium
TTCCTCGTCGGGATCGCGGCGACGTCGAGGCCTCGTCGCCGGCCGCCGGGGTGGGCGACATCACCCTCTACGTGGCGGCCAACGCCGTCGTTCTCGCGTGCTGGGGGCTGATCGTCCTCGTGCGCGACCTCCCCCTGCCGGTCCTGATCGTCGCGCTTCTCCTGGCAGGGCTGGCGTCGGGCGGCATGATCATCGGGTTCGCGTTCGCGAAGGAGTCCGTGCCCTCCCGGCTTTCCGGCACCGTTTCCGGCATGGTCAACATGGGTGTGATGACCGGCCCGATGGTGCTCCAGCCCGCGGTGGGGTGGGTGCTCGACCGCCTGTGGGACGGGAGCATGGGGGGAGGGGTCCGGGTCTACGGCTGGACGGCCTACCGGGCGGGGTTCACCCTCATGCTCGTTTGGGCGGCCTTGGCGTTGATCCTGGTGGCGTTCACCCGGGAGACGGGGTGCCGCCAGAGGAGTTGAGGAGGCATGCCCGGGGAGCCTTCCCGGCTCCCAGGGAGGGCCGGGCGATCTTCCCCTCTCCCGGCCAGCGGCGGTGGGGCGGAGGGGGACCGCGGTCCGCCCGGCCCATGGACCATGGCACGGAGGGCGGAATGAGGGAATCCGTACCGCGAACCCTGGGGTGGGCCGCGGCGATCGGGGCTGCGGCGTTCGTCCTTGGCTGCGCCGCGGGCAGGGTCCCGAAGGCGCCGGTTCTCGAAGAGTTCGCCGTGAGCTCCCGCCGGTGGACGGGCGTCGGGATCACTCCCGGGGGCCGGGTGTTCGTGAACTTTCCCCGCTGGTCCGACGACGTCCCCGTGTCCGTGGCCGAACTCGTCGACGGCCGCCCGGTGCCCTTTCCCGACGAGGGGATGAACTCCTGGCGGGTCGGGGACGGGCCGGCCGCTCGCTTCGTCTGCGTCCAGTCCGTCGTGGGGGACGACGAGGGCTACCTCTGGATCCTGGACGCCGCCAACCCGGGGTTCCGAGGCGTGGTGGACGGGGGGCCGAAGCTCGTCAAGACCGATCCCCGGACCCGGGAGGTGGTGCGGACCTACTTCCTCGGCCCCGAGGTGGCCCCGGCGGGCAGTTACCTCAACGACGTGCGCATCGATACCGCCCGCGGCTACGCGTACCTCACCGAGTCGGGGACGGGGAGCCTCGTGACGGTGGAACTGACCTCGGGCCGCGCGTGGAGGGTCCTGCCCAACCACCCCTCGACGAAGTGGGAGGGCATCACGCTCACCATCGGAGGCAAGCCGTGGCTGATCGGAGGGGAGCCGCCCCGGGTGCACGCCGACGGCATCGCCTACGACGCGCCGGGGGACTGGGTGTACTACCAGGCCTTGAGCGGGCGGTCCTTGTACCGAATCCCGGGAGCCGCCATGCGCGATCCGGGGCTCAGCGAGAGCCATGCAGCGGCCCGGGTGGAGAAGGTGGGGAGCTTCGCGGCCTCGGACGGGCTGGCCTTCGGCCCGGACCGCAAGATCTATCTCACCGCCATCGAGGAGGGCGCCATCCTGCGGGTATCTCCCGGGGGCCGCCTGGAGACGGTGGTCCGCGACCCCCGCCTCGCCTGGCCGGACAGCTTCGCCTGGGGCCCCGGCGGGTTCCTCTACGTCACCACTTCCCAGATCCACCTGGGCAGCGAGCCCCCGGAGGCCTACCGGATCTACCGGTTTCGCCCGGAGTAGCCTCCCGCGGTCGCGAGCCGGGCCGCGCGCGGCATTCTATTCGTTCAACCAGTCCAGCGCGGCCTCCGGGGAGTCGAAGAAATCCATGTGGACGCCGCGGTTCCGGGCGACGGTCGCGACGACGCGGAGATCCTTCAGGGAGTCCCGGGAGACGACGATCGCGTGTTTGAGGCCGCGGGCCAGATCGCAGAGTTTCGCCCCGAATTCGTATAGAACCAGCACGGACGGCAGGGACGTCTGCTCCCGGGTGTCGACCAGCACCTTGCTCAGGCCCTTCGCCTCCACGATTCGGAGCACCGACTCGAGGGATCGGGCGAGATCGCCTGCCAGCACGTCTCCGGACGAGACGATCCGGATCAGCCCGAGCGTCTCGTCGATCGTCACGGTCTCGGGCACGTCGATATTCCCCCTTCCTCCGAGCGTCGTCGGAACACGACCCTCCGGGCACCGAGACTGCCACGCCCCCTCGGAAGCGTAAAGGGACCCGGCGACGACTCGAGCCGGCGGTTCGGGGCGCGGCGGAGGCCGCCGGAGGCGAGTCCCGGAAACAGGAAGGGCCGGCCTTTCGGCCGGCCCTTCCCGGGGATCCCGACAGCGAGACGAGTCGCGTCTCAGACGACGGGGGTGAACAGCTTGGTGGCTTCCTTCACGTTGGCCTCGCAGGCCTTGCGAGCATCCGACGCAACCTGGGTGCCCAGGTCCATCCAGGCCTTCGCGGCCTTCTGCGCGTCGGCCACCGCCGTCACCGCGGTATCGGTCCACAGCTTGGTGGCCTTCTCCGCCTGAGACTGGTAGAGCGCGAAGCACTTCTCGGCCAACTCCACCTGCTCGTTCACGTACGTCGTCACCTTGTCCATCGTCTTCTCGGTCGTCTCCATCAGCACGTCCTTCTTCGCCATGATTGCACCTCCTTTGGGGTTGTCTTCGGCGAACTGGGCATACGATAACATTGCTGCACTGCAGCGTCAAGGGCGGCAGCGAATTTTTCGCGAGTGTGACGAGAGCCCCCATGGAAGGCGGTTTCGGCTGGCCCAGCGGCCGGGTGCGACGCTGCGCGGCAGCATTCCTGGCGCGGGGAGCGAGCCGCTGCCGATGTGTCGAGGGCGGCCCGCGAACGGATTTCCGGGGAACGGGGTGCGGTCACACGGATGGAGAGGACGCAGCCGGACGGAAGGCGGGGTGTCGCGGAGGAACGCGACGTTCGGAGCGCCAGCCTCGTGCGGTTCCCCGGGCCGGAGGGTGGACGAACGGAAGAACGGAAAAGACGAAGGGGTCAGGCTCTCGCCTGACCCCTTGATTTCCTTGGTGGAGCCGATCGGGATCGAACCGACGACCTCCTGAATGCCATTCAGGCGCTCTCCCAGCTGAGCTACGGCCCCACGGGGGACGGACTGTATAGCAGAGCGCCGGAGAAGCTGTCAACGGCGCTCGCCCACTCCAGCGACGGCGGATTGCCCGGGCTCGACGGACCCGTTAGCATGGGCGGGTGTGTGTCGATAGGAGCGCCGTCAATCTTGCGCACGCTTGTGTGACCGAGGGGGTGAACGGCCCCGGGAGGCGGTTTACCGTCTGGGTGCAGGGGTGTCCGCTGTCCTGTCCCGGGTGCTTCAACCCGGACCTGCAGCCCTTCCTTCCCCGGCGCCTGGTGGCCCCGGAGGACCTGGCCCGGGAGGCGGAGGAGGCGCTCCCTTGGGAGGGCGTGACGCTCTCCGGGGGGGAGCCCTTCGCGCAGGCGGCGGCGTTGGCAAGATTCCTCCGGGTGCTCCGTGGCCGCCTGGGGCGCCGATTGTCCGTCCTGGCCTTCAGCGGTCACCCGTGGGCGGAACTGCGGGCGGGGCCGGAGGAGTGGCAGGACCTCCTCGGATGCCTCGACCTCCTGGTGGACGGGCCCTACCATGCGGCTTCGGGTCCGGCACTCCCGCTCCGGGCCTCCGCGAACCAGACCCTGGTTCCGCTGAGCGCCGCGGGGCGGATCCTCGCGAGGGAGGTGGAGGCGTCGGACCCCTCGGCGTTCCAGGTCGTCATCGACGAGGCAGGCGAGTTGATCCTCACGGGTTTCCCCCCGCCCGCGGTCGTGGCCCGACTCCGGGCGCGCACCGCGGGCCGCCGCCGTGGAGGCGCCGGACCGGGATGACGGGCCTGTCGATCTCCACAGCCTACTGGACCCTGCGGGAGCCGTCGCCCGCCGGCGACGCCATCGCGGAGGGGTGCCTCCGGCTCGGCCTGCGGGCCCTGGAGTTGGATTACCGCCTCACCCGAGAACAATTGCGGCCCTTGGAGGCGCGACTGATCCGCGACGGGATCGCGGTGTCGTCCGTCCACCACCCGTTCCCCCGACCGGAGCACGTCCCGGCTGGGTCGGCGCACGAGGCGGGGGCCCGGTTCTCGAGCCTGGACGTCGAGGAGCGGAAGGCTGCCGTGCGGCAGGCCGGCGAGGGGCTTGCGCACGCCGAGGGCCTGGGGGCCGGGACCCTGGTGCTCCACCTGGGGGAGGTCGTGCTCGACTCGGCCCTCGACCCGCGGAGGCTGGAGGCGATGGTGAGGCAGGGAGCGAGGGAGACGGAGGCCTACGAGGAGGCCAAGGCCGACGTCCTGGCCGCGCGCCGGGTCGCCGCGCCCCGTCACGTCGACGCCGTGCTGTCCTCCCTGGATCGCCTCGCCTCCGAGGCGCTGCGCCGTGGGGTCCGCCTCGGCCTCGAGAACCGCTACCACCCGGAGCAGATCCCGAACCTCGACGAACTCGCCTTCCTCTTCGCGCAACTGGAGGGAGCGCCGCTGGCCTACTGGCACGACACGGGGCATGCGTCGGCCTGGGCGACCCTGGGGCTCCTTGTTTCGCCCACCGAGCCGCTGGAACGGTTCGGCTCGCGGCTCGCGGGGCTGCACCTCCACGACGCGGAGGGGCTCGACGACCACCGGGCCCCCGGCCAGGGGAGTCTGGATTTCGCCGCCGTATCGGCCTGGGTGCCCGAAGGGGCGGCGCTGGTGCTGGAGGTCCACCCCCGCGTGGACGAGGCCGCGGTGGTGGCGTCGCTGGGCGTGCTGACCCGCGCGGGGTTCCGGCTCCCATGAGGGTCGGGGTGGTGCATACCGCGGCGTCCCCCTGCGGGTGCGCGGCGGCTGTCTGCCGGGCCCTCGGTGCTCTCGGGCACGACCCGGTGGTGGCGGACTCGGAGGAGATCGAACTCCGGGCGGGAGAACTGGCGGCGGAGTGCGGTCTCGTCGTGGACCACACGGACACCTTTCGCGGGAAGGGTCTGTTCCGGCCCGTGGTTCGCCGCCTCCTGGAGGCGCGGGGGGCCCGGGTGGTCGGTTCGGACTCCACGGCGTGCTTCCTCACCGACGACAAGGAGGCCTGCCGCCTCGCCCTGGCCCGGGCCGGCATCCCGGTGCCGCCCGGCGTGGTGCTCTCGCCGGGGCAGGGGACGCCGGCGTGGCTGAGCCCCCCGCTGGTCGTGAAGGCCACCTTCGAGCACATGAGCCGGGGCGTGGGCCTGGCGCGGACCCGCCAGGAGGCGGAGGCGAGGGTCGCGGAGATGGCTGCGGCCATGGGCCAGCCGGCGTTGGTGGAGGCCTACGTGCGGGGCCGGGAGCTGGGGATCTCGGTGGTGGACGGTCCCGACGGGCCGGAGGTCCTCCCGCCCGCGGAGTGGGCCCTCGGGGAGTGGGAACTGCTCGGGGAGGAGGGCAAGGCGGGACGGGTTTCGGAACCGGCCATCCGCAGGGCCGAGTTGGGGGCGGTGACCTGGCGGGAGTTGCAGGCCCTAGCCCTGGGCGCGTACCGGGTGCTCGGGCTCCGGGACTACGCGAGGTTCGACGTCCGCCTCTCTCCGGCGGGCGTGCCCTGCTTCCTGGAGGCGAACACCAAGCCCAGCCTGGAGGAGGACCAGGCGCTGGCCCTGTCGGCCGGCTGGGCCGGTCTCGGGTACGTCGGTCTGGTCGAACGGATCCTGGACTCGGCCCAGCGGCGCTGGGGTGCGCCGCGGGAGGGGGCGAGGGCCGTATCGGTTTCCCTGCGGGCGGGAGCCCTGGAGCTCGCGGTTCCCCCCGGGGTGCACGCTCCCCCGCGCTCGAGCCTGGAACTGGCCCGGCGCCTGGACGTGGAGCCCGGGGAGACCGTGCTGGACCTGGGCTGCGGGTCCGGAGTGCTCTCCGTGGCCGCTGCGCGGTGCGGGGCCCGGCGCGTGGTCGCCGTGGACCTCGATCCCGGGGCCCTGGCCGCCACGGCGGCCAACGCCGAGCGCAACGGGGTGGCGGCGGCCCTCGAGTGCCGCGCCGGGTCGTGGTACGAGGCGCTGGACGGAGCTCCCGGGGCGCCGGCGGAGCGCTTCGACCTGATCGTGGCCACGCCGCCCCAACTGCCCGCGCCCCGGCCGGTCGGACCCAAGTGGGGAGGGCCGGACGGTTTGCGCCACCTGCGCACCGTCGTGGAAGGCGCCGCGTGCCACCTCGCGCCCGGGGGGGGGCGCCTGTGGGTGCTGCACGCCTCTCTCGCGGACCCCCGGGCCTTCGGCGAACTCCTCCGTGCCCGGTTCCGGGAGGTCGAGGTGGTCGGGGAAACGGATCGGGAGTTCACGGCGGGCGAGTACGACGCTCTGGCGGAGGGCCTGTTCGCCTACCTCCGGGAGCGCCGCGCCGAGGGCCGGTGCGAGTTCCGAGAGGAGGGGGCGGGGCGCTTCGCGTTCAAGATCCGTCTCTTCCGGGCCGCTCGCCCGCGCTGACCGGCCACCTACTTTCCTGGATCAGGCCTCGAGGGTCACCGCACCCCCGAAGGCTTCGGCGGCCTCGGCCAGCAGTTCGCCTTCCCGGCCGCGGTACTTGGGGGAGAAGTGGAAGATGCGGAGCTCCCGTGCCTCGGCGCGGCGGGCGAGCTCTCCGGCCTGGGCGGCGGTGAGGTGGTATCGCTCCCGGGCCCGGCGGCCGTCTTCCTCGAGGAACGCCGCCTCGCAGTACAGGATGTGGCTGCGCCGGCACAGCGCCACCGCCCGGCCGACGGTTTCGCCGTCCCAGAGGCAGTCGGCCACGTAGGCGAGCTTCTGACCCTCCCCGGTCCGAAAGAGCTCCGCCTCCCGCAGGGCGCCCAGGGGCCTCCGTCCCGCGGGCGTCTCGATCGGGGTGTCGGGCCCGTCACCCCGCATCGCCGACTCCTTGAGGGGCCGCAGCCACGCCCCCGGGGGGAGGTCGAGACGGGCCAGTGCGTCCCGGCAGATGCTGACGTGGAGGGGTTCCTCCACGGCGTAGGCGAGGCACGGGACCTGGTGGTCGAGCTCGGCCGCGAGCACGCGGAAGGCGAACTCCCTGTGGACCTCGCGGACGCCGGGGGCGGCCTCCGGGAGGTCCACGCGCCCGAGGTCGATCCTCGGGAACCCCTCGCGGCAGGGGAAGGCCCACAGGCGCCCTCCCCTGTCTCCCCACTCGAGGACCTCCAGCCGGAAGGCCTCCCGGTAGGACGAGACCAGGTTCCACGTGTAGCCGCCGAGCTTCGCCGCGGTGCGGTCCGCGATGCCGGGGGGGCCGACGAGCCGGAAGGTCCTTGCCCGGCCCAGGCTGTAGCGCACCACGGTGTCCAGGCCGCAGAAGTGATCCACGTGGGCGTGGGTGACGAAGCCGTGGGACGCCTTGAGGACGGGTCGGGCCGGGAGATCGCGCAGGTCCCCCAGGTCGAGCAGGAGGTTCCTCCCCATGCCCAGGAGCCGGACCAGCAGAACGGGATCGCCGAACGGGCCGTTGATCAGGCGCGGATGGAAGGTGGGTCGCACGGTTCCATTCCCAGACGCGCGGTTCCGAGGCGGACGCTGAGGGCGCCGGTGGGGCAGCGGTGCGCCGCGCACCCGAAGCACCGCAGGCAGGAGGCGCTGTTGCCGCCCCGCCGCGGGTCGACCTCCACCTCGCAGCCGTCCACGCAGGCGCGGCAGTCGCGACACCGCGCGGCGTCCCACTCCACGCGGAGGAGGCTCCAGCGGTTGAAGATCCCGTAGATGGCGCCCAGGGGGCAGAGGCTGCGGCAGTAGGGTCGGTAGGTGGTCACCCCCCAGCCGAGCACCCCCAGCAGGACCGCCAGCTTCCATGCGAACGCCGGTCCCAGCTGATGTCGCAGCGCGGGCATGATCGACAGGAGGGCCCCCGCCTCCAGCGTGCCGGCCGGGCACACGAGGCGACAGTACCAGGCTTCGCCGTGCCCCAGGGGCGTCACGGCCCAGAGGGGTACCGCGACCAGGAGGGTGCCGAGGATCCCGTAGCGGATCCAGCGGAGAGAATGCGGCATCCGCAGCTTCGGGGACGGGAGCCGATACAGCCCGTCCTGGAGGAAGCCGAAGGGGCACAGCCATCCGCAGGAGAAGCGCCCCGTGACCAGGCCCACGGCGGCCAGGAACCCCACGACGTAGAAGCCCAGCTGGTAGGACCCCCAGCGCAGGGTGGGGCGCAGGGCGGCCAGGAAGTGCTGCAGGGTCCCCAGGGGGCACGAGACCACGGCCGCGGGGCAGGAGTAGCAGTTGAGGCCGGGGGTGCAGAACCGCTTGAGAGGACCGGCGTAGATGGCGCCCGTCCACGGGAAGGCCAGGTAGGCGTTCTGCAGGAGCGCCGAGGCGGCCTGGATCCACCGGCGCACGCTTCAGCCCACTCCCAGGCAGGCGAGGCACACGCTCACCGCGTGGAGGAAGACCCTGCCCGGCTCCCCCAGGTACGCCCCGGCGGCCATCAGCGCCAGCGCCGAGGCCAGGGCGACGAGCCAGGCCTTGGAGATCAAGGCAGGGCTCCCGGGGTCCCTTGCTGCGGGACCGTCACGGGAGGGCGAGGGACGCCGAACGCGGCTCGACCTCGATGTCGAACGGTAGCGTGTAGACCGTGGCGTCCCGCTGGAGTTGGGCGAACAGCCGGTACTTGCCGGGGCGGTCGAAGGTCTGCTCGAAGTACAGCTTCGGCCCGCGGTAGCCCGGGATGGCCTTTGCCCGGAGGAACGGGGCGAACTCGGGCCCACCTCCGTGGTTGTGGGCCGATTCGCTGGCACCCTCGCGGAAGATCGCCAGGTGCATGAGCGCCCCGAGATAGGGTTGGAGGTCGCGCACCGGCTCCCCGCCGGACTCCAGTTGCAGCGTTCCCGTGGTGACGCGGGTCGCCTCCGGCCTAACGGCGCTCAGGACGAGCCTGGCCCCGAGGGGGCCCTGGGAGCGGAGCGGCGAGAAGTTCCAACGTGTCGGGCCCTGGGCCGGGCCGTCCACGGCCAGGTCGATGTCCTTGTGGACCACGAACCCCTTGTCCACCGCGTCGATCGCCAGGACGTAGCGGCCTCCCGAGGCCAGGGTCACCGGGAACGAGAAGCGGCCGGCCTTGCGCGCCTCCTCGGTCAGCATCCCGGCGTCCTCCGCGTGCAGATGGTGGAACTCCTCGAGGTTCTCGCTCACCAGGAGGAAGTGGGCGAGGCGCTCGTGATGCACCTGCAGGGTGGGCACGGCATTGCCCGCCGGGTCGAGGATGTGCACGTGCACGAGGGTTTCCCGTCCCGCCACCGGCACCTTCGGCTCGGTCTCCACCCGGAAGCGGTAGGAAACGTCGACCTGCGTGGAGGTCAGATAGGGCATGTGGACGTGGGCCGACATGTCCATGCCCGCCATCCCCTGCATCCCGGCCATGCCCGGTCCGTGCTGCATCCCCGGCATCGCAGGCATACCCCCCGCGTCCCTCGCCTCCGCCATGGGCATCCCCGGGGACATGCCGCCCGTTCCGGGGCCGTGCTGCATGCCCTGCATCTCATGGGGCGGGGCGCCCCCGGAGGGGGCCGGCGGTTTCCCGGCGCACCCCGCGGCGGCGAAGACGAGCAAGGCGAGGGCGAGCATCGAAGACTTCATGGGGCCTCCGTCGGATACGGGATGGGAGCCTTTCCTGCCTCGTGGGTCGGAACGGGCTGCAAGACCTTTCAACGCGCCGTCGCCTGGATCGTGCCCCGAGCCAGGGGCGGGAACGTCTCCAGGGTCTGGATCTCGATGTCCGTGAAGCCCGCGGTCTCCAGTTCGGCGCGCCACCGGTCCGGCCCCGTCGCGCCGGCCACGCACCAGGCCCAGGCCTCGGGCAGCAGGCGGACGTCCGCGGGGATCTCCCCGTGCTCTAGCAGATCGGCCGCGAGCAGCCTCCCCCCGGGGCGCAGGATGCGGCGCACCTCGGCCAGGAGCGACGCCCTGTCCGGAACGAGGTTGGCGACCCCGTTGAGGAGGGCCCACGACGCCGTGCCGCTGCGCAGCGGGATTGCGGGGAGGCGCGCCCGCAGGGGAAGCAGCGTGCCGGGCTCTCCGACCGAGGTGTCCAGGTGCGACAGCATGGCTGCCGACGCATCGAGGGCCAGCACCCTGAAGCCCCGGCGGGCCAGAAGGCAGGCATCGACCCCTGCGCCGCAGCCGAGATCGGCGACCAGTTCGCCGGCGCTTCCCCGCACCCGTGGTTCGAGCGCGGCGGCGCCGACGAAGGACTCCGCGGCGGCCGGAGGCAGGGCCGAAAGGCGCTCCCGCGCGTACCCGAACCGAAGCGCCAGTTCCCGACCGGTCTCCAGGGACATCCCGGCGGGCGCCCGGGACCCCGAGCGGCCCACGGCGTCGTAGACTTCCTGGACGAGATCGCGAAAACAGGATTCCTGCATGCCCGATCGACGACAAACGGTTTGTGCGGGCCGCGCCGCGCCGCCTAGAATCCCAATGCTATCACAGCCTGCCACGCACCGGGAGGAACGCGGGTGGCGCTCGACCCCGAGGACAACCCCCTCTACGCGACGTCGGACCGCATACACCCGCTTCACTGGGAGGCGCTCCGCCGGCGCGAACCCGGGGACGCGGCACGGGCCGCGGGCGCATCCTGGCACGAAGGGTCCTACCTGTTGCCCGTGCTCGGGCGGGAGGTGCTCGTCTCGCCCCGGGAGGGTGTGGTCCGCTTCGCGAAGGACGGGCGGCCGGTGGGCTACCAGCGGGGGCTGGTGGCGCTGGCCTACCTGGGGGGAGCGGTGGATGCCCCCTGCAGCGGGCAGTGGGTGGCCTTCCGCCAGCTTCCCGGAGGCCACTCGTTCTTCCGCGGGCCCCACGCCGTGGACGCGGATCGGCTGGCCCGGGCCTTCGGCGTCCGGCCCCGGGGTCTCCCCGTCGCCGCGGCGGCCCTGGGAGGTTCGGAGGCCGACGGCGGCGACGCCGCGGCCGAACTTCCCGCCCTGCCGCGCGTCCCGCTGAAGGCGGTGGTGTGGGCCGGGTCGGCCGAGTTCGGCGCCTCGGCCGCGCTCCTTGTGGATTCCCGCGCCCATCTGCACGCCCCTCTGGACATCCTGTGGGCGCTGTCCAACGTGGCGATCGACGATCTCGTGGAGGAGGGCCGATGTTGAGTGCGTTTCGGAGCGGCGTCATCGCCGCGATGGTGTTCGCGGTCCTGGGCGTCGGCCGGGCCGAGTGGCCGATGCTGACGGAGGAGGCCACCAACCTGGCGTGGGGCGGTTATTCCCTCTCGGTCGGAGTGGGACGCGCCGACCAGGACAGCGGCGACCTCCCCGGAGGGGAGGGGAACCTGTGGACCCTGCCGGAGTTCCACGGCACGCTGGGGCTCGGCCCGAGGGCGGAGGCCTCCTTCGATTACGAGCTCTTCTACATGGAGCGCTCCGGGCACGGCGACGTGTACGAATCGGGCGATCTGCGGCTCTGGACGAAGTTCGTCCTCTTCCCGGGCGACCGGCAGACGGTCTCGCTGCGCTTCGGCGTCAAGCTCCCCAACGCCCACGACGAGAACGGCCTGGGGACCGACGAGACGGATTTCTTCGCCGCGCTGCTCTACGGGGCGCGGATCGGTGCGGCCACCGCCACGCTGAACGCCGGACTGGGCGTCCTGGGCGACCCGGAACGCAACCAGCAGCAGGACGACGTCTTCACCTGGGGCGCCGCGGTGCGGGTGCCGGTCTGGAAGGCGCTGTCGGGGGCGTTGGACGCCTCGGGCTACACCGGTCCCTTCGGAGTGGGGCGCAGGAAGGACTTCGCCACCTTCGCCGCGGTGCTCGACTGGGACGCGGGGCCGTGGCGGTTCTCGGGGGCCGGGCGGAAAGGGGTGGCGGACGCCGAGGCGTGGGGGTGGGTCCTCGGGATCACCTACGCCCGCTGACCGGCTGGCCGGGTCAGGGGGTTCGGCGGAGGAGAATCGCGCCCCACTCCCCCTGGACCTCTCTCCCGGTTTCCCGGAGCCCCCGCTCGCCGTACACGCGGCTGGCGGAGTCGAGTTCGGGGGCGAGCATCCCGGACAGCAGCAGGGTTCCGCCGGGCGCCACCTTGGCGGAGAGGACCGGGGCGAGCCCCAGCAGCACCTGGTACAGGATGTTCGCCACCGCGATCGGGTAGGTCCCCCGGACGGAGCGCAGGTCTCCGCAGAGGACCAGGACCCGCGAGCCCACCCCGTTGCGGTCCGCGTTCTCCCGCGTCGCCTCGGCGGCGAGCAGGTCGATGTCGGCCGCAACGACCCGGGGGACGCCGAGCAGGGCCGCGGCGACGGACAGGATGCCGGAACCGGACCCGACATCCAGCAGGGGGCCTGCCGGCACCCCTCCCGTCAGGACCCTGTCCAGCAGGCTCAGGCAGAGGCGGGTGGTCTCGTGGGTGCCGGTGCCGAAGGCCCTCCCCGGGTCCATGGCGATGACCCGGACCTCGGGGTCCTGCGGGGCCCAGGTCTCCCAGGAAGGGCAGACCGCGAGGCGCGGGGAGACCTGCACCGGGCGGAAGAAGGCCTTCCACGAGTCCTGCCAGCCCGGGGCCACCGGTTCCCAGTTCCACCGCAGCGCTCCCCCCACGTCGCGGGCGTAGGTCCCCAACAGCAGGTCCACGGCCTCCCGCCGGTCGCAGGCGAAGTACGCCGCGAGGCCGTCCTCCTCCTCGAGCAACCCACCGGCACCGGCGTCCACGAGCAGCAGTCCCGCCGCCTCCAGGGTTTCGGGGGAAGCCCTCAGCGACACCCGACACCACGCGGTGTCTTCGGGGGGAGGTGTCAAACGGCCCCCGGGCCGGGGGGGATCCCCTCGAGGTCGACCACGGCGTCGCGAAAGGTCTGGGGGAGGCGGCGGGGTTTCCGGGCGCCGTAGTCGAAGCAGACCAGGGCCGTGTCCCCCTCGGCCGTCGGCCGCCCGTCTCGCTCGATGCGGTAGGCCATGCGGAAGGAGGTGCGCCCGAGTTCCTCGATCCGCGCGCCCACCTCGAGCTCGTCGCCCAGGAACATCTCGGCGAGGTAGCGCACCCGGGCCTCCGGCAGGATGAGGCCGCAGCCTCCTCCGACGTCCATCTCGGAGAAGGGGCCGAGGCGTGCCAGGTACCCGATGCGGACCTCCTGGAAGTAGAGGAGCACCGCGGCGTTGGACACGTGGCCGCCGTAGTTGATGTCGCCGATCCGGACCCGGTAGGGGATGTGGAAGCGGAACCCGTCCATCGCGACTCCTCGGCCTGGAGTTTCGTCCCGTTGAAAGCCCATCGTGGCAACGACGCCCCCTCCCGCGACGGAGGCACCGCGGAAAGACCTCACGCCCCCGGGCCTGCGTTCGGCCGCCGTGGGGCCCGCAACGCCGTGCCCGCTCCGCTCAGTGGCCTCGCCGCCGACGGGCGGCTCCGGACGCCAGCGTAGCAGATCACCGTGTGCCCGCGCACGGGTCCGGCCATGGTGGGCCTTTCCTCGAGGGAGAAGAACGTGACAGACGGCGGGGGGCCCCCGCCACGGCGACTGGGAGGACGGTGCCCCGGCGCCTCCTGCGATCCCGCGGCGTCCCGCGGGATTCCTTGACACGCCGTTTGGAACTTGGATAAGGTCCAGCCAAACGATCGGTTGGTGAGAGAATGGGACCGCGCAAGAGACTGAACCCGGAACTGCGCAAACGGCAGATCATCTCCGAGGCGGTGCACCTCTTCTACGAGGTGGGCTACGAGGGGGCGAGCCTGCGCGACCTGGCGAACGTGGTGGGCATCAACAAGGCCACCATCTACCACTACTTCGAGAGCAAGGAGCAGATCCTCTTCCACATCGTCCGCCACGTCGGGGAGGAGCTGCTGGCCGGAGTCCGGAAGGCCTTCGGCCGAGACGCGGACCCGAGGGGCGTCCTCGAGGCGATGGTGCGTTTCCAGATCGGGTACGTGGAAAACCACCTCGAGGAGATCAAGGTGCTCGTGGAGGAGAAGAAGAGCCTGCGGGCCGACCTTCAGGAGAGCACCCGGGCCACGGAACGGGAGATCTTGGAGCTCTACAAGAGGGCGCTCGCCCGCTGCGCGGCTTCAGGGCTGCTGCGGCCGCTGCACCTGACCACAGCCGCTTTCGGCATTCTCGGTCAGATCAACTGGCTCTACCACTGGTACCGGCCCGAGGGCTCGCTGACGGTGCGGGAACTCGCGGACCAGGTGGTCAGCCTGCTCCTCCGGGGGCTGCTCTCGGGCGAGGTTTCGCCGGGGGAGGCGAGGTGAGGGTCGCGATCGTCGGGGCGGGGGTGCTGGGCTCGATCTTCGGAAGCCTGCTGTCGCGGGCGGGCCTCCACGTGACCCTGATCGAGGTGCTCGAGGAGAGGGTCCGGCTGATCGAGCGGGAGGGGCTGTGGGTTCGCATGCCGGACGGGGAGCGGGTTCACACCCGGCTCGCGATCACGGCGGACCCGTCGGGCGCCGGGACACACGACCTCGTCATGGTGTGCGTGAAGGGGTACCACACCGAGGCGGCCGTGCGGGGCGCGCTGCCGATGATCGGAACGGATACCCAGGTCCTGTCGGTCCAGAACGGGTTGGGGAACCTGGAGACCATCGCGGAGGCCGTGGGGGCCGAACGCGTGATCGGCGGCATCACGGCACACTCCGGGATGCCCGTGGGCATGAACGAGGTCCGTTACGTGGGCGGGCTCGGCCCGCTCCTCGTGATCGGGCCCTACGACGGGGTGGTTCGTCCGGGCTTCCGGAGCCTGGTGGACGAGCTTCAGGGCGCGGGGCTGGGCGTCGAGTGCGTGGAAGACATCAACCGGGTGATCTGGAAGAAGCTCATCGCCAACGTTGCGACCAACTGCGTGGCCGCTCTCACGGGCCTCACCGGCGCCCAGGCGACCGTCCACGAGCCCATGGTCGCCCTGATCCACGGGCTGGCCGGGGAACTGGCGAGCGTGGCGCGCGCGAAGGGAATCGACCTGCCCGAGTTCCAGGACCCGGGAGCCTTCGCGCTCAAGGCCTTCGGGAGCACGCGAGACAACAAGGTCTCCATGCTGCAGGACGTGGAGGCCGGCCGCCCCACGGAGATCGGGACCCTCAACGAGGTCATCGTGCGCGAGGGCCGGCGGGTAGGGGTGCCCACCCCTTACAACGAGACGGTCTCCTGGCTGGTGCGCGGCGTCGAGGAGCGGAACCGCCTGCGCCTCCTCGCCATGGAGGCCGAGGGACGCCGTCCCTGAGCAGGCTGTGCGCGAATGCAGTTGAAGGGCCGGCCCAGGTGCCGGCCCTTTTTGTTGGGCCTTGGTTCCCGGGAGAAGGGGTCTTCCTCCGGAAAATGGCTGCGCTCCTTTGACAGGTGCCCGCCCGCCCGATAGGTTGCTGGGGTCGGGGTGTCGAGAGGGGGGGTGGCACCATGGCGCAGAGTCCTTCGCAAGGGGCCCTCGCGGCCCGGATCTTCGACAGCTTGGGGTGGGGCGTCCTCGTCGTGGGGCGCTGGAGCCGGAAGATCCTCCTGTACAACCGAGGAATGCACGAGATCTCGGGCATCCCGGCGGCCGATGCCGTGGGGCGGCCCGTGGGGGAGGTGTTCGGCCACCTCCGGGGCCTGGACCTCGAGAGCCTCGACGCCGAGATCCGGGAGACCGGTCGGTTCGAGGCCCGCAGCCTCCGCCTGGAGCGGCCGAGCGGGGAGGTGGTGTTCCGCCACCTGCGGGGGGACGTGCTGACCGGGGGGGCGGGCGCCGAGGAGGCCGTCGTCGTCAGCGTGCAGGACGTGACGGAGCGGGAGCTCCTCCGCCTCTGCATGTCGCGCTACCTCGCCCGGGAGGTGGTGGATCTCGTCCTCTCCTGCCGTCCCGACGAACCCGTTGCCGGCCAGGAACTCGACGTGGCGGTGCTGGTGGCCGACATGCGGGGGTTCACCGACACGGCGGAGGGGCTGACCCCGGAGGAGCTCTTCGAGACCCTCAACGCCTACCTGGAACCCATGGTGGAGATCGTCGTCCGGCACCGCGGCATGATCGACAAGTTCACGGGGGACGGCTTCATGGCGGTGTTCGGGGTGCCCTGCGCCACGGGCTCGGAGCCCGAACTCGCGCTGACGGCCGCCCTGGAACTGGCCGAGGCGGTGGAGGCGAGGAGCCGGGAGCGGGAGCGGGCCGGCCTTCCCCGGCTGGGCCTCGGGTACGGGGTGCACTGGGGCACCGCCGCGGCGGGCAGCCTGGGGAGCCTGCTCCGGATGGAGTACACGGTCGTGGGCGACACGGTGAACGTGGCCCACCGGGTACAGGCGCTGGCGTCCAGCGGGGAGATCCTGGCGACGCGGGCCACGCTCCGGGCCGCCGGAAACGGCTTCCGCTGGGGAGAGGGGCGGTGGGTCCGGGTCCGCGGCCGCAAGGCGCCCGTGAAGATCCACCCCCTCCTGGGAAGGGACGGCCACGGGTAGAGCGGCGGGCTCGGGCCCGCCGCGCCCGGCCTAGGTCTCGAAGAGCGGGGTCGAGAGGTAGCGCTCGCCCGAGTCGGGCAGGACCACCACGATGGTCTTCCCGGAGGATTCCGGCCGGGCGGCCACCTTCATGGCGGCCGCGATCGCGGCCCCGCAGGAGATCCCCGAGACGAGGCCTTCCTCCCTCGCGAGCCGCCGGGCGTGCTCGAACGCCTCGTCGTCGGTCACCTGGACCACTTCGTCCACGAGCGACAGGTCGAGCACGTCGGGCTTGAACCCCGCCCCGATGCCCTGGATCTTGTGCGGGCCCGGGGGGCCTCCCGACAGCACCGGGGAATTGGCTGGCTCCACAGCGACCGACAGGATCGGCTTCTTCTTCTCACCCTTGATATAGCGGCTCACCCCGGTGATCGTGCCGCCCGTGCCCACGCCGGCAACGAGGATGTCCACCTTGCCGTCCGTGTCCTCCCAGATCTCGGGGCCGGTGGTGCGGAAATGGATCTCCGGGTTGGCGGGGTTCTTGAACTGGTTGGGCATGAAGCACCGGTCCGCACCCTCGTCGGCGATCTCCTGGGCCCTGCGGATCGCCCCGCCCATCCCCTCGCTCCCCGGTGTCAGCACGAGCTCCGCGCCGAAGGCGGCCAGCATCTTCCTCCGTTCGAGGCTCATGGTCTCGGGCATGGTGAGGAGCAGCCGGTAGCCCCGTGCGGCGCACACGAAGGCCAGGGCGATCCCGGTGTTCCCGCTCGTCGGTTCCACCACGGTCATGCCGGGCTTCAGAACCCCGCTCTTCTCCGCGTCCCAGATCATGTTCGCGCCGATCCGGCACTTCACCGAGTAGGCGGGGTTCCTGCCCTCCACCTTGCCGAGCACCGTGGCCTTCGTTCCCTTGGCGATGCGGCTGATCCTGACCAGGGGGGTCCGGCCGATGCTGAGGCTGTTGTCTTCGAAGATCCTGCCCATGGATTCTCTCCTATGCTCGGATCGCGGTCTGATCACGCATGGCACGAGGATAGGGGCCTCCGCTGGAGTTGTCAAGAATCCGCTAGCTCAAATTACACCGCGGACAAGATAAATATGTCGGATTTTCCACTGCTGCTGTGTGGGAGAAATCTCTCCGGGACGAGTGCCGGATCGCCGGGGGAACCGCTGGGGGCCCGGCTCGGGGGACCGCCTCCTTCTCGCGGCGTGCGGGGGCAGGGGGGCGGTGCCAAGCCGGCACGCGAGGGGGAAGAGCGGGGGCGGGCGGCCCCGGGAATCGCTCCCGGACCCGGGGGCGGCGGAGCCGAGAGGTCCCGAAGGAGGCTAGATGAGCTTGCGGTCCCGCAGGAAGCCGCGGGCCGCCTTGGAGGGTTCGCCGGAGGCGGCGAGAGACCGGACCACGTCGTCCGTGAGGATCCCCTCGGTCTTCGCGATGAGGCGGGGAAGCGCCGGGAACTGCTTCAGCGTGTCCTTCCGGGCGACCGGCGCGGCTTCTCCGGTGGGCCGTTCCGGTGAGCCGAAGCCCAGGCGGGGCAGCCACACGAGATTGAGCCGCTCCAGGTAGGCCTCCTTGACCGCCTGGTAGGACGCATCGGAGTCGGTGCCCGCGCCGGGTACGCCGGCCCGGGTCAGGGCCGGCCCGATGTGCTCCACCGCGATGTCGGCGTCTCCCCGGGCCAGCCCCCGGTGGAGCGAGTCTTCGTCGGGGAAGTCCGTGATCTTCACCGTCGTTCCGGTCCGCTCGTTGATCAGGATGGCGATCACCTGGGCCACGGCTCGCCCCTCCGGAGTCTGCACGGCCCCGACCACGATGGTCTTTCCCACGCAGGCCCAGGACGCGTTCCAGGCGGTGAAGGGGAACAGCAGGATCAGGATCAGGAGGCTTCGCATCGCCATCGTTCGAGACTCGCTCCGAAGATCAACGGGTTGGGGCCCTGTTCCGGCCCGGCACCTTCACGATACCGACGATCGACTCATTGGTTTCAGCCGGAGGCCCTAGCGCTGAACGGCGACGAACCGAACCGACTCGTCCCGTGCCCCCACGAGCACCCCCCCCGCGGCCGCCGTGGCTCCTCCGAACGCCGCCCCGCCGAGGTCCAGGGAGTCCCTCTCCATGCCCGTGCCGGCGTCGAGAAGGAGCAGCCGCCCGCCCGCGGTCGGTACCGCCAGGAGCCCCGGCTCCACGAGCACCGGCCTCGCGCGGATTCCCGCACCCAGGGGACGCTGCCACAGCACCTGACCCGTCGCCGCCGCGAAGGCCGACACGAGTCCCCCGTCGTCGCCTTGAAAAATTCTACCATCCGAGAACGTGGACGGGGAATACCACGCGGGTCCGCCCAACCGGGCTTGCCAGAGGGGCGTTCCGTCGGAGAGCCTCACCGCGTGGAGAACCCCGTCCCGGTCGGCGGCGAACACCGCGGAGCCGTCGGTCGCCGCGGCCGACACCAGGGGGGCCCCGGCCGGATACGACCACTCCACGCGCCCGTCCGAGGGGTTCAGGCCGTAGAGGGTCCCGCCCTGGGAAGGAGCGATCAGGAGGGGGGGCGTCCCGGCGGCGATCAGGTCGGCGCGAAACGGGCCGTCGGCCCGGAACCGCCACCGGAGCTCCAGTCGGTCGGCGGAGGTGTCGAAGGCCCGCACGACCCCCGCCCAGGTGGCCACGAAGAGGGATTCCCCGAGAAAGAGCGCCCCGCCCTGGCGATGGTCGTCGGCCGGCGAAGGGTCCTCCACGAAGGTGTCCAGGATCCGGAGGGATCCCCGCTCGAGCAGGTATATCCCCCGATCCCAGCACGAGACCGCCACGGCCCGGGGCCCCACGGCCGGCCGCGAATCGACCGCGTCGGGCAGCCGAACGGACGACAGCACCCTCCCGTCGAGGAAACCCAGGCGGAGGACCTCCCCGCCCCACCCGGCCCCGTAGACGCCTTCGTCGGCCAGGACCGGCGCGGCGTCGGCGAACCCCCGCGTCGGCGCCCTCCAGAGCGGTCTCCACCGCGGCCATCCTCGCGGCCCCGTGTCCGCCGCCTCGCCCGGAGAGGCCCTGACCCCCGTGGCGGTGCCCGGCTCCGGGGGAGGGGGAGGATCCCCGCCCCAGTCGTTGCCGGAGGTCTCGACGATCCCCTCGAAGAAGTCCCCCAGGCGGAAGGGGTTCTCGTTGTCCCGGAAGCGGTTTCCCACGAACTCCGAGCCGGCGTCCGCCTCGAAGAGGAAGATCCCGTTCCGGTTGCCGCGGAACTCGTTCGCCGTGACCCGGTTGCGGCATTTCCTGGCGTTGAGGGCCTTCCCCTCGTGGCCGTGGAACAGGCAGTGGTCCACGTCCACGGTCGACTCCCCGAAGCGGGTCCCGTCGACGTTGTGGCGGAATACGGAGTCCGCCACGCGGCCCCGCGAGAAGTGGGAGTGCATCCCCCGCGTGCTGCCCTCCACCACCACGTAGCGCAGGTCGAAGGCTCCGAAATCCACCCGGATCTCACCCCAGCAGCCGGGCCTGGCCGGAGCTTCCGCGCAGGTGAAGACGATCGGTTCGTCCGCGGTCCCCTCCGCCTCCAGGTTCCCCTCGATGCGCAGGGCCGCGTCCCCCCACCCGTCGCCGTCGGCGTCGTGAAAGGCGAAGCGGACCACGGTGCCTGGGTCGATCTTCAGCAGCGAGCCGCGGGGCAGCGTCTGCTCGCCCTCCACCGTCACCTCGCCGTGCCAACGGACGGTCTGCCCTTGCGGCGGCACCGAGGGCGCGGCGCACGCGGCGGCGAGAAGTCCGAGCGGGATCAGGGACCGCCTCACGGCACCACCTGGACGACGATGGTGAGATCCTCGACGGCCGATCCGGCGTCGATCTGGACGCTCGAGCCGGCGGCTCCCCGGAGGAACCCGACCCGTTCCCCGGGCCTCGGCGGCGCGCCCAGGAGTTCCCGGGCGCCCAGGTGGAACCGGCCGGAGAGAGACGTCTCAAGCGTGAAGCGCCCGTCCGCGCCGGTGGGTTCGGAGACGGCGCTCGGCCTGTCGAGCATCTGGGCGTTGTCGTAGAGGCACGCACGGAAGCCGGCCAGCGGGAGCCCCCGCAGGTCCACGACGGTGCCGGAGAGGCGTGCGAAACGGCCCTGGTAACGGGCCATCTGCTCCCGGGACGGGACCTGCACCACCTCGATGTCCGCGGCCAGGACCTGCCCGGCGCGGATCCGCAAGGGGAATTCGGGCAGGACGCCGTAGAGGTCGCCCGGGTTCAAGGAGCCCATGCGCCACCCCGCCGTGCGCAGGCGCGCTCCGACGAAGTAGGTCCCGGGCTCCAGGTCGAGCCGGTACCCGCCGTCCGCCGCGGTCGGTTCGGACACGGCGTAGCCGGGGCCGCGGAGGCCCCTCGAGGCCTCCACGTAGGCGAAGACCTTGGCGCCCTCCACGGGCTTCCCGTCGAGGAGGACCCGCCCGGTGAGCGATTCGGCCCCGGCTCTGTCCTGGCGGAGTTCCACCGGGTGAGAGGGGACGAGGGGCAGGTGGATTCCCGACAGTTCCGACCCGACGCGGACGGGGTTGCGGCCGAAGTAGGCGAATTCCCCCTCGGACCGGGCGATCAGGAGATAGGAGCCGGGAGACGCCGAGAGCCGGAACGTGCCGTCCGCTCCGGTCGGCGCCCGCGCAACCGGCTCGCCCTCCGGGTCCAGGTGGAATTCCAGCGGCAGGAGGAGGACCTCCGCCCCGGATGCGGGGTGCCCCCCCCGGGAGACGCGCCCTTCGATCCAGGCGTCCGGGAGGCGCTCCCCAACCGTCGCGCAGCCCGCCGCCAGGAGGGCCAGCCCGAAGGTCGCCACGGCTCGCAGGGGCAGTCGAGAGGGTCTCGGCATGGCAGGCGTTCCCGGGGCCTCAGGCGGCGAAGGCCATGCGCACCCAGCCGAGAAGGATGGCTCCTCCCAGGCCGATCCCCACGTAGAGCGCCAGCAGGCGGAATCGGAACATGGCCGCGAGGGCGGCCATGGCCGGGAAGCTCGTCACCGGGCCGGCGAGCAGGAACGCGAGGTCCGGGCCGGCGGCCATCCCCTTCGCCTTCAGCCCCGCCAGGATGGGCACCACCGGCACCTGGTGGAGCGGCAGCGGCAGGGCCACGAACGCCGCCGTCACGACCGAGGACGGCCCGCGGCCGCCCACGAGCCCCGCCACCCAGTTCACCGGCACGAAGACCTGCACCAGCGCTTCCAGCAGGATGGCGAGGCCGACCCACGCGCCGACGAAGACCCCCACGTCCCGGAATCGGTCGAGGAAGAAGCGGAACCGGTTCTCGCGGGGCAGCACCGTCATGGTCCTCACCCGGAAGCCGTTGGCGCACGCGATATCGAAGGCCGGGGCCAACTGCCCCCGCTCGTTGAAGACGGGGCGGAGCTTGACCAGGTCGCCGGGGAGGAGGCCCAGCCTGGACAGGCCCAGGGTCGCGAAGCCCGCCGCCAGTCCGAGGAACACGGCCCCCCCGAGCTTCCACCACGCCAATGCTTCTCCCACGCCTCCCCAGGTCAGGACGAAAGACGCCGGGTCCATGACGGGGCTCGCGATGAGGAGGGCCATCAGGGGGGGCAGGGGAACTCCCGACAGGGCCATCGGGATCACGACCGGCAGGATGCCGCAGGAGCACAGCGGGCTGAGGGTGCCGACGGCGGTGGCGATCAGGATCCCCCAGACCCCGGCGCGCCCCACGTACTGCCGCACCTGCCGGTCGAGCTCATAGGTCTTGATCAGTGCGGCCGTCGTGACGCCGAGCAGCGTGAACCAGGCCATTCGGGACGCTTCGGTCCAGATGACGGAGAGGACTTCCCGGAGTGCCTCCACCCTAGTCCTCCAACGATTCCGTCTCGGCAACCCGCACGAGCTCCGCCTCGGGAGCCGCTTCCAGGGCGTGCAGGAGGTTCTCCATCCGGGCTTCGAGCGCCTGCCTCCCTTCGGATCCGGCGGGGAGCGACGCCGCCTCCTCCCGGAGGCGGGCGTAGGCCCTTCCCCGTTCGAGGGCTTCGGGGGTCAGGGAGGCCTCCACCCCCGCGGTCGCTCCCTCCTGCCACAGGAGCAGCCGGTGCTGGCCTTCCGGTCGAACTTGCAGGTTCCCGTTGCCCGCCGTGCAGTGGGTGGTCACCTGGATGCCGTCGAGCGCGCAGGTCTGATGGTGGAAGCGGGCCTGGAGCCGCCCGCCCCCCGCGACGGCGGCCGAGGCCGCCGATCCGAGCCGCGCGCCGAGAATGGACATCGGGCAGCGGTGCCCGTGCAGGCGGGCCAGGTCGTCGTACAGGGAACGGTCAGAACGCGTAGTGGTGGGGGCAGTCATTCTGGTGGATTTCCAGGTACTTGGCGGTCATGTCCGGCGTCAGCCAGGGCGTGATCTGGCCCAGCGCCGCTTCGAAGTCCGCCGGGGTGACCGTATCCCTCTCCGCCTTCAGCGCCTCCAGGGAGGCGCGCTTGCAGAGGCTCTCGATATCCCACCCCACGTAGCCTTCGGTCCGGGCGGCCAGTTGATCCGGGTCCACGCCCTCGTCCAGCCGCGGGATTCTCGGGAGATAGATGTCGAGCATGCCGCGCCGGTCCTGGACCCGGGGGGGGTGCACGAAGACCTTGCGGTTGAACCGCTTCTTCTCCTTGATGATGGCCTGGTCCACCGTGTCGATCCGGTAGCACGATCCCACCAGCATCACCTCCGGGTGATCGTGGAGGCGGTCCACCTCCTCGATGAACACCCGGGTCAGCTCCGCGTCGGCGAACGTCGGCGGGATCCCGCGCAGGTTGCCCGGGCCCCATTCGTAGGAGCACCCGGCCCGGGGAGCGAGCCACTCGCAGTCCGAGATGAAGAGGACGCAGGGCGCCTCGTGGACGGCGTCGTGGAACGCCTGGCGGACCTCGCGGGGCTTCCCGAGCATCTCCTGTCCCGAAACGTAGACGAAGCTCGCCCCGGCTTCGGACGCCGCGGCTTCGGCCAGCATGGTGATGCCCACCCCGAGGGGGCCCCACATCATGACTCCCGACGGTCTCTCCAGTGCGAGGCGGTGCATCAGCTCCGCCTTCCGGAGGGGCAGCGACACCATCTCCTTCAGGGTTTCCTTCACCTCCGCGAAACCGCCGACGTCGTCCCAGACGAGCCGGGGAGCGCGGACCTCGTAGAAGATCTTTTCCAGCTTGCGGTGCATGTCGTCTCCAGGTTTCTCGGGCCGGCGCCTCCGTGCCCCTGCCGGTTTCCCGGCGTCCCTCCCCCGAGGTGAAGGCCGCCGGGGCGCGGGGAAGGGAGCGAAGGATCGGAGCGTGGACCGGGCACTCCGGGGTCCTGCGGGTCTGCGCCGGGTGGGTCGCGGTGTTCGGAGGAGACCGAACTTTCCTCCAGTGCGTGGGAAAGGTCAACGGGCCCGTGTCGGCGGGCCGTCCGTCCCCCCGTCGGGGCAACGGACCTACTCATACCGCGGGTGCCTCGGTCGGTTACCACCGGGCCGGAGGGCGGAACGGCCCGTTCGAGAGCGTCTCGTCCCTCCGCCGAGGTCGTGCGACCTGGCCTCCTCATCCACCCCGGCCCGATTTCCGTCGGAGAGCGAGAGGATCAGCGCGCGGTGCGAAGGGCCCGAAGCAACTCGGCCCGGGAGCGCACCCCCATCTTCAAGAATGCAGCCTTCAGGTGGGACTTCACGGTGTGCGTGCTCAGGGAGAGCGTGTCGGCCAATCCCGCGTTCGTATGCCCGGTTTCGTAGAAAGCCCGCAGGGTGTCCGTTTCCCGATGGGTCAACCCCTGCTCCTCCGCCAGGGCCTCCCAGTCCGGTTCCGGCACCTGGGGCAGCGGCTTCTTCAGGGCGCGGGTCAGGCTCAGGAGGAACGTCTCCACGTCGAACGGCTTGACCAGGAAGTCGACGGCGCCCTTCCGCAAGCAGTCGACGGCCGCCTCCAGCGTCGCGTGGCCCGTCATGACGAGGACCCGAACCGGGTGGCCGCGGGCCTCGATCCGATCCATGAGGTCTGCGCCGGCGAGGCCCGGCATCCGCAGGTCGGTCACCACCAGGTCGTAGGTCTTCCTCTCCAGGGACTGCAGCGCCTCGTGCCCGTCCTCGGCGGTGTCCACGAGCCACCCGCGAGCCTTGACCGCCCGGGCCAGGTTGCCGAGGAGCGTCCGCTCGTCGTCAACGATCAACACGCGGTGCGGGTGCCCCATTCGAAGCCCTCGGCCGGGGTGCGCTTTCGGGTCGCCTACCTGCCCTCGGAGGGTTGTTGTCCCCAGGGGTGATGAAAACTCCCACGCATGCCCTGGTGGGGCGCTTCGGGGGAGCGGTGGCAGACGAAGCACTGGATGCCGGTCTCCGCCTCCCCCACCAGTTCGGGCGTCACGGCCGCTGCGAACACCTCCAGCCGCCGGTCGGGCACGCGCTGGTGATACGGGAGTTCCCTCAGTTCGCGCATCACCCGCTCCTGCTGCTCCGGGGGTCTGCCATCCTCGCCCAGCGTCACGGGTGCCACCCCCACTTCCCAATTGGAAGAGATCTTCGCTCGGTGGCAACTGTCGCAGCCGCCCGGGGGAGGGATGTCCTTGGTCACGTGGGTAAGGACACACGACATCGCCAACGGGGCGACGAGGAGGAAGGCCACGGCGCAGCGAATACGCGTCGCTCTCA
>CAZJSF010000018.1:0-24540 GCA_964548515.1 uncultured Thermodesulfobacteriota bacterium
GCTGGCGGGGGCGGGACCGCTCGGCGCCGGGAGCGCGGACGGGACGGTGGGGCTGCGGCGCGACGGCCGCTGGGACCTCGAGGCCCGTTGGGACCACGAGGACCTTTCGGGCCTCCAACCGCTCCTGGAGCGGCGCGGGGGCGGCAGGGTTCCCGCCCTCGCCGGCGAGGCTTCGGTCGCCGGGCAACTCCGGGGCGTGTTGGCGGCGCCGGTCTTCGAGGGGCGCCTCTCCTCCGCCGGGCTCCTCGTGGGGGGTGTGGCGTTCGAGGCGCTGGAGGTGGAGGGGACGGGATCCCGGGACGGGTGGACCCTGACGAGGGGGAGCGTCCGGACCCTGGGAGGGGAGGTGACGGTTTCTGGAACGGGCGGCAGCGGCGGCCTGCAGGTCTCGGGAGAGGTCCACGGGATGGATCTCGCGCAGGCGATGCGCCTCGCCCGCCGCGAGGATCCGGTGACGGGGACGGCTTCGGCGGAGTTCCAGGTGTCGGGCCGCTACGGGGGCCCGTCGGGCCTCGCCACGGTGCGACTGACCGATGTCGCCGCGTTCGGGGGGGGAGTGGGCGGGGTGGAGGTCTCGGTGCGGGCCGGGGCGGCGAAACTGGAGGGGGAGGCCCGGGCGTTCGGTGAGGCCCTCGCCCTCCGGGGGGAGGTGGGACTCGGCGACGACTGGCCCTTCCGCGTGGACCTGGACCTGAAAGGCCTCCCCTGGGGGGTTCTCCCCCCCGCCGCTTCCCCCGAAGGCCTGGCGGTCTCCGCCGTCACGGCGAGAGCCCAGGTGTCGGGCCGCGGCAAGGATCTGCCCGGGTCCCTCGAAGGGGCCTGGTCCGGGGTCGTCGAGGGGGTGCGGTGGCGCTGGGCGGAGATCGGGGCGCTGCAGACCGGCGGCCGGCTCGGCGCAGCGGGTTTCGCGCTGTTCGCCGAGGCGTGGGACGGCGAGCTGCGCGTGGGGGTGGACGTTCCCGCCAAGGCCGGAGAGCCTCTGGTGCTGGAGGTGGTCGCCGAGGACGCCGGCCTGAGCCGCCTCACTCCCCCGGTGCCCCTGCCCGACGGGCGGGTGAACGCGCGGGGGCGCGTGCTGCTCTCCCGGGAGCGCTGGGCGGCGGCGGAGGGCGCGGCGCGCCTCGCCGCCTTTTCCGGTCTGGAACTGGAGGGGAAGACCTCGCCACTGGTGCTCCCCGGAGGGGTGGTGCTTCCCGCGTGGTCCCTGCACGCCGAGACCGTCGACGGCAGCCCGAGCGTCGAACTGGTCACCGAGGGCCTCTCGGTGGAGGGGGCCTTCCGGGACCTTCTCGCCGGGGAGTGGGCGGCCTCCTTCCGGGCCGAGGGCTTCGAGCCCGGCAGGCTCCTTCCCGAGGGGCATGCCCTCGCGGACCTCCGCGGGGCTCTCACCGGCGCGGGCGAAGCGCACGGCACCCTCGAAGGAGTCCGCGAGGCTCGGGCGAGCGGGAAGCTCGCGGGGCTGGCCTGGCGGTTCGTCGCGCCGGGCGACTGGACCTGGGACGCCTCGTGGGAGGGTGGGGTGTTCGGAGCCCGGGCGGAGGATCACCGCGGGCTCCGGGCGGAAGCGACGTGGACGGCGGAGGAGGGGTTGCGCGCGGTGCTCGAGGCCGAGGAGGTCGCCCTCGGGAGCGTGCTGGCCGACCCGAGGGTCCCGGAGGGCGCCTCCGGGGAGGCGACGGGGCGCCTCGAGGTCCGCCTCCCGTCGGGCGGGAAGACGTCGGCCACGGCGAGGTTTTCCTCCCTCCGGCTGAGCCTTCCCCCGGTCGTCCTCGAGAACCGCGAGGAGATTCGGCTCTCCTACGACGGCGAGCGCCTGGCGGTGGAGAGCCTGTCGCTCGGCGGCGACCAATTGGAGATCACGGTGAAGGGCGGCGGGGGGGTGGACGGGGGCTGGGACCTCCAGGCCGCGGCGACCGGTGACCTGGCGGCGGCCCGCCAGTGGAGCCGCCATGTGCGGCGCGCCTCGGGGAGACACAGGCTGGACCTGCAGGTGCGGGGGGCCTGGGACCATCCCCGGGTGTCCGGCTCCTGGGAGGTGATCAGCGGAGCGACGCTGCTGTTGGAGGGGTTCAGCCAGCCCATCGAGGACCTCGATGCCGCCATCGTCCTGGACCCGGATCAGGGGATCCGGATCCGATGGATCGACGCCCAGGTGGGGGCCGGACGTGTCCACGTCGAGGGAGGCGTCGGCCTCGAAGGCTTCCGCCCGTCGAAGCTGAGGCTCTCTGCGGAACTGCGCGACATCCGGTACGAGTGGCCCCCGAAGGTGAGCTACGGCCTGGACGCGGACCTTCTCGTCACGGGCACGGTGGAGCAGCCCGAACTGCGGGGAGAGATCCGCCTCGAGGAGTTCCTCTACGCGCGCAGGCTCAACCTGAAGACCCTCACCCTGGAGTTGCTGAAGCCCCGGGCCCGCGCAGTGGCGGGGATGCCCGTGGAGGGCCGGAGCGTTTTCGTGGACCTCGCGGTGCGGGGTGTCGGAGACTTGCGCGTCGAGAACAACTTCGCCGACGTCCGCCTGGGAGTCGATCTGCGAGCCCGGGGCAATCTCCCCAAGCCGGTGCTCTGGGGACGGGTGGAGGTGCTGGAGGGAACGGTGCGGGCGCGCGGCGTGGAGTACGAGATGAGGAGGAGCGCCGTGGAGTTCCTCGGCGAGACGCGACCGGTGCCGCTTCTCGACGTGCACGCGTCCACCTCGGTTCAGCAGTACGACATCTCCGTGGACGTCACGGGGCCCCTCGACGGCTACCAGGTGCTGCTGAGCAGCCTGCCTCCCCTGGCCGAGAACGACATCGTGGCCCTCCTCTCCGTCGGAGCCACCACGAGCGAGCTGCCCGACGCCGACGCGCTCGCCGCCGTCCAGGCGGCGAGCTACGCGACGGGCGGTCTCCAGGACGACCTCGAGGAGGGGGTAGGCGAGTTCCTCGGGATCGACCAACTCTCCGTCGACCCCTCCTACTCGTCCGCTGCCCAGACCACCATGACGCGGATCACGGTGGGAAAGGCCATCACCCGCTCCCTCTTCGCCCGCTACTCCGCCGCCGTGGGAGGGACCGCAGAGCAGGACGTGGAGGTGCAGTACAACCTGGCGCCCCGCGTCTCGCTCCTCGGAACGTGGACCGACCGCCCCGCCACGGCCCGGGCCGGCGAGCGGGGTTCCCTGGGCGGAGAGATCCGCTTCCGCTTTCCGTTCCGATGATCCCAGTCGTCCTGATCGGGCTGCTGCTCCTCGCCCCGGCTCCTTCCCGGGCCGAACCGGACCTGCCGGCCGCCGTCGGAATGCGGATCGCGGAGGTCCGCGTGGAGAACGGCAGCCGCGTCCCGGACGCCGAGGTCCGGAGCCTGCTGGGGGTGGAACCGGGAGATCTCTTCGATCCCCGGGAGGTGCAGGGTGGGCTGAGGAGGCTCGCGCAGAAGGACGAGGTCCGGGACGCCCTCGTGGAAGGCGTGGTCGAAGGGGGAGGGCTCGTCCTCGAGGTCGCCGTCACGGCCGAGCCCCTTGTGCGCTCGGTCGATTTCCCGGGTGCGAAGGCCCTCAAGGAATCGGCTCTCCGCGCCCGGGTCACCACCCGGGAGGACGAGCCCATCCGCGAGGTGAAGCTGCGCAGCGACGAGAAGGAGATCGCGGCCCTGTACCGGGAGGAGGGCTATCCGGACGCCGCCGTCTCCGCCCGGGTGGTGTTGCTCCCCGGCGGCCACTGGGCTCGGGTGGGTTTCGAGGTGGAGGAGGGTCCGCCGCGGCAGATCTCCCGGATCCAGGGGGACGCCGAGCCGGTCATGGACCGCGAGCGTCTCGAGGCCCTCCTCGGTCTCCGCCCCGGGTCACCCGCGTCGGTGCCCAGGCTCCGGGAGGGAGTGAAGACCCTCCTGGAGGTGCTCCACCGGGAGGGGTACCCGGAGGCGCGGGTCACCCGCCCCAAGTACCGGGCGGAAGGGGACGAGGCGGTCCTGGAGTTGCCGCTCGAGGTGGGGGAACGGGTGGACGTGCGGGTGGAAGGGATCGACGAGTGGAAGGCGAGGTCGCTGCGGGAGACGCTGGCCGCGCAGTACGGGGAGCCCATCGACGGCGACTGGGCCGAGCGGACCGCGGGGCTCCTGCGGGAGGAGTTGGTCTCCCGAGGATATCGGGACGCGGGTGTGACGGCGGAGCTCGGCGAGGCCTGGGGCAACCGGAGGGTCACCTTCCACCTGGACCGCGGCCCCCTCGTGCGGCTCGACCGGATCGAGTTCCGGGGCAACGAGCGGATGCCGGAGGATCGGCTGCGGCCCTACGTGTCCCTGCTGAAGGGAGGGTTCTTCGCTCGGCCCCCCTTCACGGAGGAGGCGCTGCAGCGCGATCTCCAGGTCCTGCGGGACTACTACCTCTCGCGGGGCTTCCTGGATGCGGCCTTGGGGGTGAGGGAACTGCGGGTCGACTCGGCGGGGAGCGCCGCCATGGTGATCGAGGTCTCGGAGGGAGCCCGGTACCGCTTCGGGGAGGTGCGCTTCGAGCGCTCCGAGCATCTGCCGGCCCAGCGGGCCATGGATCTCTCCGGCATCGTAGTGGGCGGGTGGGCCGACCCGCGGGTGCTGGAGCAGGCGAGGCTCCGCCTGCTCTCCGAGTTGACCGGCGCCGGGCACGGGCAGGCGAGGGTCTCCTACACCTTCGAGAAGCTGAGCGACCTGGAACGGGTGGACGTGTACTTCCGGATCGAGGAAGGCCCGGTCCTGCGCTACGGGCGCGTGGTGGTCTCGGGGAACGCCAGGACCCGGACCCATGTGATCCTGCGGGAGTTGGACCTTCCCGCGGGGACCCCGTGGAACCCGGATGCCGTCGCGGAAGGGCGGAGGAAGCTCTACCGGCTCGGCTTCTTCCAGCGCGTCGAGATCCAGCCCCTCGCCGCGGCACCGGGCGTGGAGGAGAGGGACGTCCTCGTCACCGTGGTCGAGCAGGATGCCGGGGCCTTCTCCTTCGGCCTGGGCTACGGGACCGAGGAGCACATCAAGGGCTTCGCGGGCGTCTCCCACTCGAACCTGCTCGGCACGGGCCGCAGCCTCGGGACGCGGGCCGACTTCGACCGGTTCGACCAGTCCTACTCCGTGAACTTCCGGGAACCATGGTTCCTGGGCGTCCCCGTCGCCTTCAACGCGAGCCTCGTGAAGAGCTACGAGACGCGGGATTCCTACGACCTGTCGAGCTTCGCCGTGCGCCTGTCGCTGGAGCGCCAGGTGACCGAGCACTTCCACGCGGCCCTCGAGTACTCGCTGTCCTCGAACAGCCTGAGCAACGTGGACGAAGACGCCGTGCTGACGCGAGAGGACGCGGGGGGCAACTACATCCTCTCGGCCGTCGGGCCCGTCGTGGCCTGGGACTCCAGGGACGACGCCTTCAACCCGAGGCGGGGCTACTATCACACCGCCCAGGCGGAGTGGGCCTACGACTTCCTCGGGTCGGAGGTGGAGTACGGGCGCTACCTGGCGTCGGCCAGCGGGTTCTTCACCGGCGGACCCGTCACCCTGGCGCTGCTCGCGCGGGGCGGTGTCGCGGCGCTCTTCGGGCAGACCGCCGACCTTCCCATCAACAAGCGCTTCTTCCTCGGGGGCCGGAGCAGCGTGCGCAGCTTCCGCCGGGACGAACTGGGTCCCAAGGGGGCCAACGGGGACCCGGTGGGGGGCGACACGATGATCAACCTGCGCAGCGAACTCCGCTTCCCGATCCGGGACAAGTTCGCGGCCGCCCTCTTCTGGGACGCGGGCAACGTGTGGAACCGGTCCTTCGAGTCGGTGGACGTGGCCGACCTGCGCCACGCGGTGGGGCCGAGCTTCCGGTACCTGACCCCGGTGGGCCCCCTGGCACTGGACGTGGGGTTCAACCCGAGCCCCCGCAAGGACGAGGACAGGTATGAGTGGTTCTTCACCGTGGGCAACGTGTTCTGAGCCGGGGGGGGCGAGCGGTTCCCGCCGGTCCGGTCCGATGGCGCCCGGGCCCCACCGGGGTGCCCGCTCGGCCCGGAGGGGGGCGCCGTGAGCCGGGAAGGGCGTTCCCTCGTCTTCGTGACCGGAGGGGCCCGGAGCGGGAAGAGCCGCTTCGCCCAGACGCGCACGGAGACGTGGCCGGGCAGGCTCCTGTACATCGCCACCGCACAACCCCTGGACGAGGAGATGACCCGGCGGGTGGAGGCGCACCGGGCCGAGCGGGGGCCCCGGTGGGACACCTGCGAGGAACCGCTCGAACTGGAGAGGGCGCTGGAACGGCTCCCCGAGTACGGCGGGGGCCTTCTGGACTGCCTGACGCTGTGGGCGAGCAATCTCCTGGCCCGTCACGGGGACGACGCCGACGGTCTGGAGAGGGCCTCGGCGCGGGTCCTGGATGCGATCGAGCGTTGTCCCGGGCGGCTGTGCGTCGTGACCAACGAGGTGGGGTCGGGGATCGTGCCCGCCAACGCCCTGGCTCGCCGGTTCCGCGACGTCGCGGGCCGCCTCAACCAGGAGGTGGCCGCCCGGGCGGACGAGGCGTATCTGGTGGTCTCGGGGCTCCCCCTCCGCCTCCGTTGAACCCCCGCGTTGCCGGGGTGGAACCCCGCGGGGCCGGGTGTTATCCTCCACCCCTTTTCGCAGTCCCGAGCCCGCTTCGACGATCCGCCTCGACGGAGAGCCCGATGGAAGAGTCCGCCCTGCAGTCCCTGGTCGGTTCCATTCTCCCCCTGGAGCCCGAGTGCCTCGACGCGGCGCAACGCCGCCTCGACGACCTGACCAAGCCTCCTGGGAGTCTCGGCCGCCTCGAGACGGTGGCCCGTCGCCTCGCGGGGATCCAGCGCACCGCGAAGCCGGCGATCCACAGGAAGCGCGTGTACACGCTCGCCGGCGACCACGGGGTGACCGAGGAGGGGGTGAGCGCCTTCCCGCGGGAGGTCACCGCCCAGATGGTCCTCAACTTCCTCCGGGGAGGGGCCGCGATCAACGTGCTGGCCCGGCACGTGGGCGCCGAGGTGGTGGTGGTGGACATCGGCGTGGATCACGACTTCGGCGATCTCGAAGGCCTGGTCCACGTCAAGGTGGCGCGGGGCACGGCGAATCTGGCCCGTGGGCCGGCGATGGGCCGGCGCGAGGCCCTCGCGGCGCTCGGGGTCGGGGTGGGTCTCGCCGACCGGGCCGCTGAGGATGGCGTGGACCTGGTGGGAGTGGGCGAGATGGGGATCGGGAACACCACCCCGGCGGCGGCGATCCTGGCCGCCTTCACCGGCCTCGACCCGTGCGAGGCCGTGGGGCGGGGCACGGGCGTTGACGACCGGGGCCTCGCCCGGAAGGCGGAGGCGGTGCGCCGGGGCCTCGAGGTCAACCGTCCCGACCCGGCGGATCCCCTGGACGTCCTCGCCAAGGTGGGCGGCCTGGAGATCGCGGGCATCGCGGGCGTGTGCCTCGGGGCGGCGGCCCGGCGGATCCCGGTGGCCGTGGACGGCTTCATCTCCACGGCCGGCGCGATGGTGGCGGCGCGCCTGGCCCCTGCCGTGAAGGAGTACCTGTTCCTGTCCCACCTGTCCCAGGAGCGCGCCCACATCCGGATGGTGGAGCACCTGGACCAGAACCCCCTCCTGGTGCTGGAGCTTCGTCTCGGAGAGGGCACCGGGGCCGCGCTGGCCATGTCCGTGATCGAGGCCTCGGCCCGGATCCTGAGCGAGATGGCCACCTTCTCGGAGGCCGGCGTCTCGAACCGGGAGGACTGATTGGGCTCCCGTTTCGCCGTCGCGTTCCAGTTCCTCACCGTCCTGCCCCTGTTCCGGGCGCGCGTCTTCGACCCCCGGGAACTCGCCCGCTCCATGGGTGCGTTTCCCCTGGTCGGCCTGGTGCTGGGCGCCGGCCTCCTGCTCGTCCACGGGATCCTGGGAGGACGATTCCCCCCGCTCGTGGAGGGAGCCGTGCTCACGGCGCTGCTCGCCGCGGCGACCGGCGGACTCCACCTGGACGGGTTCGCCGACACCGTGGACGGGCTGGCCGGAGGGTGGACCCGGGAGCGCGCCCTGGAGATCATGAAGGACAGCCGCACGGGCGCGCTGGGGGCGGCCGGGTTGGGCCTGCTGCTGCTCCTCAAGGCGACGTCCCTGGGGCTTCTCCCGGCCGGGGCGAAGCCGTGGGGGATCCTGCTCATGCCCGCGGTGGCGAGGGGAGGGGTCGTCCTGCTCGCGTACCGGAGCACCTACGCCCGGGCCGTGCCCGGGCTCGGCACGGCCTATACCGACCACCTCGACGGTCTCACGGTGCGGCTCGCGCTGCTCGGCTCGGGGGCTCCGTGCCTTCTCCTCGGCTGGCGCGGCCTGGCGGCCTGGGGGGTGGTGCTCCTGGCCATCCTGGGCCTGCGGGGGTTCTTCCATCGGAGGCTCGGGGGGATCACGGGCGACGTCCTCGGCTTCTCCGAGGAGGCCGGGGAGGTGCTGTTCCTGCTCCTGCTCCATCTGCTCTGGGGGCCGTGAGGTGCGCGGCGAGCCCTCGGGCGGCACGCGCCTCTTCCTGGTGCGCCACGGGGCCGTGGGCGTGGAGGGTACCCTCTACGGGCACCTGGACATCCCCCTGTGCCCGTCGGGGGAACGGCAGATGGAGGAGGCGGCGGAGTTCCTGGCTCGCGAACCCCTGGGCGCCGTGTACTGCTCGGACCTGGGACGGGCGCGTTCCGGCGCCGTGGCCATCGGCCGGCGGCACGGCCTGGATCCCATCGAGCGCCCGGCCTTCCGCGAGATGGACATGGGGAGGTGGGACGGCCGGCGGTTCTCCGAGATCTGGGAGGCCGAACGGGACCTCGTGGAGACGTGGTGGAGGGACCTGGAGGGGTGCGCGGTCCCCGGGGGAGAGAGCCTGGCGGCGCTCCGGGCGCGCGTCCTGCCCGCCCTGGACGAGATCCTGGCCCGCCACGTGGGCGAGTCCGTCTGCCTGGTGGCGCACGGCGGGGTGAACCGGGTGCTCCTCTTCGAGGCGATGGGGTTGCCGCTGGCCCGGTTCCAGGCCGTGGCCCAGGACTACGGGTGCGTGAACCTGGTGGAGTACTTCCCCGACGGCAATGCGGTCGTCCGGATGGTGAACCGCCGGCCTTCCGGCTAGGCGCTCAGGGGAGGTGCAGCCAGGTCCGCACGTGGCCGAGCACGCGGTTGGCCGGGTGCGAGCGCGGCAGGAAGGGCAGGGTCGGGTCCCGGCGCACGCCGAGGCGGGCCAGCCCGGCCCGGAGGCCCGGGTGCTCGGGAGCCAGCCCCAGGCCCCGGCGGAAGGCCGCATGGGCCTCTCCCCGCTGCTTCACGCGGAACAGGAGCGTGCCGAGAATCCCGTACAGATCCGGCTGCCGTTCCGCCGCGCCGAGCAGCTCCAGGCAGGAGGCGATCGCCGGTTGGACCCTTCCGGAGACCATGGCGCGGCACGCCGAGCGCAGGGCGGTCACCCGCAGGTCGTCGCAGGCGGGAGGGGAGAGCGCTTCGATCTCCTCCGTGCAGCGGGCGTAGGATCCCTCGTAGAACAACTCCAGCACCCGGCGGACGTCGCGACCCTCGGGGGTCGGCGCCGCCCGCTCCCCGTTCGGCGGTTCGACGGGCGCGGGCCGGCACTCCTCGAGCAACTGGGTGAGGACGTCGTCGAAGGGTACTCCCGGTTCCTCGTTCATGGCGCGCTCGCGTCGGGTTCGTGCTGCCGGGGGATGGGCGTCGGGACTCCGAGGGGAAGCCCACGGGCGGCGGGGTGCCGGGGGAGCGTGCCGTCCGGCTCCTCGCCGTCGTACGTATCGGCCGGTGCCGGGTCGGACCTTACCGTCGAGAACTTGCGGGGACCCGGGGCCGCCCTAGACTTGATCCGGTTGCCTGGACGAACCCGGGGCGGATGGGGAGGTGGCCGATGAGACCGTGGATCGTGGTGCTGTTCGCGGCTGCTCTGGCGGGAGGGTGCGCGGCTCTCCCGGCAAGACCGTCGGAGGACGCGCGGGGCGGGGTGGAGCGCTTCGCCGGGGCCGTGCGCGTGAAGATCGGGAGCGAGATCCCGAACCCGTACACCGTCTTCTCCGGCCCGGTGGAGACCTATCGCAGGTATCGTTTCAACGACAGCGCCGCAGCCCGCTTCGAGGCCTACGGACGGGACAAGTCCGGAGGGGGAGGAGACGGGGTCGATGTGGTCGTCACGCTCCGCTCCCTGGACACCGGATACCGGGAGGTGGGGATGCGCGAGGGGACCCGCGGGGTCCAGGTGGCGTTCGCGGGGGTGCGCTTTCCGGGTGCGCTGGGGAGGATCGCGGGAGACGAGAGCGACTTCTCCATCCCCAACGAGATCCACCGAAGCGCGACCCTGTCCGGCGTCGTGGAGGTCGGGCGCGGCGGGAGCATCCTAGGCCGGAAGGAGTTCACGGCCCAGGTGTCGGACATCGTCTACTGGCAGGACTACTCGCGCTGGGTCTACGACTACAGCGACGTCTTCGCGGCCGTCCTGGAGGAGGCGGTGAACCAAGTGGACCGGATCGTGGACGACGCCCTGGGCGTGGCACGGCCGCCCGCCCGGTAGGCGATCACGAACGGAGGCCTCCCGAGTCCCAGGCCCCGAGCTGGCGGTACGCTTCGTAGACCACGATTCCCACCGCCGTGGACAGGTTGAGGCTCCGCACTGCGCCCCAGAGGGGGATCCCGTAGCAGGCGCCGGAGTTCTCCCGGAGGATGCGGGGGGCGATGCCCGTGCTTTCGGGGCCGAAGACGAGGCGGGAACCGGAGGCGTAGGGGGCCCGGTCGTAGGGGCTCGACGCCCGGACGGAGTAGTAGAACGCGGGGCCGCTGCCCGTGGCGGCGAGCGCGTCCGGCAGCGAGCCGTGCTCGTGCACGTCCACGTGGTCCCAGTAGTCCAGGCCGGCCCGGCGCAGGCTCCGGTCGTCCAGGCGGAACCCCAGCGGGTGGATCAGGTGCAGCGCGCTCCGGGTCGCGGCGCACAGCCGGGCTATGTTCCCCGTGTTCGGCGGGATCTCCGGGTTCAGAAGGATCACGTGCAGGAAGGGTCTCACGGTGCACCCCGGCGGACGGGGGCGCCGTGCTCCCGGAGGGGTGCCCCGGCCGGCCGCTCACGCAAGGCGATCCTCGAGCCAGGGCCTGAGGAATCGGCCGGTGGGGCCGAGGGCGCGCCGGGCGACGTCCTCCGGCGTCCCGACGTCCACGATCCGTCCTCCGCCCTCGCCGCCTTCCGGCCCCAGGTCGATGACCCAGTCGGCGTGGGAGACGAGGTCCAGGTTGTGTTCCACCACGACCACAGTGTTCCCGCCCTCCGTGAGCCGCTGGAGCACGGCGAGCAGGCGGTCCACGTCCTCCGGGTGGAGTCCCGTGGTGGGTTCGTCGAGCACGTACATGCCGTCGCGGGGGCCGCGGCCGAGGAGCTCCGCGGCGATGCGCAGCCGCTGGGCCTCTCCGCCGGAGAGCGTGGTGCCGGGCTGGCCGAGGACGAGGTAGCCCAGCCCCAGGTCCTCCAGGGCGCGGAGGGCCTTGGAGACGTCCTCCGAGCCCTCGAAGACCGGGAGCGCCTCCTGCACCGTCAGGTCGAGCACCTCGCGGATGGAGAGCCCCCGGTAGCGGACGGCGAGGACCTCGGGCCGGAAGCGGCGGCCCCCGCAGGCGTCGCAGGGAACGTAGAGGTCCTCGAAGAAGAGCATCTCGAGCTTCTCGAAGCCCGTCCCCTTGCAGGTCTCGCAGCGCCCCCCCGGCACGTTGAAGGAGAAGGCCCTGGCGGACAGGCCCGCCTTGCGGCTCGCGGGGAGCCCGGCGAAGAGGCCTCGCACCGCCTGGTACGCACCGAGGTAGGTGAGGGGGATGGACCGCGGCGTCCTCCCCATCGGGGACTGGTCCACCTCCTGGACGCGGGAGACGCGTCCGCCCCGGAGGTCCATGCGGTCCAGCGGGGCGTCCGCCGCGCCGGCCAGGGCGGGGATCAGGGTCCCCGTGACCAGGCTCGACTTCCCCGAACCCGACACGCCGGTCACGCAGGTCAGCACGCCGAGCGGGATGGAGACGTCGATCCCCCGGAGGTTGTGGAGCCGGCATCCCCCGAGGAGGAGGTGGCCCCGGGGTGGGCGCGCGGGGCGTCCTCGGGGGCCCGCCCCGCGGCGGGCGAGATGGCGCGCCGTCGGAGTGCCGGCCAGGGCCATGCCCTCGGGCGGGCCCTCGTAGAGAACCCTGCCGCCCCGGTGCCCGCCTCCCGGCCCCAACTCGATCACGTGGTGCGCCCGCCGCACCAGGGACAGGTCGTGCTCCACCACCAGGGCGGTGTTTCCGCGGGTGGTGAGTTCCGCCAGGACCTCGCCCAGCACGTGGACGTCCCTCGCGTGGAGCCCCACGGTGGGCTCGTCGAGCACGTACAGGGTCCCGGCCAGCCGGTTCTGGAGCTGCAGGGCGAGCGCGGCGCGCTGGGCCTCCCCCCCGGACAGGGTCCGGGTGGCCCGCTCCATGGTCAGGTAGTGGAGGCCGAGCCGGAGCAGCGTGGCCAGCTTGTCCTCGATCCGCCAGAGGACGTCGCGGGCCCTGCCGCCCGCGACCGTCCCGAGTCCCTCGCACCAGCGGGCGAGCTCCCCGAGGCTCATGGCGTTCACCTGGGAGATGGTCTTCCCTGCGAGGGTCACGCCGAGCGCCTCGGGTCGGAGTCGAGCTCCCCCGCAGGTGCCGCACGTCGCCGGCGTCCGGTAGCGGGCCAGGAAGACCCGGACGTGCATCTTGTAGCGCTTGCCCTCGAGGTACTCGAAGAAGTCGTCGATCCCCTCGAGGCGCTCCGTCCCGTGCCACACCTTGTCGCGCGCCCCGTGCGGGAGGTCCCTCCACGGCACGTCCAGGGGGATCTCCTCCTCGTCCGCCAGGCGCTCGAGCTCCTCCTGCCACCAGCGGTTGGCCGGCGTCTGCCAGGGTTCGACGGCACCATCGCCGAGCGTCCGGGACGGATCGGGCACCACCTTGGCCTCGTCCCACCGGAGGACAGCCCCGAAGCCCGTGCACTCCGGGCAGGCCCCGAGGGCGTGGTTGAAGCTGAAGAGGACGGGGCGGGGCTCGGGAAGGTCCCGGTCGCACGTGTGGCAGCGCCGCGCCGTGCCGAAGCGCAGGACCTCTCCGTCGTCGCCCCGGGCCTGGGCGACCCCGTCGCCGAGCCGGAAGGCCTCGTCCAGTGCCCCCGCGAGTCGTTCGGGCCTGGTGTTCCGCCCCGTCACCCGGTCGACCACCAGCGCGCCTTCCGGGAGGGCCTCCGGCAGTCCCGGCTCGTCCAGCCGGCGGGTCTCGCCCCGCAGCCATACCCGGGCGAAACCCCTCGCCGACAGGTCCGCCGCCCAACCACGGGCGGGGAGCCAGGCCAGCCTTGCGAGCGGCACCTCCACCTGGATGCGTCCGCCGGTCCACCGGGCCAGCGCGGCCCGGGCTGCGGCGTCCGCTGTCCAGGCACGCACCTCCCGGCCGCAGGAGGGGCAGTGAACCTCCCCCGCCGCGGAGAACAGGAGGCGGAACAGGTCGTAGAGTTCCGTGGAGGTCCCGACGGTGCTTCGGGCCGCCCGGACGGCGTTGTGTTGGGCGAGGGCGATCGCAGGGCGCACGTTCTCGAGCCCGTCCACGCGCGGCCGGGCCATCTTCTCGAGAAGCAGCCGGGCGTAGCTCGGCAGGGACTCCAGGAACCGCCACTGCCCCTCGGCGAAGACGGTGTCGAAGGCCAGGCTGGACTTCCCGGACCCCGAGACCCCCGTCAGCACCACCAGGCGGTCGTGGGGGATTTCCAGGTCGAAGCCCGCCAGATTGTTCTGGCGGGCTCCCAGGATGCGCAGGGGAGGGGAAGGGTCCATGGCGCGTCGATTATGCCGGTGGCCTTCCCCCGGCTCAAGGCGGCCGAGGCGCAGGCGCGAGGAAGCGGCGCCTCCCCTGCGAGCGACGGCTCCCTGTTGACGCGCGTAGGCCGCGGTGTACACTGCGGGCTCCGATTTCCTGAAGAGGGCGGGCGTGGATCAGGATTACTCGAAGCGCTTCTACGGTGTCCTGGCGCCGGTCTACGACTGGGTGTTCGGGCTCGCGCTCGAGCCGGGCAGGCGGGAGGCCGCCCGGGAAGTCCGCCCGGGCGAGCGGGTCCTGGAGATGGGGGTGGGGACGGGGCTCGGCCTGCGCCACTACCCCTGCGGATGCCACGTGACGGGCATCGACATCTCCCGGCAGATGCTGCGCCGAGCCCGCTGGAGGGCCCTCGTCGATGGGAACGGGACGCGCGTCGAACTGCACTGTGCGGACGCGACGTGCACCGCCTTCCCGGACGAGGCGTTCGACGTGGTCGTGGCGCCCTTCGTGATCACCACGGTGGGGGACCCGGCCCGGCTCTGCGCGGAGATGCACAGGGTCTGCCGGCGTGGCGGGCGCGCGATCGTCGTGAGCAACACCCGGGAACGGGGCCTCTACGGGGCCGCCAAGTCCGCCGTCTCGCCGCTCATGGAGCGGATCGGATTCTCCACGGACCTGGACGTGGAAGACGCGATTCGGGCCTGCGGCTTCCGGTTGCTCGGCATCCGGCGGATCCAGCCCCTGGGAGTGCACAAGCTGTTCCTCGCCGAGAGGTCCTGAAACGCGGTTGCGCGACGACGCATCGGGGGTCTTTCCCGAAGAGTCCCGAGGACCGAAGAAAGAAAGTGCTTTTCTGGGTTGTGCGTTGTGGTAAACTCGCGTTCGTCTCCGCCCTTGAGGGGGGATGGCCGTCGGGCGTGGGGCCCGCCGGACCCAATTGGTCCATCGAGGCGGTTTGAGGAGAAGGGATCGGACGGGCACCATGTATCAGGACAAGAGCATTAACTGTGTGGACTGCGGCGAGGAATTCACGTTCACGGCGGGGGAGCAGGAGTTCTACGCCGCCAAGGGGTTCACCAACGAGCCCACGCGCTGCAAGCCGTGCCGGCAGCGTCGAAAGACGTCCCGGAACGACCGGGGCGGCGGGGGCGGGGGCGGGTACGATTCGCGCCCGCAGCGGGAACTGTTCGACGTGACCTGCGACGAGTGCGGGCAGCAGACCCAGGTGCCTTTCCGTCCGAGCCAGGACCGGCCGGTGTACTGCCGGGACTGCTTCAGCCGGCGGCGAAGCTACTGAGCGGTCGGGCGAGAGAAAGCCGGGCGGGGCCTTACGGGTCCCGCCTTTTTTTTCCGCGCCGCCGCAGCGGCGGCGGGTAAAGGAGCGGCAGGGGGAAGCCGATGGGAGAGGGGTGACTTCCGGAGGTGCGTCGATGAGGTGGATCGGTCTGCTGGTGGGGTTGGTTCTGGTCGCTCCGAAACCCGTACCCGCCGCCGGGGACGGCGCGTGGATCAGCCACCTGCTCTCCCTGCCCATCCCGGAGAACCTGACGTTCTGCGGGGAATCCGTTCCGCTCGACCGGGAAGACGTGCTGGAGAGGCTCGACCTGGAACTGGTGGTCACCCTCGGCAACCCCGTGAGCACGACCCTCTGGTTCAAGAGGATTCCCCGCTACTTCCCCCTCATCGAGGAGACGATCCGGGCGCGGGGCCTCCCGGAGGACCTCAAGTACGTGACCCTCATCGAGAGCAACCTGCGGGTCGACGCCGTGAGCTCCGCGGGGGCGACGGGACCGTGGCAGTTCATGGCGAGCACCGGTTCCTCCTGCGGGCTCGACCGTTCGTCCTGGCGGGACTCCCGGCGCGACTGGGAGAGGGCGACCGAGGCCGCCCTGGACCACCTCTCGGACCTCCGGGAGGCGTTCGGCTCCTGGGCCGCGGCGCTCGCCGCCTACAACGCGGGGCGCAGCCGCGTGGCCCAGGCCATGGAGTCCCAGGGGCAGCGCGACTTCTACGGCCTGCGCCTGCCCCGGGAGACCGAGCGCTACGTGTTCCGGGCCATGGCGGCCAAGCTGGTGGTGGAGCACCCGGAGGCCTACGGGATCACGCTGGAGGGGTCTCGGGTGTACCGGCCCGTGGACTCGGCGGAACTCGAGGTCTCGATCGAGCGCAGGTTGCTCCCCGTCAGCGCGTTGGCCACGGCCGCAGGGGTTTCCTACAGGCGTTTCCTGGAACTCAACCCGTGGATCGTGGGCAGCGACCTTCCCCGCGGCACCCACCGCGTCGCGCTGCCGGACGGCTCGGAGGGGTCGTTCCCGGCCGCGCTGCAGGAGTGGGAGCGGGCGAACCCGGAGCCGAAGACCACCTTCCACTCCGTGCGCAGTGGGGACACCCTGATCGGGATCGCCCGGCGCTACGGGGTGCCCCTGCGGGACCTCATGGCGTGGAACGACCTGAACGCCCGCAGCGTCATCCGCCCGGGGCAGGAACTCGCGGTGCACTCGGTGGATTGAGGGGAGCGGGGGTCAGGCGGTGCCGGAGGTCCCCGAGAGCATGGAGGGATCGAACCCGAGCCGACGGATGGCCTCCTCCCAGCGCTTGTCCGGGGGGACCCGGAAGATGAGGTCGCTGTCGGCCGGCACGACGAGCCAGTCGTTGCGCGCCAGTTCCTGTTCCAGTTGCTCCGGCCCCCAGCCGGAGTAGCCCAGGGAGAAGAAGAACAGCTCCGGTCCCCGCTCGGCCGCGATGTCCCGGAGGATCTGCAGGCTGGTCCCCAGCCGCAGGCCCTGCAGGACCGGCGTGGATCCCTCGTACTCGGAACCCTCGTACAGGACGAAGCCCATCTCGGGCTGCACGGGTCCCCCGTAGTGGACGGGGGCGTCGGCCCCACCTTCCCCCTCGATGTCCTGTCCCGCGTAGACCTGGCCCAGGAGGAACGGGGTCGGGCGGTTCACGACCAGTCCCAACGCCCCCTCGCCGCTGTGCTCGCAGAGCAGCACCACGGTCTGCGCGAAATTCGGGTCGCTGAGCTGGGGCATGGCCACCAGGAAGTGGCCTTTCAGGATCGTCCGTTCGATGGTCCACCTCGTCCGGGGGTCGGCCCCGGGGCGCGAGGATGGCTCAGCTGGCGCCGCGCTCGTAGGGGAGGCAGAAGATGCAGGGCTTGTAGCCGGCGCGATAGGCCTCCTCCCGGGTCGAGAACGGCACGGCGTTGGAGGCCCACTCGAGGGAGTGGATCACGCAGCTCTCCTGCTCGTTCGCCAGGTCGTGGAGGTGCTTGGGACGGTTTGGGTTTGCGTCGCCCACATACCGAGTGGGATAGTTCTGCCAGTGCGCCATGGTGTCTCCCTGCGAGAGCGGCGCCGTGAGGCGGCGCCAGAAACCACGCCAAGCTACCAGCGGCCGATCGGGACGGTCAAGGGCTCAGCGCCGACGTCCTGCCGCACCGGGGAGCCGGGTCGTAGACCCGAGCGGAGGAGGTGGAGCATGGCCCGCGCGAGCATCCTTGCCCTGACGGTGCTGGCCCTCGTCCAGCCCGTCGCGGCCCAGCAGTATCGGATCGGGGAGCCGGGCCGGCCGGAGCCGACCCCCGTGTACCTGACCCAGCCGGTGGAAGGCCGGGTGGAGGTCGGGAACCTGCCCGCCGTACAGGACGTCCGGGTCGTGGAGGGGCTGGGGAGTCCCCTGGAGGTCACGGGGCGGGTCGCCCTCGACGGCTCGGAGCCCCTGGCGGTCGAGGTCACCAACCTCCCGCCCGCGCCCGAATCGGTGGAGATCGGCTCCCCGGTGAGGATCGTCGACGAGCCGCCGCTGCGGGTCTGGCTGGAGAACCCGCCCCCGCCGGCCGGCACGGCGTCTCCGGATCCCAGGACCTACACCGCCTTCGCCGCCCGCGGAACCTTCTCCTCCAAGGAGACCCGGGTCCGGCAGCCCTTCCAGCCCCCCGAGGGCCGGGTATTCCACCTCTCGGACGTCTCCCTCGATGCACGGCCCGATGCCGTCTTCCGGGTCCGGGTCCTGGCGGAGGAGAGCGCCGTCGCGGGCGTCGTCAACGGGGCGGGGGGTGCCCCCGTCGCCCTTGCCGTCCTCGACTCACGCCGGTCGACCTCGGTGCGCCTCGGCACCGCTGCGCCCCTGGCCGGACCCTTCACCGTCGAGGTGGAGGCGCTGGGCCCTGGGCAGGGGGCTCCCTTCGCCGTGCTCCTCTCCGGCTACCTCACCGGCCGCTGAGCCCTCAGTGGGGGCGGTACGGCCCCTCCTGGGAATCGAGTCCGAACTGGGTCAGCAGGGCCTGGGCCGCCTGGACGCCGGCCAGGGTGAGCGCGTGGAACCCCGCCAGGCACCCCGCGCGCAGGACCGGGAAGATCTCCCCCACGTGGCGCAGCGCGATCGCCTCCAAGGCCTGCCTGACCCCCCCTTCCTCCAGCGGGCGGGGAGGGGTTAGGGCCCCCTCCCGAACTTCGGGGGGGCGCCCGGAGGTCGCCTCGGTGGAGACGCCGAGGGCCTCCCGGTACAGGTCCGTGGCGTTGAGCACTCCGGTCCAGCGAGAGGGGGGCCGCAGGCCCGAGAGGATTTCCACGAAGGCCATCTGGGTGTCGAAACTCCGGCGCCGCGCCGCCTCGTCGAAGGGGTCGCAGGGGTCTGCCGGGTTCCAGAAGGGGCTGAGCAGGAGCACCGGAGGGGCCGGGAGCCAGATCCCCCGGAGGTAGGCCCGGTACGGGGAGGCCCCCGAGCCCTCCACCGCTCGAACGGGGTGGGCGTCGAGGCCGGCCATCAGGAACTCGGCGTCGGCCGGGTTCCAGAAGAGGCGGCGCACCGGATGTGCCTCCCGCAGGGACCGCCAGGCCGGCGGGAAGACGGAGTCGGCTTCGTACCCCTCGAACACGGGCCTGGGGACCGCGAGCAGGGTCCGCTCCCCCTGCCGCAGTTCGTAGCGTCCGGCGCGGGCCTCGATGAGGACGGTCTCGAAGGTCCCGGGCGACACCCTCACATCCCCAGGAGCAGTTCCTGGAACTGCTTCCACCAGTGCCGCAGCGCGAGGATCGCGAAGATGCTCAGCGCGAAGACCCCGACCGAGGTCCACATGGCGGCGGCGGCCGCCCGGTTGGCGTTCCGGCTTCGGACGCGGATCTCCTCCTGGGCCGCCTGGGCCAGGCGCGTGGAGATCTCCTCGACCGCGTTGCCCAGTTCGATGGCCGTGGAACTGTACTCCTGGAGCCGGGACCAGTCCCGGGAGCCCTCGACCGTGCGCGGCATCAGTTCCAGGACCTTGCGGTACCGCTCCACGCTTTTCTCGATCTCGTCGAGGTCGTTGGCGAGCAGCCCGGTCCCGACCCCGGCCCGGGCCACCTGCACGTGGGGACCGACGTTGTCCAGGTGCTGCAGGGCGGGCGTCGTGTCGTCCACGAACTCGGCCAGGTAGCGGAAGAGGTCGCGCTGGGCCCCGAGGGTCTCGGCGCGGATGGCGGCGGTTGCCGATGCCAGCGGCTCCGCCTGCGCGACCACGCGCCGGATCGACTGGGAGATCACGAAGCTGCCTCCCAGTGCCGCCAGATCGACCACGAGCAGCAGGCCGACCAGCATCCCGAACCACCGCTTGATCTGGATTCCAGCTGGCTTTCCCACGGTCACCTCCCGCGTATGTCGAGTTGGATCAACTCGCTCGAAACGTGGCGCCCCTTCTCGCTCCGGTCGAACACGGCGAATGCCGCGGGCTGGCGTGTGCCTGCGCGAAGCGGGACGTCGTCCGCGTGTCCGGTGTCCAGCGCCCTCGACATCTCCACCGCCCAGGTTCCCCCCCGGGCGCCGCCGGGCGTCCACCGCCCTGCGGCGAGTACGTCGCCGCGGCTCCCCGCGGCCGACTGCTTGCGGTAGCTCGCCACCTCCGCCCCCTGGAACTCCACCGGGATGACGAGGGCCCACGGGGGCGGGCCGTCGTCGGGTTCCTCGCGAATCCAGACCTGCCCCGAGCCCGAGGCGGTCGGGTAGGGGTTGGCGTGGGGCAGGCGCTGCCGGCTGACCCGCAGGACGCCGTCGTCCGCGTGCCCGGCCACGCTGGACCAGAAGGCCCTCCACAGCCAGGTATCGGCCTCCTGCTCCTCCCCGTTGAGCTTGCACGCCTGGTCCGGGGAGCTCCGGTACAGGGCCACCGCGAAGCCGTCGTCCACCCGGTCCGCCTGCACGTAGGTCTTCTTCTGCTCGTCCCAGGTCCAGGGACGGTACAGGGCGTCCTCGGTCCCGTCCGGCCACTCGGCGAGCAGGTACACGCGCACCCCGTCGTGGACGGCCCGCACCCGGGCCTCGATCGACCGCCCTCCGCCGGTCAGGGGAACGGCGAGGGCAGGGGCCCCCTTCCACGCGGCGTCCGCCGCATTCCCGTCCACGGTCGGCCCCTTCGGAACCGGGGGCACGGTCAGGACCGGACTGGGCGGGCGCCCGGGCGGCGTGCGGTTCCCCGCTTCGCTCGGAGGCGGGGACGAGCGGGTCTCGGCCCTGTTCATGCGCCTCCGGGCATCGGCGGCCTCCGGGGCGTCCGGGTAGATCGTGAGGAACATCCGGTAGGCCTCCGGGGTGTCGAGCTTCTTGGCCTGGGCGTAGGCCTCCGCCCGACGGCCCTGCTCCTGCTCCCGGACGCGGCGTTCCACCACCGCCCGGGTGCGCGCTTCCTGGGCGAGCTTCAGGCGCGCCTCGATCTCCGGCGCGCGTCCGGAGGCCGGGAAGTGGTCCAGGAAGGCCTGGTAGCCCGATGCGTCGTCTCGCTCCAGCGCCGTGCGGTACGCGGCATCCTCCCGCAGGGCCGCCGCCCGCTCCCCGGCCTCGGGGGCCCGAGGCGAGTCCGGATGCTCTGCGAGGAACCGCGACCAGGCCTGCAGGGTGCCTTCCCGGCGTGCCTCCCGGTACGCGGTCTCGGAGTCTTCGTCCGAAGCGTCGCCGCGCGGTTGGGGAACTCCGGCGCGCCCCTCCCGGGGTCCGGTGACCTGCACCGAGCCGACGGCAGGCATCGCGGTCGTCCCGGGCGCGGGGACCTCCCCGTCGGTGCCCGGGGGGGCCACGTCCCTCCGGTCCGCGGCGGCGGCCTTCTCCGGGGGTTCGGCGGGGGCCGGGCCGCGCCGCGGTTCCGAGGAGGCCGCTTCCGCTCCGGCACCGGCCCCGACCGCGGGGCGCAGGGTCAGGCGCAGGATCTCCCCGTCGCGGGTCACGCCCCCGGCCTCCACGTTGGGGTCCACCCGGGCCAGCAGGGCGAAGGTCTCCTCGAGCCTCACCCCCATGGACATGCGGTAGTAGTCGTGCTTGTTGCCGAACAGTCGGAAGTCGTAGCGGTCCCCGCCCCGGCGCAGCCCGAAGACCACCGTGACGTCGTCGCCGCTGCGGCGGATGTCGAAGGAGACGAGGTCGGGGTTGTCGGCGAGCACCGTCCGGCGGACCTCGTCGTACTTCCGGTCCAGGGAGTCGGAGGCGATGGTGTAGAGGGTGTCCTTGGTGAGGGACACGGTCAGGGAGAGGGGGGCCGCGAGGGCGGGAAGGGCGAGCCCGAGGAAGATCGCGGTCAGGAGGAGCCGTCGATGAGGGTTCGGATTTCCTTGCCGATGGCCGTCGAGGCACGCGTGTCGATGAAGACGTGGACGTACTTCTCCACCCGTTCGGCCAGTTGCAGGAGGTCGTCCACCGAGTCTCCGCATTGATCCACCGCTTGCAGCAGCCGCTTCGCGTTCTTCCCGAAGCGCTGGTTGAGAAGGTCCCGGATCTCCTGCTTGACGTCGGTCGGGTCCCGGTGGACGTCTTCCACCCCCAGCCACTCCCCGCTGGGAACCTCTCCCCCTTCCGGGGTCGCGCCCTCCGCCTCGGCCCGGCGCGACTCGTCCAGCAGACGGGCCGCCTCCATCACCAGGTTCGTGGGGTCCATCGCGATCGTCCGGGTAGAGGGAGCCACGTCCGCCTGGAAGCGGAACTCCCCCTGGGGAACCCGGAACATGGCGTACACCGCCTGCTCCCCCTGGGTGCCCGGGTACTCGGCGTGGATCACGTTGCCCTCCTCGAAGTAGAGGGCTGCCGCGCCGCCGACAAAGGAGATCCGTAGCGCCCCGGTCTTCCTGCCGAAGCCCACGAGTTGGATGATGTCGGGGAGACTGAAGTCCTTGAGATTGCCCCGAAGCTCCAAAGGCTCGTCCTTCCGCCAATCGACCCATCGCCGCACGTATCGGTCGGCGGGGGTCTACGGATAAGCCGTCTAGGTCACGATCCCGGGGGGAGGGCCTCCGCGGCCTTCCCCAATGCGTCCCCCACCGCCTCGGCCGCCGCCACCGCCTCGGCCAACGCCCGAGCGCAACCCTCGAGGCCGGCCTCGCGGGCCCTCTCCGCCCAGGTCCGATAGGTTTCCAGGTGGGAGGCGTTGTGCTCGGCCCAATGGGAAAGCAGGTGGGCCAACCTCGGTGCCGTCTCGGACATTTCGAACCTCTTGCGGGCCGAGGGCGGCCGGCGGGCGACGCGCTATTCTTTCGCCGGCCTCCCGGCCTGTCAAGAATGAAGTTGAAATTACGGGTGCTTGTGCCTACGCTACCCACCCCTCGGAAAGGAGCCCCCGTGTCGACGCGCCGCTACCGTTCGGGGCAGGCCCGGTTCCTCGCGAGCGCGCCCCGGTGGGAGGACGCTCCGCCGATGCCCTGGCCCCAGGTGGCCGTGGCGGGCCGGTCCAACGTGGGCAAGTCCTCCCTGATCAACTTCCTGCTGGGCCGTCGCGCCCTGGCGAGGACCTCGGGGACGCCGGGCCGCACCCAAGCGCTCAACTTCTTCCTGGTCGGCGAGGAGTTCGTTCTGGTCGATCTCCCCGGCTACGGCTACGCGCGGGCCCCGATCCCGGCCGTCGCCCGCTGGAGCGAGAACGTCCGGCACTTCGTGCGGGAATCGTCGTCCCTGCGGGCCGTTCTCCTCCTCCTGGACGTCCGGCGGGACCCCTCGGAGCAGGACCGGGATTTCGCCTTCTGGGTCCGCGCGGCGGGGCGCCCCCTGGTGCCGGTCGTCACCAAGTGCGACAAGGTGCCTCGGGGGCGGTTGAGGGCCCGCCTCGAGCAGATCGGGAAGGCGGTCCGCGTGGAGGCTTCGGAACTGGTACCGACCTCCGTGAAGGCCCGGCAGGGTCGCGACCGGCTCTGGGAACGGTTGGAGACCCTCCTGGAAGGCGGGCCGGCCCCGGAGGAGAGGAGCGCGGAGCCATGAGCGTGCGGGTGGTGGCGATCGACGGCCCTTCCGGGGCGGGCAAGAGCACGGTGGCCCGCCGTCTGGCGGCCCGCCTCGGGTGGCAGCACGTGGACACGGGGGCCATGTACCGGGCGGTGGGCCTCAAGGCCGATCGGAGGGGGGTGGACTTCGGGGACGACGGGGCGCTGGAGCGCCTGTGCCGGGGCACCGCGATCGAGTTTCGCCCCGGCTCGGACGGCAGCTCCCGGGTGCTGCTGGACGGGGAGGACGTCTCCGGGGAGATCCGGGAGCACCGGGTGAGCGATCTCGCCTCCCGCGTCTCGGCGCGGAGGCCGGTGCGCGAAGCGATGGCGCGCTACCAGCGCGAACTGGGGGAGGCCCGGCCCTCGGTGCTGGAAGGGCGCGACATCGGGACCGTCGTCTTCCCCGATGCGCTCCTGAAGGTCTACCTCACCGCTTCCGACGAGGAGCGCGCGCGGAGGCGAACCGAGGAACTGGCCGCCCGTGGCCAGGCCGTGCGAGCCGCGGACGTCCTGGCGGACATCCGCGCGCGGGACGAGCAGGACAGCACCCGGGAACACGCTCCGCTCCGGGCCGCCGCGGACGCTGTGGCCGTGGACACCACGGGGCTCACGGTGGCGCAGGTGGTGGAGCGGGTGGCCGCCCTGGTGCAGGAGCGCCTGGCCTCCGCCGGAGGGGGTTGAACCGGGGCCGGAGCCGCCCGAAGCGGCCGGAGTTTTCCGCAATTGTGGTGTTGAGACCCGCGGAGCGTCTGTGGTACTCTCCGCGACTCGCTCGACAAAAGGGGGCGCGCTGCGGCCCTTTTTGAATAAAGAACTTAGGAGGTTGCAAGAGGACATGACAAGCGAAACCAACAGCATGAACCACCACGAGGAAGAAGAACTCGACTTCGCCGCCCTGCTCGAGGAGACCGGGGGCGGAGCCGAGGAAGGGTCCGTCGCCCGGGGACGCGTGATCAAGGTCACCAACGACTTCGCCGTGGTGGACATCGGGTACAAGTCGGAAGGCGTCGTGCCGCTCTACGAGTTCCGCGGCCCCGACGGAAAGGCCGGGATCAAGGTCGGCGACGAGGTGGAAGTGCTCGTCGAGCAGTTGGAGAACGACGACGGCATGGTCCTCCTGTCGAAGGACAAGGCCGACAAGATCCGCGTCTGGGACACCATCAGCAAGGCGGCCGAGAACGACGAGGAGGTCGAGGGCAAGATCGTGGCCCGCATCAAGGGCGGCCTCTCGGTCGACATCGGCGTGCGCGCCTTCCTGCCCGGCTCCCAGGTGGCCCTCCGGCCGGTGCGCCAGCTGGAGAAGCTCATCGGCGAGACGTACAAGTTCAAGATCATCAAGTTCAACCGCCGACGCGGCAACATCGTCCTGTCCCGGCGGGTGCTCCTGGAGAAGGAGCGAGAGAAGCACCGCAAGGAGACCCTGAAGAAGCTCGAGGAGGGAGCCATCCTCGCGGGCGTGGTCAAGAACATCACCGACTACGGTGCGTTCATCGACCTGGGCGGCATCGACGGCCTGCTCCACGTCACCGACATGAGCTGGGGCCGGGTCAACC